>NZ_CP018789.1:653809-980713 GCF_002139855.1 Campylobacter porcelli
GCTTAAATGAATTTAGCATCTCAATGCTATTTTTGAATATTAAGGTTATGATAAATGCAAGTATTAGATATATAATAGTATCATTTCTACCACCAATATGCTCTAAAATAAAAGGAAATCTAAGCTTTTGTGGTAGTTCTATCCAGACAATTCCAAACATTCCTTTAAGTAAATTTAAAGCCCCATCTAAGTTTTGACTTCTAAAAAATATCCAAGTTATATTTAAAAAATTAAATGTTATAAACCAGCAAAAAACCTTATACACTCTAAAATTAATAAATTTAAATGAGCTACTATAATATGAGTAAATCCTATGGATTACCATAGCTAAGCCATGAAGCGTTCCCCAAATCACAAATCCCCAGCCAGAACCATGCCAAATTCCGCTTAAAAATGCTACTATAAAGAGATTTCTAAGTGTTAAAATCTTGCCAAATTTATTTCCCCCAAGTGGTATATATAGATAATCTTTTAAAAATCTACCAAGAGTTATGTGCCATCTACGCCAAAATTCAGTTATACTCAATGATTTATATGGAGAGTTAAAATTCATAGGCAAGATAATGCCAAACATAAGCCCAAGTCCAATAGCCATATCACAATACCCACTAAAATCAAAATATAACTGAAATGTATATGAAAGCGAGGTTACCCACGACTCTACAATATTTAAAATTCCACCATTTTCAACATAGCCAAAACCAGCATTAGCCCACTTAGCAAAGCTATCTGCGATAAATATCTTTTTAAATATTCCAATACAGAATATAAAAACCCCTTTAGCTATAAGCTCAATCTTGATAGTTTCATTTGCTTTAAATTGCGGCATCATCTCCTTGTGATGGACTATTGGCCCAGCAATTAGCTGTGGAAAGAAGCTGACAAATAAGCAGTAATCTATAAAATCAATATTTTTACTTCCCTCTTGTAAATCATTAGTATCTACCTTTTTATAGCAATCTGTTAAAAACGCAATCTGCTGAAAGGTAAAAAATGAGATTGCTAAAGGCAAGACTATATGTGGTAAAGGAATATTGAAGTTTAAATTTAAAATTTGGCTAAAAAGATTGAAATTTTCTAAGAAAAAATCTGTATATTTGAAAAATCCAAGTAATCCAAGATTAAATATTATGCCAAAAATTAAAGCGAGCTTTACCCCCCCCCACCAGCTCAAATTCGGCGTTAAAATTCTCTTAGCTATTATGTAGTTAATTAAGATAGAGCCAAGTAGCAATGGGATATAGATTAAATTCCAAAATCCATAGAAAAATAGACTACCAAGGACTAAAAATATATTAGAAAATCTATGATATTTTAGATATTTTAAGAGATAAAATCCAAAGAGCATAATAGGCAAAAAGCCAAATATAAAGGCATATGAGCTAAATATCATTGTTTATCTTTCATTAAAAATAGGGTCTAAATGCTATCGTAATTTAGCTTAAATTAAAATATAATTTATTAGATTTTAAAATATTTTTTGCTATTCTTTGCGATTTAATTAAAGGTTTGTTATGTTAAATTTAAATAGTAAGATTAGGGCTTTTGCTGAGTGGGAAGCTCAAGAGCTTTTGATGCTTAGCATACCGCATAGTAAGAGTGATTGGGCATTATATCTAGATGAAATTTTAGATAGCTATGAAGAGCTAGTAAGGGTGGTTAGTAGCTATCAAAAAGTGCTATTGATAGCGCCGAATTTAAGTGATTTTGATAGGTTTAAAAAGTATAAAAATTGCGAATTTTTCCAAGTTGATACCGATGATACTTGGATTAGAGATTATGGTGCTATCGATGTTCAAAGGGCTGATGAGATAATTAGCTATAATTTTAAATTTAACGCTTGGGGTGGCAAATTTAGTAGTAGTAAAGATAACGCAGTAAATGCAAAATTATTTAAGCATTTTGGCGGAGTTTTACAAGATGTGGATTTGATATTAGAAGGTGGGAGTGTAGAATTTGATGGCAATGGAGTGATGCTAACTACTACTGAGTGTTTATTAAATGATAATAGAAATAATTTAAGCAAATTTGAGCTAGAAAATAGATTAAAATCCCTATTTGGGCTAGAGAAAATAATCTGGCTAGAACATGGTTTTATAAAAGGCGATGATACCGATAGCCACATAGATACTCTAGCTAGATTTATAGCCCCAAATATTGTAGCTTACGCAGCTTGTGATGATGAGAGCGATGAGCATTATGTGGAGTTAAATTTAATGAAAAGAGAGCTAGAATCGGCTGGATTTGAGCTTGTGGGATTAAACTTACCCAAACCAATCTACTATAATGGCAGACGCCTTGGGGCGACATATTGTAATTTTATATTTATAAATGGTGCTGTAATCGTGCCGACATATGGGGATAAAAACGCTGATGAAAACGCTATAAATGCTCTTAAAAAAGCAATTCCAAATAGGGATATAATAGGCGTGGATAGTAGGGTGTTTATTAGACAAAATGGTAGCTTACACTGCTCAAGTCAAAATAGATATAAAAGGATAGAATAATGAAAGTAGCGCTAATTTCGCATAGATATTATGGCAATAAAGATAGCACGATTAACCACACAACGCAGATGATCCAAAAGGCTGCTAGAGATGGAGCGCAGCTTGTAGTGCTTCAAGAGCTCCATCAAGGGGCGTATTTTTGTCAAGATGAAAATGTGGATAAATTTGATTTAGCAAATGATTATCAAAAGGATAAAATTTACTGGGCTAATGTAGCTAAGGATAATAAAGTGGTGCTGGTAACTTCGCTATTTGAAAAGCGAAGCGAGGGGCTATATCATAACACTTCAGTTGTATTTGATAGCGATGGAAAAGAGGCTGGTATATATAGAAAAATGCATATTCCAGATGATCCAAATTTCTATGAAAAATTCTATTTTACGCCTGGGGATTTAGGCTTTAAGCCTATTGATACTAGTTTAGGAAGGCTTGGAGTGCTTGTTTGCTGGGATCAGTGGTATCCAGAAGCTGCTAGATTAATGGCTTTAAGTGGGGCTAAATTATTAATATATCCAACTGCGATTGGGTGGTTTGACTCTGATGATGAAGAGACAAAATCAGCCCAACTAGAGGCTTGGGTAGCAGTCCAAAGGGGTCATGCTGTGGCAAATAATATCCCTGTAATTAGCGTTAATCGTGTGGGTTTTGAAAGCGATGAGTGTGGCGGTGGGATTAAATTTTGGGGAAATAGCTTTGTTTTTGACGCTCAAGGGGTAGAGCTATTTAGGTCAAATTCAACAGATGAAATCGTCCAAATAGTAGATATAGATATGCAAAAATGCGAGCAAATCCGAAGGTGGTGGCCATTTTTAAGAGACAGAAGGGTTGAGTCTTATGGAGATATTACAAGGAGATTTATAGATTAAGTCTAGATTTAAAATCAGCCATTAAAGATGCGATAAAATCATAAAATTCCTTTTGGTGGTGCGGATAGATTAGGTGAGCTAACTCGTGAAGCACCACATACTCTATAAATTTAATATCTCTTTGAATGAGATTTGAACTAAAATTCAAATATCCCTTTTTACTATTACAACTACCCCATCTAGTAGTCATCTTTTTAATCCTAATAGCATTTATCTCTTTGCCTATTTTAGGGCTATAAATAGCGATATATTGGCTTATTAGCTCTTTTAGCTTTTCGTTGGCGTAATGATTTAGAGTTTGTAAATCTGGAGTAAATATATAATCATCGCTAAATTTAAACTCATTAGATATTTGGATTTTATAGCTTTTACCTAGGAATTTTATCAGATTTGGATCGTTTTTTGGGATTTTTGATAGGGTCTTTTCTATCCAAATAGAGTGAGTTTTGATAAAGTTGTCTATTTGAAATTTAGTAGCGTAAAGTGGAGCTATGAGCTTAATATCACCAGTTGAAGTAATCTTTAGGCGTAAATATTTAACACGCTTTTTTATGCACTCTATCTTAAATTTCCCATACTCTATCAAGATATCTCCCCTTTATCAAATGGGACATTTTATCTAAATTTTAGATATTTTTGGCTGAATTTAGCTCTATTAAAAACCAAAGCGGAAAAAGAGCTGAAACTATGAAGGCAAACTTCATAATAGAAAAGCTCAAGCCTTTAATACCAAGATTAGGCAATAATGAAGCCTTAAAACTACACTTAAATAGAGCCATTTTAAATGCTAATGGCGACTTTAAACTAGCGATTAAAAATATTGAGAATATCCCAGATGGCAACTTGCCAACGCCTACAAGAAATCTCTTAAATGAGTTTAAAAATGCGTTAAAAGATATAGAACAAGTGGTTAAATCTCAAGCTAATGAGCCAACGCAAATTAAGGCTGAAAATCAAGTAAATTTATCTAAAACCAAAGAGCCAACGCAAGAGCCAGTAAAAGCTGAAGCTAAAAAAGAAGCTGAAAATTTAGCTCAGTATCGCAAAGATATCGAAACTAAGTATAACATTAATCCTATAAAAGAATTCGGCACTAATTACGCTGAGTTTTACCACGATGGGGCAAATGCCATTAGAAAGCTTTTAGTTGAAAGACAAGGGCAAGTAGCTGGAGCGTTTGAGAGAAAAGAGCTAGGGGATATAGATTTAGTGTGGGGAGAAGCTAAAGCTGCAAATGGCGATATAAAAGGGTATGGGCTTAGCAAGATAGAAGCTAAGCACCTTAATGACTTTGCTAGTTTTTACGGCGATACACCACAAGAGAAATTAATAAATGGCTTAAATGAGATTATAAAAAATGGCAAAATTATAAATGAAAACGGCGTAGATACTATATGGTATAAAAAAGATAATGATTATTATTTAATCGGTCTTAGCAAGGGCTTTTATAATAAAGGGGATAATAACTGGATTATTACAGCGTATGAAAAAACTAACCTAAGTATAGATAAAAAAGCTAGAATAGATAAAGCTTTAAAAGGTGGCGACAGCAAGACCATTTCCGCTTATGCTGAAATTAAAAGCTCAAAGACACCTAAGCTAACCACCGCTGAGAATTCTACCACAACGGTTAATAAAAGTCAAGCCAAAAATATGATGGGTGGCTTTAGCACTATGGCGATGGAAAAGGCTATATTACACCTAGGTAGTGGAGCTGCAGGTGGAGCGATAAATGCTAATGCTGAGCAAGACCCAGACAAAAAGGCTGAAGCATTTCTCAAGGGATTTTTACTAGGAGCTGGTGGCTCAGTTGGGGCTATAAAAATGCTAGAAAATTCAGCCAAATTAGCCCCACAATTGGCACGAATTAGCCAAAGATTAGCCAATGATTTACCTGTGATTTTAAATGATAGACCTGATATTGTGGGTAAAGCCCTAGGTAAAACACCAAAGGATAATTATAATTATATTTTTGGCGGAGAGAACGCAATCGGAGCAAATAAGGCTAAACTAAAAACCGCTAGGGAGATGGTAAAAAATGGAGCAGATGAGAGCCAAATATGGACTAAAACTGGCTGGTATAAAGACATTGATGGCAAATGGAAGTTTGAGATAAATCCGCTTGGTGGCAAGTTTAAAAAAGTAATAAAAGATTTGTTTGACGCTAAGGCTTTTAAAGAAAAAAATAGAGAAAAACTAGAAGTCTTACAAGATAGAGCTAAAATAAATGATAAATACCAAACCAATCTAAATAACTTAAACGCTACTTTAAGCCAACAAGCTAGTATTATCACAAAGGCAAAAGATGGTTTAAAGCTTAGCGAAGTGCTAGATGATAAAAAGCTCTTTAATGCTTATCCACAGCTAAGAGATTTGAAAGTAAGATTTGATGAACTTGATAGCCAAATGTCTATGTATGATGGATATTACAATAAAACGCTTGATGAAATAGTTTTAAACTCTAAGCTATATAATAAGCCTGAAATGCTAAGAAGCATTTTATACCACGAAATACAACATAAAATCCAAAGTATAGAGGGCTTTGCTAGTGGCGGTGGCTATTTTTCTGATATAACAAAGGTTGAAAAACTTCTAGAAAAATACCCTAATGATGCTGACTTGCAAAATCTATATGATGGGCTAAAATATAACTATGTATCTGATAGTGCTGAGTATAATGTATATCGCAAATTAGCTGGTGAAGCAGAAGCTAGAAATGTCCAAACTAGGCTAACTGCTAATAGCAAAGAACACCCTAATAAAACCTTAGATATCAATCCAAATGAGCGAATAGTTAAGTTTGATAGCGATATGAGTGCTAGTTATACTCCAAATTCTAGCGTTTTGAAAGAACAAAAAGATAAGCTAGGCATAGAACTAGCAAATATGGATGAAAAAGCACAAGCAGATACTATAAAATTGTATGAAAATGCCAAAAGCGCAGATGAAAAACACAACGCTTTAAAAATGGCAATGCTCTCAAATAGAAGTGATGAATTTCGCCCTATTAGCCATATTAATTTAAGTGATATAAGTGATAAAGAAGCGCAAGATTTAGCAAAAAAAATACAAAAACATTATTCTAGTGCTGATTTTAGTCTTTATAATGGTGGAGAATATTATACAATAAGCAATCGTGGCAAAGGCAAAATCGCTCGTGGGTATGAAGCCATAAAAGAGTATGATTATATAAATAAAGCTGAATATCTAGCAGTAGCTGGGAAACTTGATTATTACTTTAATAACTCTAGATTTTTAGGCAAACATCGTGACCTTAGAAGTGATAATGATTTAACTGATATACTGTTTTTTAGAAGTGATGCCAAAATACACGGCAATAATGTTCAAATACTTTTTACACTAAAAGAAGTAAATAAGGGTGTCCAAAAAGGCAAAAGAGTATATGCTATGGGAATAACACTAGCAGATGATGCTGGGAAGTTAATACGACTGGACAGCGACGCCCTCCCAGCTACTAGCGGAGCGACACACGCAACAGGCAGCCCGACTGCTACACCCGCTACCGCAAGTAATGGTGTTGATTTTAGCGCAAATTCAAAGATTAGTCAAGACTTGCCAAAATGGGCTGATAAATTTAAAGCAAAAATGACAAAAATGGGTCAAGAATATAGCGATGAAAAAATTGCTAACTTAGCAAACTGGCATAAAGATAGCCACCCAGCTACAAAAGAAAAAGACGGCTCACCAAAGGTGTTTTATCACGGCACTAACGCAAATTTTGATGCTTTTGACATAAATAAATTAAAGGGTAGTTGGCTAGGTAAAAGCTTTTATTTTACAGATACTAAACAAAAAGCAAAAGGCTATGGCAAAAATGTAATGTCGATATATTTAAATATCAAAAATCCTTATATCTCAAAAGCAATTGATAATTATGGCTTTGTAAAAGAAGTCAAAGAGCAATTTAATGTAAAAGAAAATTATGGCGAATTTGACCCAGCACAAGTGCTAAAAGAACACGGCTATGATGGCGTAGTATATAAAGATTGGAATGATGATATAGGCTATATATACACAGCTTTTAGCCCAAATCAAATAAAAAGTATAAGCAATAATGGGGCGTTTAATCCAAATTCAAATATGATGGGTGCATACACCAAAGTAGGGCTACCTATCGCTCTTGTTGGTGGTGGGCTTGGATATATGGGAACTCAAAGTATAGTAGATGGATATAAAAACAAAGATACCGCAAATCAAACTAGAGCCAAACAATACGCTAAATTTCTAGCTGAAGCTAAAGAGCCAACGCAAGTTGCCCCAAATGAGCTTTATAAGGCTTATAAAAAGGCTAAAAAAGATATAGAAAAACCAACCAAAAAAAATCCGCATTTGTCGGATAGATAACTTAAGTAGGCGTGGCTCGTTAAATGATAAAATGGAGTGATAAAGATTAAATCCATCAATGTAAGCATAAACTCTCATAAGTCCAAGCCCCTAAAATTTAGAGGCTCGGTTAATAGCCGTAGCTATTAAGTTGAATATGAGAATATTATCAAAATTTAGCTTAAAGGTGGGCTAAGGGAGTATTTAAACCCCTTGTAAAAGCCTTGTAATGTTGCCGTAAAGACTAGCTTGGCTCTAGCGAAGTTAAAATATGGGGAACCCCACGAAGTGGGGCTTTAGGTGGGTCAAGGGAGCGTAGCTCCTTGTCGCAAACGGCGACTTGTTGCCGTGCGAAGTTAAAATAAATAAAGGATGAAAAAATGCTGAATTTAGACACAAATAAGCTAATTAGCGATTATAAACAAATAGAAGCGTCAATCGTTAGTGAAAACTCAATATTTGCTAAGGTTATTAAATATCTTGATGATAGCTTTAATGATAAAACCCTAGCCCCAAAAGATAAGATAACAATCCAATCAAATCTGATGAGTGCGATGGCTATTAATCTAACAGCAAAAGCATTAGAAACGGCTTTAAACTGGCAACAAATCAATACCCAACTAGAACTATCAAAGCAAGAATTAGAGCTAAAAAAAGAACAAACCAATAGCCAAAAACTACTCTCAAATGCTGAAATTGAGTTTAACAAAGCAAGAACGGAGCTTGTAAAAGCTCAAACTTCTACCGAAAAGCAAAAAACGCCGCCGTAATGAGAGAAATAGCTAGTTACGACGACCAACTACGCACAAAAGAAGCTGAGATAATCACAAATGCGGTCTAAAATTTATATTAAACTCAATTTTAGCAATGCTTTTGTATAATGCTAGACTTATTTTTTTGCTTTAAGGGATAATATGGCTAGGTCATTTAGTAGATCAGATATTAGGATTTTAGGGCTTTCATCTCTTGGTGGAATGCTTGAGTTTTATGATTTTATCATTTTTGTATTCTTTGCTTCTTATATATCTATACTATTTTTCCCTGCTGATCTAGATCCTTTTTGGGCTATTTTTAATACCTATGGCACCTTTGCTGCTGGATATTTAGCTAGACCGCTTGGTGGTATTATTATGGCACATTTTGGGGATAAAAATGGCCGTAAAAATATGTTTATGCTCTCTATTTTACTTATGGTAATTCCTACATTCTTATTAGGTATAATGCCTACATTTGAGAGTATTGGATATTTAGCACCTATAATTTTAGTGATTATTAGAATTTTACAAGGGGTTGCTATTGGTGGGGAGCTGCCTGGTGCTTGGGTATTTGTAAGTGAGCATGCACCTCGTGGGAAGCTATATACTAGCATAAGCGTTTTAACAGCAGCAGTAGTAGCTGGAATTTTACTAGGTAGTTTTGTAACTATGGTTGTTAAAAATATTTGGAGTGATGCTGAAATTCAAGATGGAATGTGGAGATTGCCATTTATTTTGGGTGGATTTTTTGGGATTATATCTATATACCTTAGAAGATATTTAAGCGAAACGCCGGTATTTAAAGAGATGCAAGCTAAAAATGAGCTAGATAATATCCCGATTAAATCTATATTTAAATTTCATAAAATTGATAGCATTGTATCTATGTTTATAACTTGGGTTTTAACTGGATGTATCGTGGTGCTTATACTCTTAATGCCAAATTTTATGCCAAAAGCATTTAGTGCTAATGGGGTAGAGCTTGGTCGTTTAACTACCATATATATGCAGATGGCTGCTATAGTGCTTTTGTGTTTTGGCTGTTTTGTGTATGGAAGGTTAAGTGATAAATATGGGATTGCAAAGAGCACTTTAGTATTAGCTTTGCTATTTTCAATTAGCGTATATGCTTATTTTGATGCGCTTTATAGTGGGGCGAGTTTTGAGATAGTTTTGGTTTTATATTTGCTTAGTGGATTACTAGCCTGTGTTGGGCCGTGTGGTGCGCCATTTTTGATGGTTGCTATATATCCTAATAAGCTTAGATTTAGTGGAATTTCATTTTCGTATAATATTGCTTATGCTATAGCTGGGGGCGTTACTACACCTTTTGCAACTGCGATGGTGTTTAAATTTGATCCTATGTATTTGGCGTATTATATGATTCTTCTTGGTTTTGTGGCTGTTGCTTGTAGTGTATGGTTTATGTTTGCACGAAAAGATATTAATTTATAGGAATTGATATGGCACTCATCGATCTTATAGAAGTTAGTAAGAAATTTGGCGATAAGATTATCTTAAATGAGGCAAATTTTAGTGTAAATGAAAAAGAGAGAATTGCCATTATAGGGAAAAATGGTGGCGGTAAAAGCACTCTTATGAAGATATTGCGTGGGGAGTGCGAGATTGATAGCGGTAGAGTGATTAGACAAAATTCCATCACTATAGATATGCTTGCTCAAGCCCCTAAATTTGATGATAATCTAAGCGTAAAAGAGGCTTTAAATCTAGAGTTAAAAGATATATTTAATGCTAGAAATGAGTATGAAAAAGTCCTAGCTAAAATGAGTGATGAGCATGATAATCCTGAGCTACTTCACCGCCAAGATGAGCTTGTGAAATTTATAGAATCCAAAGATGGTTGGAATATAGAAAATAAGATTGATAGAATTTTAGATAGTTTTGGTCTTAGAGAGTATGAAGATAGGCTGGTAAATAGCCTAAGTGGTGGGGAAATTCGCAGAGTTGCCTTGGGTGCTTTAATCCTTAAAAAGCCTGATGTATTATTGCTTGATGAGCCTACAAACCATCTTGATGTCTATATGGTAAGATTTCTTGAAGAGCTACTTTTAGCCTCAAACCAAACTATTGTATTTATAAGCCACGATAGATATTTTATCGATAGATTAGCTACTCGCTCTGTAGAGATAGAAGATGGTTTATTAAGGAGTTTTGAGGGCGGATATGCTAATTACCTAACCAAAAAAGAGGAAATTTTAAGAAGCTTGGCTAAATCTCACGAGACATTAATAAAAAATTTAAAAAGCGAAGAGGAGTGGCTAAGGCGTGGAGTAAAAGCTAGGTTAAAACGAAATGAAGGAAGAAAGCAAAGAATCCTAGCTATGCGCCAAGAGGCTAAGAAAAATCCAGGATTAATACGCAGAGTTAAACTAGAATTAGAAAGGGCTAGTAAGAGCTTTAATGGCGGTGGATTAAACCAAAATCGCAAAAAAATGCTATTTGAGTGTAAAAATTTATCCAAAACTATAGATAATAAATTACTTTTTAGTGATTTTAATGCTAGGGTTTTACAAGGTGAGCGTATAGGAATCGTCGGTAGAAATGGTAGTGGCAAATCCACCATGCTAAAAATTTTACTAGGTGAGTTAGAAGCAGATAGTGGCACAATCAATCGTGGCGAGATCAAAATAGGCTATTTTGACCAGCATAGAAAAAATATTAGCGATGATAAATCCCTAATTGAGCTATTTTGTCCAAATGGTGGAGATCACATAATGGTAAGGGGTCGTAACTACCATGTGTATGGATATTTAAAGAATTTTTTATTTCCAAAAGAGTTTTTAGATAAGCCAGTTAGCACTCTAAGCGGGGGAGAGAAGAATCGTTTAGCCCTAGCTCTATTATTTACCAAAGAGTATGATTGCTTAATCTTAGATGAGCCTACAAATGATCTTGATATTGCTACTATTAATATTTTAGAGGAGTATTTGCTTAGCTTTGAAGGTGCGATATTGATAGTAAGCCATGATAGATACTTTATAGATAAGATCACTAATAAGCTTTGGGCGTATGAAAATGGTAAAATAGAGCAAATTTATATGGAGTATAGTGAGTATTTAGATATTGAAGAGGAGCTAAACCAGCTAAGCGATATGGAAAGAGAGCTAGGTCAAAGTATAGAAACCAAAGAGAAACAAAAGGCATCAAAGATAAAGCTTAGTTATAAACAAAATCAAATTTTACAAAATCACCCAGCACTAATAGAAGCCTTAGAGAGTAGAATAAGTGAGCTCAATCACGCTCTTTCAACTCCAGAAATTTACCAAAAAGTTGGCTTACAAACCCTATTTGAAGAGCTTGAAGAGAAAAAGGGTGAGCTAAATTTGCTTGAGAATGAGTATTTTGAGGTGCTTGAGCTTTCTCAAAGTTAAGGAATATCAATGATAGAAAATAGACAGACATGGAGTTCTAGGCTTACTTATATTTTAGCTGTTGCTGGTGCTACTATCGGCTTTGGTGCTACTTGGCGTTTTCCATATTTAGTAGGGCAAAATGGCGGTGGGGCTTATGTTTTAATATTTTGTATAGCGATGATTGTAATTGGAATTCCAATGATCTTAGCTGAAAATGCCATAGGAAGGCGTTTGCATATAAATTCTGTAGATGCTTTTGGTGGTTATGCAAATGGCAAAAAGATAAATCCGCTTTGGAAAGTCGTTGGTTGGATGGGAATTTGCGGTGCCTTTGGTATTATGGCTTATTATATGGTTATTGGCGGCTGGGTGCTTGATTATATTTATAATATAATTATCGGCGGATTTGAGCTTTCGCAGCCTATTAATGCTACTACTACGGCTAAATTTTATGATGAAAATATCATAAACTCACCCCTTGCCATTAGCATTGCAACGGCGATTTTTGTCCTTATAAACTATATTATTTTAGCCAAAGGCGCCGTTGATGGTATAGAAAAAGCAGCCAAATATCTAATGCCATTGCTATTTATATTAATGTTAGCGATGGTAGCTAGAAATATTACGCTTGAAGGGGCGATTGATGGGATTAAATTTTATCTTACGCCAGATTTTAGCAAGATTAGTATGAGATTATTTATTGATGTTTTGGGGCAGGTATTTTTCGCTTTATCGCTTGGATTTGGGGTTATGATTACCCTTTCTAGCTTTTTAAGAAAAGATGAAGATCTCATCAAAACCTCTATAATCACAGGAGTTATTAATACTATAATTGCTGTGGTGGCTGGATTTATGATATTTCCTTCGCTATTTACATTTGGAATTTCGCCAGATAGTGGCCCAAGCTTAGTTTTTAAGAGTTTGCCAATTGTATTTTCTAATATGTTTGCTGGTCAGATCATAGCTATTGCGTTTTTTGGCTTGCTTATGATAGCAGCACTTACTACTTCTTTACCGATATATGAGGTTATAATAACGGTTTTAGAAGAGAAATTTAAAATAAAACGCCACAATGCCATAGCCATAGTTCTTGCTACTATCTTTATAATTGGCAATATCCCATCACTGATGGCTACAAATATATTATCAGATATTACGATTTTTGGCAAGAATATATTTGATGCTTATGATGCCATTAGTGCTACGATATTTTTTGTGCTGACATCGCTATTTTGTGCGTTATTTGTCGGCTGGGTGTTAAAGGATGAGGCCAGGGCTGAGATAATGCACGGCACCAAGAGTTCAAAAAGGGTGGTTGATATATGGTTTTATTATGTTAAATTTATAATTCCATTTATCATTTTAATCGTATTTATTAGTAGTTTTTATGATAATTTTTTAAGGTGAGTTTAATGCTTGAAATTTTGATTTTTTTATTTGCTCTATTTACTGCTTATAAGGTAATTTTGAGTATTTTACAGATTAAATTTATAAGTGGTTGCACAGAGCCTGTGGTCTTATCTGCTAGTGAGTTTCAAAGTGCTGCACAAGTAGCGATAGCAAAGCAGAAATTTGAGATAATCCATAATATCTACACATTTATTATAGTGGCGATATGGAGCGTATGGGGAGCTAATGCTTTACAAAATGCTCTTAGTGGAGTGGAGTCAATTTTGGTTAGGGATTCTTTATTAGTAACTCTGTTTTTAGCTATTGGTGCGGTTTTAAATTTGCCATTTGAGATATATAACACCTTTGTGATGGATAAGAAATTTGGCTTTTCAAATAGCACGGCTAGGCTTTTTATCACAGATTTTATTAAGAGTTTGGTTATGATTTTGATATTTGGATTTGCTATTTCTTGGATTTTGTTATTATGCTATGATCTGCTTGGGGCTAGCTGGTGGATATGGGCTTTTGGGATTAGTTTTGGATTGATTTTGATAGTGAATTTGATATATCCAACCCTAATAGCACCGATATTTAATAAGATAACGCCACTAGAAAATAGTGATTTAAATTTAGCTATAAATGAGCTTTTAAACTCTTGCGGATTTAAAAGCAGTGGCGTGTATAGCATGGATGCAAGTAAGAGAGATAACCGCTTGAATGCATATTTTGGTGGTTTAGGAGCTACAAAGAGAGTTGTGCTATTTGATACTTTGATTAATAAGCTTGATAAAGATGAGATTATCGCCGTTTTAGGGCATGAGCTAGGGCATTTTAAGCATAGGGATATAATTAAAAATATAGCATTGATGAGTATAATCCTTTTTATATTATTTGCAATTTTTGGTAATATTCCAGCTAGTTTTTATACCGCTTTGGGACTTGAAGAAAGTGGTGGTGGATTATTTATATTTTTCTTACTATATTCTGCGCTTTTTATGGTGATAGTTGAGCCAGTTATATCTACTTTTTCTAGATCGCATGAGTTTGGTGCAGATGAGTTTGGCGCTAAACAAACAAGCAAAGATAGTATGATTTTAGCACTTAAAAAGCTTGGTAAGGAGAATAAGGCGTTTCCACTTTCGCACCCACTTTATAGTATGGTTTATCACTCACATCCAACCTTATATGAGAGGCTAAATCGTCTTGAGAATTTGTGATGGACTAAGCTTAGCTAGAGAATTTGGTAGCCATTTTGCCTATTGTTTGATGGAATTTCATCTAGGTCAAAGTAGGGAGTGGATATTTTTACATTTAAATGATGAGCTTTTTAAAAAGAGTGAATTTATCCATCTTTTAAATAGATATAAAGATGGTGAGCCGCTAGAGTATATTACTAGGCGATGCGAGTTTATAGGGCGAGATTTTGTAGTGGGGGAAGGGGTATTAATCCCAAGATTTGAAAGCGAAATTTTAGTTCAAAAAGCCATAGAAGTAGCTAAAAAATTTAACTCACCCAAGATTGCTGAAATTGGCGTTGGCAGTGGGATTATTAGCATATCTTTAGCTTTAGAGCTTAAAAACGCTAGTATAGTTGCTACTGATATTAGCCACAAGGCTTTGGAGTTTGCTAGGATTAATAAGGAGAAATTTGGAGCTAATGTTGAGCTTGTATTATCAAATTATCTTGATGAGATTGATGGAGAATTTGATATAATTATCTCCAATCCGCCATATATCGCAGCTAATTATCCGCTAGATAAATGGGTGCTAAGTGAGCCAAAGATCGCATTGATAGGTGGAGATATAGGCGATGAGATATTAAAAGATATTGCTAAAATCGCTAAATTTAGAGCTAAATATCTAATTTGCGAGATGGGTTATGACCAAAAGGAGCCTATGAAAAACTATCTTAATGAGCTTGGCTTTGAGAGTGAGTTTTATACTGATTTGGCTGGATTAGATCGTGGATTTGTAGCTTATAATAAAGGAAAATAATGGTTAAATTTAGAAGTTTTTATCTATTTTTACTTGGAATTTGTATTGGTGCTGAGCTTGCTATTGGTATTTTTATGGCACCTGTGATATTCTATCCATCGCAATATATCGGCGAAGGCGTCTTAAGCCACTATCAAAGCGGTCAGCTAATGACTCAGGTATTTTTAAAATATAATATTATGCTTATTTTTGTCTCATCTTTGCTTTTGCTTTTTGAGATTGTGAATTTGAAAAATAGCGAGAGTTTTAATTATAAAATTAGTGCGTTTTTTCTCTCTCTTATCATATCTTTATTAGCTATGGCGTTTGTGTTTTACTTTACTCCATATATTCTACAAGCTCAAAAAATTGGTGCCGAAGCGACTGCTACAGCGGAATTTGCTAGTATGCATAAGGCTAGTGAGATTGTGATGAAAGCTATGCTTTTAGCTCAAGTGGCATTATTTTTTATCAGAGCTCGTAAGGAGAGCTAATGGGGTTAAAAGTTAGGGTTTATTATGAAGATACAGATAGTGGAGGGATTGTATATCATAGCAATTATATTAAATTTTGCGAACGAGCTAGAAGTGAGATAGTTTTTAACTCTGGGATTGAATTTACCCAAAGTCGCCACTTCGTAGTTACCAAGCTAGAAGCACGCTACTTAAAACCAGCTGTTTTAGGAGATATTTTAGATATACAAACTAAGCTTGTAAAGATTGGTGGTGTAAGCCTAACCCTAGAGCAAGATATATATAAAGTAGCTAATATCAAAGGCGAGACTCAAAGGGAGCTAATATTTCGTGCGAATGTTACTGTGGGATTTATTAGTGATGGCAAGTTATCTAGGCTGGATAGAGAATTTGCTGAAGTTTTTAGCAAGTTAAATCAAGATTAAATTTGGGTCATCAGACCCATTATATCTCTTCATCTATGTAAAACCCATAATTACCAGCACGCATAATATCTATCTTATATTGGACTTGATTATTTTGTAATTTCTCTTTAAATATCGCTTTTGCATTTTTGTTGATATAGTTTAGATATATAAAATCCATTCCAATCATCGTTGAGTAAGCGACCCAATCATAAGCAAGCTTTTGCCCTAAAAGAGCACTAAGGGTCTCTAGCTGACTATCTGGGGTCATTATGGAGTTAGCTATATAGATATTTTGGCGATCTTTGCTTTGAGTAAGGCTTATAAGAGCACTATTGTAATTAAGCTGCGTAGAAAGAAGTATATGTGGATTTAGATCAAATACTCTAAATTGCGAACTAAGCAAAGCACTTTTTATAAGTGGGGTATTTAGAAAGATTGAGCTATTTTTTACCCTATAATTATCTTTTAAAAAATTTAGCTTTATATCGTTACCTTCGATATTTTTTATATATGGATTATCTGTATTATTAGCCACTATATCATTTAGCATATTAGCGACCTTACTCCCATCGCCAAATACCGATACTTTGCCATTTGATTTGGTTAATAGCTTTTGAATTTGTGCTTCGTAGTCAATCCCACCAAAGAATATATTTGAGCTTGGATTTTGGATTGATTTGATATTTACTGTAGGTATGTAAAAGATTAAATCATCATAATCACTATTATTTATCACCTCTATCCCATCTGTAGTAAGTGGAGCTATAAAGTGCTTAAATCCGCTATTTTTAGCTCTTTGTATGGTAAAATTTAGGCTATCTTTACTCTCATCTCCGCTATAAAATATCTCAATATGAGAGCCAATATCTCGCTTAAAAATATAGCTAAAAACAGAATCGCTAACCACAACAGAGTAGCTTTTTATCACATCTTGAGGTATGATTAGGGCAACTTTAATATCTTTGCGTCCAATCTCAATTTCAGGAATATTTAAAAGCTTTTTAATATCAGCATAATAGCCCTTAATCGGCTCTTTAAGAGTAAGTGGATTATATATAAATTGGATAAAATCCACCCCATTGCTAAGCTCTTTTAAACACTCTTTATCGCATCTATTTTGCCCATTTGATTGAGTAAAAATCATACAAATAATAAAAAAAGTTATAATTAAATTTCTCATATATATCCTTTAATTTTTTTTAAATCCGCTATAAATTCATCAGCTTTACTAGGATTTTTATCCACCCAATTACTATCAAAAGTAGGCATATATAGCGAGTTTTTTAGCTGATATACGCCACCTCTATGGCTATCAAATGAGCTATTTTTCGCTAGATATTTAAAGCAATTTTCCCCAAAGCTAACTATAAATTTAGGCGATAAAATCTCAAATTCTAATTCAAAAAACTTTAAGCATATATCCATATATTTTAGCTCAGAAGTTTTATTGATACACTTTAAAATATATGTAAAATAAAAGCCATCAATATCAATATCAGCCATTTTTAAATATCTCATCAGCGAAGCATCAGGGGTGCAAATTCCGCTTTTATCGCTTTTTATATCTGGACTTTCAAAGACAAAAACCACGCCACCACCGCTATTACCACTACCAACTACTGCTTTATTTCTACTTTTGCATAGTTGGCATAGATTGCAGCTTTTTATCTGTAAATTTAGCATTTTAAGTGAGTTAAACTCATTACTTTTTATATTTGGGGATTGGTTAAGAAATTTAAATCCCATAGCACGGAGTATCTCAAGCTCATAAATACTACAATTTTTATCCATCATACTACCAAAAAGCGATTTAATCTTTAATAAAATTTGCTAAATTCTCAAGCTCTTTGCCATCTACCCTAAGATGAAAAAACTCATCTCTATTTTTTGCGCCAATTTTGCGATAAAATGCTAGGCTTGGCTCATTCCAAGTTAAGCACTCCCACTCAAGGCGACCCAAATTCTCATCTATGCAAATTTGAGCAAGTTTGGCTAAAAATCTCTTGCCGATACCTTGATTGCGGTATTGGAATTTGACATATAAATCCTCAAGATATATCCCACCACGACCTAAAAAGCTTGAAAATGTGTAAAAATATATAGCATATCCTATAATTTGGCTTTCATTTTGGCAAACTAGGATTTTGGCATAATTTTTCTCAAATATACAAGAGGCAAATTGAGTATCATTAAATTTAACTCTATCGCTCATTTTCTCATACTCAGCTAGCTCTTTGACAAGGGCAATTATCTCATTTATATCATCTTTTGAGGCTGCTCTTATTTGATACATTTTTTACCTTTAAATTTAAAATTAAAAACAAGATTATAGCAATTTGGAGCTGAATTTGAAAAAAATATTTTAAAAGCTAATAATAGTGCTAAATTTTAAGTCAAATTTTTATATAATTTCTCCGCCTGGATGGCTCGATAGCATTTTTACGAAGGTCCAACAAATTAGTATTGGCGAAGATGTGCAGAAGTGGTGTGACGCGACTTTGCTTGAGGCTTAACTGGTTTAGAAGCTGCGACCTAAAGCTGCTGCCTATTTGCAAGATTGGCTTTATTTAGGGCCGATTCTACTATGCACCGACCATTTGGGTACTTTAATTTAAATTAGGAAATCTATGAATATTTTAGTTATTGGAAGTGGCGGTAGAGAGTATGCCATAGGATTAAGACTAACTCAAGATAAACAAAAACACAATCTTTATTTCGCTCCTGGCAATGGAGCAACTGCGAATTTAGGGCAAAATGTGGATATTAGCGATTTTAATGATTTGGCTAAATTTGCACTTGAAAATAAAATAGAGCTTACTATAGTTGGCCCTGAAAATGCCCTAAGTGACGGAGTTGTAGATATATTTAAGGCTAATAATCTAAATATTTTTGGCCCTACGAAATCGGCTGCTAGACTAGAGAGCTCAAAAGCTTATATGAAGGAATTTCTAGCTAAAAATAGCATAAGAACGGCTAAATTTATAAATACTAATAACTATGAAGAGGCGGCTAAATTTATAGATACCTTAGGTGATATAGTCGTTGTAAAAGCTGATGGTTTGTGTGCTGGGAAGGGCGTTATAATTGCTAAAAGCAAGAGCGAGGCTAAAGACGCAGCAAAGGATATGCTAAGTGGAAAGAGCTTTGGCGAGGCTGGAAGTAGGGTTGTGATAGAGGAGTTTTTAGATGGATTTGAGCTAAGCTTTTTTGCCATTTGCGATGGTAGCAACTTCGTATCCTTGCCAGTAGCACAAGATCATAAAAGATTATTAAGTGGTGATGAGGGGCCAAATACCGGCGGAATGGGTGCTTATGCCCCAAGTCCGCTTGCGGATAAAAATTTAATTAAAAGGGTTGAAGAGGAGATTATAAAACCAACTCTAAAAGGCATGCAAGATGAGAAAGCTCCGTTTTGTGGAGTTTTATTTGTGGGTTTAATGGTGGTAAATTCAGTGCCATATGTGCTTGAATTTAATGTAAGATTTGGCGATCCTGAGTGCGAGGTTTTGATGCCATTAATTGATGGAGAGCTTGGTGAGATTTTGCATAGTGCGGCACTTGGAAAGCTTAATAAATTTGAGATTAAAGATGAGTATGCTGTAGGAGTGGTGCTAGCTAGTAAGGATTACCCTTATAAAAGTAGCCCAGCAGCCAAAATAGCAGTGGAGAATATACCACCCCATTCTCATATCGCATATGCTGGAGTATCGCTAGTTGGTGATGAGCTATATGCTACTGGGGGTAGGGTATTAGTAGCTGTTGGTAAGGGTAAAAGTGTAAAAGAGGCTAGAGATAGAGCTTATGAGTTAGCTAAAAATATTAAATTTGATGGTATGCAATACCGCAACGATATAGGGTATCAGGCACTTTGATGAGAGAGAGTTTAGAAGAGAGATTATATAGGGAAAATATCACCATCGCTAGTATAAATAGGCGTGTTTTAGCGTATGCTATTGATGATATTATCATATCTGTGCTATTTATGCTAGTTTATTGGGATTTTATCGCTAGGGCTAGTAATGTTGGGGTTGAGGCGACATTAAACGCTATATCTGGGTTATTTTGGCAAATTGCGCTTATGAAGGTGGTTTATCATACATTTTTTATATGGTATTACGCTGCTACCCCAGGTAAAATGCTGTGTAAAATAGTCTGTATAGATACCATTATGCTATCTCGCCCAAGCCTTAGTAGTAGCTTTATTAGAGCTTGTGTTAGGATACTTAGCGAAACTCTGTTTTATATCGGATTTTTATGGGCATTTGGAAATTCTCAGCGTCAAACTTGGCAAGATAAGTTAGCCAAAACCGTGGTTTGTAATGCGTATTAGATCACTAGCTTTTGTTGGGCTTTTATTTAATAAGCTTTTAGGCAATGTAGAAAATGTCGAATTTCTAGCTAGTGATGTCCAAAAAGATGGAGATATAATCACTGCTAATGGTAATGTTTTATTATATTCGCAAAACTATTTAGCTAGTGCTAGTAGTGCAAAGTATGATCAAAAAAATAAAATTATTGAGCTATTTGGCAATGTTAGCCTAATGCGTGGAGAGTATGAGACTAGTAGGGCTGAGTATGCTAGGATAGATCTAAGCACTAATGAAATGATCTTTGAAAATAGCTTTATAATGGATAAAAAGAAGGAGATTTGGCTACAAGGTGCTCAAAGTTGTAATAGCGATGAGATGGTAAGTGTAAAGAATTCTATAGTCTCAAGTTGTAATGTTAGCGATCCAGATTGGCATATAGGATTTAGCAAAGGAGAGTTAAATAAACAGAGTAAATTCTTACACCTTTACAATCCAGTATTTTATGTCAAAAATACCCCAGTTATGTATCTTCCATATTTTGGTTTTAGCACTGATAAGACTAGAAGAACAGGGCTTTTAACCCCGCAACTATCATATAGCAAAGATGAAGGACTGGTATATTTACAGCCATTTTATATAGCTGAGTATAATGAGTGGGATTTGGAATTTGATCCGCAGATCCGCACAAATAGAGGTGTTGGGCTATACTCTACATTTAGATTTGCTGACTCGCCATACTCTAGTGGATATATCCGTGGTGGTGTATTTGAAGAAAGAAGTGAGTATAAACAAAAAGAGAATTTAAAAAACAAACAGCACTCTGGTATAGAGGTAGGATATGATAGGGATAAGCTTGTTGGGTATTTGATAGATGGCGATTTTAAAGAAGGGTTGTGGCTGGAGTTTGTAAATTTAAATGATATTGATTATTTAAATTTGCGAGGTCGAAATGGGGGCAATTATGACTCTTTAGTCCAATCTAAGTTAAACTACTTTATTACTACTGATAATCAATATTTAGGAACTTATGCAAAATATTATATAGATACAGCAAAAATCGGCACTAAATATGGCAACGATGATACACTTCAAGAGCTGCCAAGAATCCAATATCATAGCTTTTTTGATACATTTATAGTTCCAAATTTGACCTATTCATTTGATTTTAAATATCATAATTACACAAGAAAGATTGGAGCTAGTGCTAATCAATATGAGATAGATATTCCGCTTGGATTGCAGTTTGGGATATTTGATGATTATGCGAATTTATATTTAAGCCAGAATCTATATGCTTCACATATAGATTATAATCGTGCTAAATACTATAATGGCACTGATTTTTATACTAATAATAGCGATGATATAATCAACCATTATCACAGAATTTTACTAGAAAGTGATATAGCTAGAGCTTTTAGCAGTTTTTACCACACTTTAAATTTTAAATTTGATTATATTAAACCTGGATATAATGATGGCGATACTAATGAAAAGCTTTTAAAATATTATTTAATCCAAGATGGAATGGCGTATAATGCTAGCAATTTATCGCTTTTTGAAGATAATTTTATAGATAGAATTTCAAATAAATATACAATCGAGCGACTGGCATTTGAAGGTTCGCAGTTTTTTTATGATTCAATGGGACAAAAGCTAATAAGGCATAGTATAAAACAGAGCTATAACTTTGATGATAGTGATATGGAGAGCTTGGAGAATAGATTTAATTTATACTATGGAAATTTTGATTTTGCCAATAAAATAGAGTATTCTCATATTGATAATGATCTTTCAAAAATCCAAACAGGCATCTCATATAATGGTAGCAAAATCGCAACAAGAGTATGGCATACATATGATAAAAACTACTATGATGGAGATGCATATGATAAAGAGAGCTATATAAGCGGTAGTGCAAATTTTAAATTGCCATATAATTATGAGCTATTTGCCGGGGTGGATTATGATTTACAAAGAGATTATACTAAGATGTGGCAAAGTGGAATTCACTATAAGAGAAAGTGCTGGGATTATAGTTTAATATATAAAGAAGATATTGAGCCAAAAAACACAAGTGCTGGTATAGAGTCTAAAAAGAGCCAAGGAGTATATATATATTTTAGTTTCTATCCATTGGGTGAGTTTAAATATGATTTCTCTATAGAACAAGATAGTAAGGCGATAAATTGATAAATCCAAATGAACTTAAATTTCAAAATGAGCTAGATGCTGCTAATAAGCTATTAGAGGCGCTGCCGCAAAAAGAGCTTATGGATGGAAATTTTGTTATAGTTTGCTCATCTTTAGATAGTGTAGTGCTAGCTGATGAGTTGGCTAATAGACTTGAACTTAGCTATGAATTGCTTTTTAGTGAGAGATTATACGCTCCAAATAACCCTGAATGCGAGATTGCTATAGTAAGTGAGACTGAGGAGATTGTCTATAATAGTGAGTTAGTTAATGCATTTGATATAAGCTTGGATTTTATATATGGAGAGGCTCATCGTAAATATGAAGAGAAAATTTTAAAAAATGTTTATAAATATCGCAAAGGCAAGTTATTAGAAAATCTTCAAGGTAGAAATATATTATTAGTTGATTTAGGATGTCAAACAGGGATTACAGCTTTAGTGTGTATAAAATCACTAATAAATTTAGGCGTCAAATCCATAGTGTATGGCACACCATTAATCGCTTCTGATATACTATCATATTTTAATACCTTAGTTGATAGCTTATATTATGCTAAGAAGATAAGTAATTTTGTGGATGTGGATTTTTATTATAGTGATAGGGTGGCGGTGGATTCTGTTATGTCTATTTTAGAAGATAGCCCACACTATCTACCATTACAAAAAATACAAAAATCAAAGGAGATATAGATGCAGTGCAGTATAGAGGTAAATAATCAAATTCAAATTTTCGATCTAAACAAGGTCGCTAAACAAGCTAGTGGAGCAGTGCTTTTAAGAGTAAAAAATAGTGTAGTATTAGCTACAGTAGCAAGAGAAGATACACAAGTTGAAGAAGATTTTTTACCCTTAACTGTCCAATATATAGAAAAGCAATACGCAGCTGGGAGAATTCCAGGCGGATATGTTAAGCGTGAGACAAAACCTGGCGACTTTGAGACCCTTACAAGTCGCATAATTGATAGAAGTCTTCGTCCGCTATTTCCTAAGGGCTATGCTTATCCTACGCAAATAGTAGTGATGGTATTGAGTGCTGATCCAGAGGTGGATTTACAAGTTATTGGATTAAATGCTGCAAGCGTGGCACTATATTTAAGCGATATTCCAGTTGAGCGTCCAGTATGTGGGGTTAGAGTTGGGCATATTGATGGTGAGTTTATTTTAAATCCTAGCAACTCTGAGCTTAAAAAATCCACCCTTGATCTATATGTAGCTGGTGTTAAAGATGAGCTTTTGATGATAGAGATGAGAAGTTTGCCAACCATCTCAAACGATATGGCACCTATGATGATTATGGATCCAGTGATGGATATGGGGCTTTGTAGTGATTTTATCCAAAAGCAATCTATGAATGAATTTGATGAAAATAAGATGCTCGAAGCGATTAAATTTGCCAATATAGCTATACTAAACGGCTCTAATGCTTACGAAGAGGCCTTTAGAGAGTATAAGAAAGCACCAGCACGACTAGAGTATAAAAGTGAGATAGAAAATAGAGATATTGCCATTTATATAGATGAATTTTATAAAGATGAGGTAAAAAATGCCATAAATCAGATGGCAAAAAGTGAGCGAGCTAGTCAGTTAAATCAAATTGCTAGTCAAATAGCCTCTAGCGATACTGCTATAAGCGAGTCTTGGGACAAGGAGCTTATCTTAAATATCTTAAGTAAATATAAGAAAAAAATTGTAAGAGAGCAGATAATAAATCAAGGTTTAAGAGCCGATGGTAGAGGCTTAAGAGATGTAAGACCTATTAGCATTGAGACAAATATATTGCCAAATGCACACGGAAGTTGCCTATTTACAAGGGGTCAAACTCAAGCTTTAGTAGTAGCGACTTTGGGGACTGATAGCGATGCTCAAATGAGTGAGTTACTCACAGAAAAAGGCGTTGTAGCAGATAAATTTATGTTTAATTATAATTTTCCTGGATTTAGCGTAGG
This sequence comes from Campylobacter porcelli, assembly GCF_002139855.1. NCBI lineage: Bacteria > Pseudomonadati > Campylobacterota > Epsilonproteobacteria > Campylobacterales > Campylobacteraceae > Campylobacter > Campylobacter porcelli. Next base: position 678,353 of record NZ_CP018789.1, read on the forward strand.
GGAAGCATCTGCCATTAAGGCTCCAGGTCGCAGAGAGCTAGGTCATGGAAATTTAGCCAAAAGGGCGTTATATCCAAGCGTGGAGCTAGATAGTCCATACTCTATTAGGCTTGTTAGCGAAATTTTAGAAAGTAATGGCTCAAGCTCTATGGCTAGTGTGTGCGGTGGCTCTTTAGCACTTAGAGCCGCTGGAGTACAAAGCTCTAAATTAGTAGCTGGAGTGGCTATGGGGTTGGTATTTGAAGGCGATAAATATGCGATATTAACTGATATTATGGGGTTAGAAGACCACGATGGGGATATGGATTTTAAAGTAGCAGGTAGCATAGATGGCATTACGGCACTTCAGATGGATATTAAACTTGGCGGGATCAGTCAAGAGGTATTAAAAGAGGCACTTTTACAAGCTAAAGAGGCAAGAGAGCATATCTTAAACATTATGCAAAAAGCAAATGATGATATAGTGGTAAATGAGGATATATTGCCAAAGCTAGAGCTATTTAGCGTTGATCCATCAAAGATTGTAGATATTATCGGTCAAGCTGGTAAGACTATCAAAGAGATAATTGAGAAATTTGATGTAAGTATTGATTTAGATAGAGAAAAAGGCGAAGTTAAGGTATCTGGAGCACAAAAAGGCAAGGTAGAAGCAGCAAAAGAGTATATAATCCAAATTACACAAAAAGAGCAAAAATCAAGAGGCGGTAAAAAAGATAGCAAAAATATTGATAGCTTTAAAATAGGAGATGAATTTGAAGGAGAGATTATCAAGATAGCTACATTTGGTGCATTTATCTCACTAAGAGATGGCGTAGATGGGCTTTTACATATCTCAAAAATCAAATCTCCAATCAAAGAAGGGGAGCGTCTTAAGGTAAAAGTAAGCGAGATTAAGTCTGGTAAAATCTCATTAGATTTAGTTTAAAAGGAGAGTTTATGAATATTAAAAAGATATTTTGTCCATTGATTCGCACTGATGAGATAGAAAGTGATATATATGGCGGTTTGCTTATCGCTAAGAAATTTGAGGCTCATATAGACTTTTTATCTTCGCAAATGGATTTTGAGTCGATTTTAGATATGACTATTAGTAGAAGTAATATGTTTGAGTCATTAAAGGGGGCATTTGCCACAGAGTTAAATGAACAAAAAAATAAAAATTATCAAATTTTTAAAAGAGTTTGCGATGATTTAGGTATAAGTATCGGCAATATCGCCGGTGTGGCAAGTGCGAATTTTGAGACACAAAATGGTATTAGAAGTCGTGTTTATGAGTATGAGGCTAAATTTTGTGATTTAGTCGTTACAGCTTGTCCTATAAAAGGCGAGGCTACATCGACATTTGACGCAGCTGTGGTAAATAGCGGTAAAAACGCAATTATAATGCCAAATTCAATGAAAAAATTTAGTATGGATAATATACTAATTGGCTGGAATGGCACAACAAGCATATCAAGAAGTCTTACAAACTCAATGAGTATATTAAAAAAAGCTAAAAATATTCATATAATTGTAACTAAAAAATATGATAATTCAGTCTTGGATATTAAAACCAGACTTCTTAGCTATCTAGAGTATCATGATGTAAATGCTACATTTGAGGTGGTAACTACTACAAATATTCCAGGTGAGGCCTTGCTAGAAAATACATTAAAAGGCAATTTTGATATGGTTATAGCTAGTAGTTATGGCGAAAATGGGGTAAAAGAGATATTCTTAGGTGGTAGCACGAAGTACTTTTTAGAAAATACTCCAGTGCCGGTATTTATGTAGCTTAGAAGCTACTTTTTGGGTCGTGTTGGTGATTGTCAGTCCATTTAAGCATTGTGCCACCTAGCATATGGAAGTGTAGATGTGGCACCTCTTGACCGCTATTTTCTCCGCAGTTAGTAACTAGGCGGTATCCAGTTTTATCCACGCCTATGGCTATTGCCACTTCTTGGATAAATTTTGTCATCTCTCCCATTAGAGTTGGATCCATCTCTTGGAAATTTTCATAGTGCTTTTTAGGTATTATCAAGATATGCACAGGCGCCTTAGGATTTATATCATGAAATGCTAGAAATTTATCATTTTCTAAGACCTTATTTGATGGAATCTCACCAGCTACAATTTTATCAAAAATACAAGACATTGCTAAACTCCTATGTGAAATTATTCATAATTATATCAGATAATTTTTATAATTCCTTATAAATTTTGATAATTTTTCTATTTTTATTAAAGTTGTTTAAATATTCAAATGATAACTCATTTTAGTATTAGATGGATTAATAAATTTAACTTATCAGTATCAATTTTTTTTAATTAAATTTTGGATACAATAAATCTAAAAATTAGTTAAGGAATATGGTTTGCAAGATATTATTAGTAAGATTGACTTAGCTGCAAGCTTAGATGAATTAGAGCAAATTCGGCTTGAGCTATTTGGCAAAAAGGGTAGCATTACGGCTGAATTTAATAGATTAAAAGATGTTGAGCCTGAAAATAAGAAGGCTTATGCCCAAAGCTTAAATATCAAAAGAGACACTCTAACAGCCAAGCTAAATGAGAGAAAAATAATCCTTGAGAGTGAGTATATTAAAACTAAAATGAAAAGCGAAGCCATTGATATTTCGCTATTTGATGAGCCGCTTTTTACTGGCGCTTTACACCCAGTGATGCAGACAATGGATAGGATTATTGACTATTTTGTAGCACAAAATTTTAGCATTGAGACTGGGCCGCTGATCGAAGATGATTTTCATAATTTTGAAGCTTTAAATTTGCCTAAGCATCACCCAGCAAGAGATATGCAAGATACATTTTATTTAAAAGATTTTAGACTTCTTAGGACTCACACTAGCCCAGTGCAAGTTCGCACTATGCTTAGTCAAAAGCCACCAATTCGTATGATTGCCCCTGGGTCTGTTTTTCGTAGAGATTTAGACCTTACTCACACTCCAATGTTTCATCAAATAGAGGGTTTAGTTGTAGAAGAGGGCACAAAAGTTAGCTTTGCGAATTTAAAATATATTTTAGAAGATTTTTTAAGATATATGTTTGGCGATGTTAAGGTTAGATTTCGCCCTAGCTTTTTCCCATTTACAGAGCCTAGCACAGAGGTTGATATAAGCTGTATATTCTGTAGTGGGTGCGGATGTAGAGTTTGTAAGCAAACAGGCTGGCTAGAGGTCCTTGGTAGTGGCGTTGTCGATCCAAATGTCTTTGAAGCAGTAGGATATAAAAATGTCAGTGGATACGCTTTTGGGCTTGGTGTGGAGCGTTTTGCGATGTTACTTCATAGAATTCCAGATCTTAGAAGCTTGTTTGAAGGGGATATTAGACTATTGGAGCAGTTTAAATGATAATAAGTAAAAATTGGTTAAATGAGATTATAGATCTTTCAAATTGTAGCACCGAACAGATCTGTGCTAAGCTAAATTCAATTGGATTAGAAGTAGATAGCCTTACTAGTATAAGAATTCCTAATAATATCGTAGTTGGTTATGTTAAAACCTGTGTAAAGCATGAAAATAGCGATCATTTGCATGTTTGCGAAGTTGATGTTGGCGATAGAATTTTGCAGATAGTTTGCGGTGCTAAAAACGCAACTTCTGATATATATGTAGCTGTGGCTATGGTCGGTGCTATTATGCCAAATGGCTTGGAGATTAAAGAGGCTAAATTAAGAGGCGTTAAAAGTAGCGGAATGCTATGCTCCTCAACCGAGCTTGGCTTGCCTAAGATAAATGATGGGATAATGATCTTAGATGATAGTATAGGCGAGTTGTGTTTAGGCAAGGCTCTTAGCGAGTATGAGGCTTTAAATGATGATATTATTGAGATTGAGCTGACACCAAATCGTGGAGATTGTCTAAGTATATATGGCGTAGCTAGGGATCTATCAGCAGCTTTTGATATTATTATGAGAGATGGTGAGTTAAATATCGATGATGATAGGCAGCTTGGGATTGGTCGTTTGCTTAGTGTTCATTGTGAGGATAAGATTAATGGTGCTTTTGCCTATAGGGCAGTTGGCATCACACAAAGCTTTCATCAAAGGCTAAAATTAGCCATTAGAATAGCTATGATTGGCTCTAATAAAAATACAAATTTAGAGCGTGTGCTAGAGTATATCACTCACTATACTGGGGTTGTATTTAGGGCTTATGACTATAATAAACTTGCAAATAATATTGATGAAAAAATAGCTATAACGATTAAAAAGCAAAGCAGTGGCGCATATGAGATTAGCTGTGGGGATAAAATTTTAAGCCTAGCAGGGATTAATCAAAGCGATGAGGCCAGAGTAGATGAAAATAGCAAAATTGTCATAATAGAAGCTAGTTATATAGATCCAAATTTAATCTCACAAATCTTAGGCGATAATAAGAGTATTAAAAAAGATGAATTTACCCATAGGACAACTCGTGGTTCTGAGCCAAATTTAAACTACGCTATGGATATTTTATTTAGTCTATTATCTAAAAATAGTAGCGTATCGCCATACTCTGGCACGCAACAAGTCCAGCTAGATAAGGAGCAATCTGCCATTAGCTTTAGTGCATCTGAGATTAGCTCGATGATTGGAATGCAAATCAGCAGTAGCGGTATTGCTAAAATTCTTAAAAAGCTTGGATTTGATATTAATGCTAATGTAGAACAAGAGCAGATATATGCCAAAGCACCGCTATATCGACATGATATATTAAATTCTCACGATATTTGCGAAGAGATTGTAAGGATTATTGGAATTGATAATATCCCAGTAAAAGCACTAGAATATAGTGAAAAAAACCGCACAAATCAAGCGTATGAGAGATATAAATTATCTCGTGATATTAGGCAAAAAGCTGCGAATTTAGGATTTTTTGAGAGTGTGCATTATCTATTTGATAATCCGCTTGAGCTTAAAGAGCTAGGCGTGGCTTGCTCATCTGAAGTGCTACTAAATCCGATAAATAGTGAGCTAAGCGTATTAAAGCCAACTCTTATTAACCACCTATTAAATGCAGTTAGCTTTAATATTAAAAATTCAAAAAGATCAATTAAGCTATTTGAATTTGGCGATGTGATTAATAAAGATGGTATCCAAAGGGCTAAATTTGGCTTTGTTTTTAGTGGGCTTTTAGGTGAGCCTACTCTTTTAAATGGTGCTAAACCAGCTACTATCGATTTTATCCATTTTGCGAATTTAATCCAAAATATTTTAGGTAAAATTGAGCTAAAAAAATCAATTGATATTGAATTTTTAAGCGAATTTGAACAAGCCAAAGTCTATCAAAATGGCGACTATATCGGTTATATTGGCAGGGTTAATGCCGTAATAGAACAAAGTAGAGATCTATTTAAAACCTATATTTGTGAGATAGATTTTGACAATTTAAAACCTATAAAAAAACTAGCAAATCCATACTCTAAATTTCAAAGTTTAAGTAGAGATTTAAGCATTATAATGCCAAAAGATATGCCATATCTTCGCATTAAAGAGGTAATTGAAGGGCTAGATATTAAAAGCTTAAAAGAGTTTTTGCCGACTGATATTTATAGCGATGAGAGCTTAGGTGATAATGTTAGCTTGAGTGTTAAATTTACATTTCAAGATGATGCTAAGACGCTAGAAGATGAGGAGATTGTAGCTATAATGGATAGGATTTTAGCGGCGTTAAAAGATAATTTAGGTGTGGGATTAAGATGAAAGTAGAGGCTTTAAATTCTAAATTTGATATAGAGCTTGATCTAGTCTCTACAGATAAATCCATAAGCCATAGGTGTGCTATATTCTCTCTTTTGAGTGATGGAGTGAGCGTTATTAGTGATTATCTTGAAGCAGAAGATACTCTAAATTCTTTAGAAATTGCCAAAAAACTTGGTGCTAAGATTGAGAAAATTGATAATAAATACTATATCACGCCACCAGCTAAAATAAGCTCAGCTAAATCAGTTTTAGAGTGCGGCAACTCTGGAACGGCAATGAGAATATATATGGGGCTTTTGGCTGGTTGTGATGGATTTTATGTCTTAAGCGGAGATGAGTATCTAAATGAGCGTCCAATGCGACGCATAGCTAAGCCACTTATTGAAGTGGGGGCTAAGATTGATGGTAGAGATGACGCAAACAAAGCTCCAATCGCTATTAGGGGTAGAAATTTAGACTATTTTAGCTATGATTCAAAGATAGCTTCAGCACAGGTTAAAAGTGCCTTAATTTTAGCTGGGCTTTGTGCTAAGGGGTGTGAATTTAGTGAACCAGAATTGAGCCGAGATCATAGCGAAAGAATGCTAAAGGGAATGGGAGCTGATATTAGCTATAATAATGGCAAAATCATAGTAAAACCACTAAATTCCAAAAAATTAAAGCCACTTATTATGAGTGTGCCAAATGATCCTAGCTCATGCTTTTTTTACGCTGTGGCTGCGGCTATAACTCCTGGGGCTAGGATTAAATTTAAAAATATACTACTTAATAAAACTAGAATTCAAGCCTATAAAATTTTAGAAAAAATGGGTGCAAAAGTTAGCTACACATTGACAAATAGCGAGTATGAAGATATAGGAGATATTGAAATTATCGGCGATAAATTAAATTCCATTATCGTAGATGATAACATCTCATGGCTAATAGATGAAGCCCCAGCCCTTGCTATTGCTTTTGCTTGTGCTAATGGCAAGAGCGAATTAAGAAATGCGGCTGAGCTTAGAGTAAAAGAGTGCGATAGAATTAGCGTAACTATCAACGCTTTAAAGGCTTGTGGTATAGAGGCTGGAGAGTATGATGATGGATTTTGGGTAGTTGGATCTAAGCCAAATAGGGCATTAATAGATAGCCACGGAGATCATAGAATTGCTATGAGTTTTGCGGTGCTTGGGCTAAAGTGCGGAATGAATATATCAAAGAGCGAATTTATAGCTACATCTTTTCCTAAATTTAGCCATTTTTTAAGGGTTTTAGGAGCTAAGGTTGAAGATTGAACTTGCTAAAAATTATGGATTTTGTTTTGGCGTTAAAAGAGCTATTAAAATAGCTGAAAATTCAGCCGGTTCGCAAGAATCCACATCAGCCACAATCGGAGAATTAATACACAATAGCTTAGAAATTGATAGGTTAAAGGATAAATTTAGAGTAAAAACCTTAAAAAATATAAATGAGCTAACTGATGAGAAAAAGGCAATTATCCGCACTCATGGCATTACAAAAGGTGATTTGCAAAGGCTTAAAACCACTGGAATAGAGATAATAGACGCTACTTGCCCATTTGTAACCAAACCGCAAAATATCGTAGAGAAAATGAGTAATGAAGGCTACGAAATAGTGATATTTGGGGATATTAATCATCCTGAAGTAAGAGGCGTTATGAGCTATTCGACTAAGACTGTTCATGTGGTTTTGTCTAAAGATGAATTAGAAAGTGCTAAACTACCTCAAAAAGTAGCAGTAATATCTCAAACTACTAAGAAAATTGAAGATTTTATGACTATTGTAACCTACCTTATGCAAAGAGTAAAAGAGGTTAGAGTCTTTAATACAATATGTAATGCGACCTTAGAAAATCAAGAGGCCGTAAGAGAGTTAGCCACAAAAGCAGATGTGATGGTAATCGTAGGCGGTAAAAACTCATCAAATACCAAGCAGTTATATTTAATAGCTAAGAATTTATGCAAGGATAGCTATTTGATTGAGAGTCAAGATGAGTTAAATTCATCTTGGTTTAAAGATAAGAAATATTGTGGCGTAAGTGCTGGGGCTAGCACACCTGAGTGGGTTATACAAAATGTGATAAAAGAGCTTGAAAATATCGATAAAATTTGTAATGGTTAATATAATATAAAGCTAAAAAAAGGTAGAATTTAGCACTTAAATGCTGTAAAGCAGAAAGAAATCTATAGATAAAAGGAACAAGATGGCTGAGGCGAATAAATTCGTTAATAATGACATTGACAAAATCGAGCTAGAAGAAGATTTTGCTACTATGTTTGAAGAGTCTTTAAAGAGTGAAGAAGCTACCGTGTGCGATGGTGTAATCGTAAATATCAAAGATGATGAAGTCTATGTAGATATACGCAAAAAATCAGAAGGAGTGATGAGTATATCTGAGATCACTGATGAGAATGGAAATTTGCTATTTAATATCGGTGATAGCATTAAAGTAGCAGTAACAGGCTCTAAAAATGGCAGACCTAGCGTATCACATAAAAAAGCTCTTAGAAAAGAGAAGGTAAAGGCATTTATAGATAATTTTGATGAGAATGCTGAGAATATATTTGATGTAAAGATTATATCAAAAAATAAAGGTGGTTTTGTCGCTGTTAATGATGATGGTATAGAGTTTTTTATGCCTAGATCGCAAAGCGGATTTAAAGACCCAAATCAAGCTATGAATAAGAGCTTTAAAGTCAAAGTAATTAAGATTGATAAGGAAAATCAAAGCATTGTAGTCTCACGCAAAAAGCTAGTTGATGAAGATAGAAAAAAGCGTAAAGAGATAGTATCTACAATCTTAGAAAATAAAGATATAATAGAAGGCACAATCAAAAAAATTACAACATATGGAATGTTTGTAGATGTAGGTGGAATAGATGGCTTAGTCCATTATAGCGAGATTAGCTATAAAGGTCCAGTAAATCCAAATACTCTATATAAAGAGGGTGATAAGGTAGATGTCAAAATTATTAAATATGATAATGAGAAAAAGCATCTATCGCTATCTATTAAAGCAGCGGCTCCAGACCCATGGGAAGAGATTAAAGATGGCTTAGAAGTAGGAGATACTATTAAGGTAACTGTAAGCAATATCGAGCCTTATGGTGCTTTTGTTGATTTGGGTAATGATATTGAAGGTTTTTTACACATTAGCGAAATTTCTTGGGATAAAAATATAAAAAATCCTAAAGATTTCATCAAAGAAAATGAAGAGTTAGATGTAGAGGTTATAGAGATTAACCCAGCTAGTCGTCGCCTAAGAGTAAGTCTTAAAAATTTATTACCAAAACCATTTGATGAGTTTAGCTCTAAATTTAAAGAAGGAGATGTGGTAAAAGGTATAGTAACTACTCTTACTAATTTTGGTGCTTTTGTAAGAGTAGGCGGATTAGAGGGCTTATTACATAATGAAGACTCATCTTGGGATAGAAATGATAAGTGTAAAGATATGTTTAAAGCTGGCGATGAAGTAGAGGTAAAAATCATTAAAATTGATCCAAAAGAGCAAAAAATCTCTTTAAGCCAAAAAGATTTAAAAGCTAGCCCGGCTATGGAATATGCTAGATCTCACTCTATAGGCGATATTGTAAGTGGAACTATAAGAGATATTAAAGATTTTGGTATATTTGTAAGCTTAGATGGCAATGTCGATGCTCTAATTAGAAAAGAAGATATAGGTTCACTTGATATTGATTCTTTAAAAATTGGAGATAGCATAGAGGCTGCTATTGCTTTTATTGATGAGAAAAAGAATAGAATTCGCCTAAGCGTAAAAAGATTAGCTAAACAAAAAGAGCGTGAAGTCTTAAATGAGATTAATGATGATGATAAAATGACGCTTGGTGATATTATTAAAGAGCAGTTAGCATAATTGAGTTATGAAAACTAACAGCCTTTATCTTATTTTAGCTGTTATATTTGTAGTAGTTTTTGGTGGATTGATAGCCTTGTTTGCTTATGCAAATTCGGGGCTATCCTCTCCTTTAGCGACAGCTACTAGTAGTGATATAAATTTAGATTATAATTATCAAAAATCAGGTAATTGGCTAGAGAAGATTGCAGAGTTTAAAAATAATAACTCTGTATTGCCTACAAATTTAATGATAATTAAGATAGATGATAAGAAGATTGCTGATAATAAGCCTACTAAGCAATATATATTAATTATCAATAGATGTGATTTTTATTCTATGTTTTGTATAAATAGAGTTTTTAAGGATTTTAATCTAAATTTTACAGTGGTAAAAGATGGCGATATAGCTACTATTTATATGGATACAGATGATAAAGATATGGCTTTAAAAGTAGTTAATGGACTCAAAAAATATAATATTCATACAACTTTAAAGGAAATTAACCTATGAAAACAGTTATAGTGTGCGATGCTATCCATCCAGTTGGTTTTGAAATTTTAAATGCTCAAAGTGATATAAAAGTTATCGATGCTGTAGATATGCCAAAAGATAAACTTTTAGAGATTTTGGGTGAGGCTGATGTGGCTATTACTCGTAGCTCAACTGATTGTGGTGAGAAATTTATAAACGCAGCTACAAAATTGAAGGCTTTAGTTAGAGCTGGTGTCGGCGTGGATAATGTTGATATAGATGGCTTTTCTAAAAAGGGCATTATAGTTATGAATGTACCAACTGCAAATACAATTGCGGCTGTTGAAATGACTATGTGCCATCTGTTAAATAGTGCTAGAAATTATATTAATTCAGTAAATGACTTGCAGCAAAATCGTATTTGGAAGCGTGAAAAATGGTATGGCAATGAGCTTTATGGCAAGACTTTAGGCGTAATTGGCTTTGGTAATATCGGCTCAAGAGTAGCATATAGAAGCCTTGCTTTTGGTATGAAGGTTATAGCCTATGATCCATATATCGATCCTAGTAAGGCTACAGATATGGGGGCTACATATACTACGAATTTTGATGATATTTTGGGTTGTGATTTTATCACTATTCACACACCAAAAAATAAAGAGACTACAAATATGGTAGATGAAGAGCAGATTGCTAAGATGAAAGATGGAGTAAGGCTTATCAATTGCGCTCGTGGTGGCTTGTATAATGAAGAGGCTCTTTATAAGAATTTAAAAAGTGGTAAAATAGCATATGCTGGCATCGATGTGTTTGTTAAAGAGCCTGGCAATGACCATCAGCTACTAGAACTTAGCAATGTAAGTGCTACTCCGCACCTAGGTGCTAACACATATGAATCGCAAAAAAATATCGCCATTGACGCAGCAGAGCAGGCCATTAGTGCAGCAAGGGGTATTTGCTATCCAAATGCTCTAAATTTACCTATTAAAGTAGAGGATTTACCTTTGTTTGTGGCTCCTTATACAGAGCTTTTACCTAAGATGGCGTATTTTGCCTCTCAGCTTAGTGGCAAAAAGCAGATTAAAGCTATTAGATTAGAGCTTGAAGGAGAGGTGTCAGATTACGCTGAAGCTATGCTATCTTTTGGTATTGCTGGGGCTTTAAAAGATGTTTTAGGTGATACTATAAATTATGAAAACGCCACGCTAAAAGCAGCTGAAAAGGGTATTGAAGTATCTACTAATGTAGTGCCAACAAGTGGGTATAAGAGCAAATTAACAATCAAGCTAATCACAGATGAGGACTCTGTGAGCGTAGGTGGCACTGTATTTAGCGAAACAGAGCAAAGAATAGTAAGCGTAAATGGCTTTAAGACTGATTTTAAGCCAAAAGGTAGAATGATAGTATTTAAAAATCGTGATATACCAGGCGTTATTAGCGATATTAGCGGAATTCTAGCAAAAGCTAAGATTAATATTGCTGATTTTAGATTAGGTAGAGATAATGATGGCTTTGCCCTAGCTGTTATATTAGTAGATGAGGATATTAACAAAGATATACTAGACCAGCTAAATGCACTTGATGCGTGTGTGTGGGCTAGATATGCAGTATTAATTTAAAAGGAGAAAATATGGCAACATACTCTATGGGAGATTTAAAAAAGGGTTTAAAAATCGAAATTGATGGCAAACCTTATAAAATTGTCGAGTATCAACATGTAAAACCTGGCAAGGGTGCGGCATTTGTGCGTGTAAAAATCAAATCATTTGTCGATGGTAAGGTATTAGAAAAAACCTTCCACGCAGGCGATAAGTGTGAGGCTCCAAATTTAGTAGAAAAAGAGATGCAATATCTATATGATGATGGCGAATACTCTCAATTTATGGATGTTGAGTCATATGAGCAAGTAGCCATTGCTGATGAGGAGATAGGTGAAGCTAAAAAATGGATGATAGATGGAATGATGGTTCAAATCCTATTTCACAATGGCAAGGCAATTGGCGTAGAGGTGCCACAAGTTGTGGAGTTAAAAATAGTTGAAACTCAGCCAAATTTCAAAGGCGACACTCAAGGTAGCAATAAAAAACCAGCAACTCTAGAGAGCGGTGCTGTAGTTCAGATACCATTTCATGTGCTTGAGGGCGAGGTAATTCGTGTAGATACTGTGCGTGGTGAGTATATAGAAAGAGCAAATAAATAATCCCCCCCCCACTTTTTTAATCCTTGCAAATTTAATCTTTGCAAGGAAATTTTGATTAAGCAAATTTTAGGAGCACTTATGAAAAGATTGGCGTATGCTGTTTTGTTAATTGTATTAGCACTTGGTGCGTATATTTTGGTAGATAATAGACTAAAAATTGCCAAATATAATTTTGACGCAAATAGTACGCTTGGAGCTGTGAATATAACAAGCTTTAAAGATGAGTATAAAATTTTATATTTTGGCTATACATTCTGCCCTGATATTTGCCCTTCTACTTTTACTATTCTCTCATCAGTAATCGATGAAATGGGGTTAAATGATAGGATTAAAGTTCTGTTTGTTACTCTTGATTTACAAAGAGATAGCGAAAAGGAGTGCGATGAATTTGCTAAATATTTTTATTCAAATTCAGTATGTTTAAAGATGAAAGATGATGAGTTAAAAAGGGTAGTAGAGAATTATAACGCTAGATATAAGATTGTAAATTTACAAAATTCAGCTATGGATTATAGCGTGGCTCATAGCTCTTCACTCTATCTATTTCAAAAAGATGGGAAATTTTATAAAGAGATCTCAAATTTAACCAAAGATGAGATAAGAAAAGAGATTTTGGGATTGACTAAAAATTAATCTTAACAAATCTATTTGTTTTATCAAATCTAAATGTTAATAGATTTTGCAAAATTCCAAAAAGACACATAAATGTGATAAAGCTACTTCCGCCATAGCTATAAAATGGAAGTGGAATCCCTACAACAGGCGCAAAACCTATAGTCATAAAGATATTGATACTAACATATATAAATATCAAAAGCGCCACAGCGCTTACTGCGACTTTGATGAAATATTCATCTTTAAGCTTGTAATTTAAGCTCAAAAGATGGACAATCAAAAACCCATATAGCATAATAAGCCCAGCACCACCGATAAATCCATATCTCTCAACCGTATAAGCAAATATGAAATCGCTTGTAGCAATTGGTAGGAATTTAAATTTAGTTTGAGTTGCTTCATCTACGCTTTTACCAGTTATTCCGCCATTTCCGATTGCGATAATGCTCTGTCTTACTTGATAACTTGGCTTTTCGCTTATGAAATCAGCTATTCTCTTTTTTTGATAATCGTGTAAATTTTCGTATAATATTGGCGAACAAATCCCGATTAAAAGGGCTATGCTAATCCAAATTTTGCGATTTACTCCGATTATAAATAGCACTCCATATCCAGTGATTAATAGCATAAGTGCCGTGCCTAAATCTGGCTCTTTTAATATTAAAACAAATGGAAGCAGTATGTAAAAGCTAATTTTGATAAATTGCTTAAGATTATAGCCTTCATCATCTGGTGGAGTTTTTTTGATGATATAAGCAAGCATTAAGACAAAAGCAGGTTTCATAATCTCGCTTGGCTGGATTGTAAAGTTGATAAATGGAATTTCAATCCACCTTTGTGCTCCAAGCTTGCTAACGCCGACCAATTCTACGCTTAGTAGCAAAATTATATTTATCCAATATACGCTAGGGATGAGCCACTCAAGTTTGCGAATTGGTAATAAAAAAAATAACAAAAACGCCCCAAAGCCAATTATCAAATATGCCACCATCTTAGCTGAGAGCATATCGCTAGCTTCGTTTATTAGGCTATATGAAAGAAATATGATTGGCAAAATAAGTGCTGGTTGAACATAGTCAAAATGTGTTAAGATTCTCTTATCTAATAGTATCAAAATTCAAACCTAAGCAAAATTTGGCTAAAATTCTAGCCAAAAAAGGGTTAATATTGACTGAATTTATATCTACAAATATCGCAAGGCTAGACCAAGAGCTGACATCTTATCTTAATATTTCACGAAATCAAGTGATAAATTTAATCAAAAGCGCAAATGTAAGCGTAAATGATAAGGTGGTAAAAAAAGCTGGATTTAATCTAAATTTAGGCGATAAAATCACGATAAATCAAGCTAAAATCACTCAAATTCAAAGCGAATTTAAAGCTGAGTTTGATATAGAAATCATATATGAAGATGATGATATTTTGGTAATTAATAAGCCAATTAATATCATAGTCCATCCAGCTCCAAGCGTCAAAGAAGCCACGCTTGTAGAGTGGCTAAAGCAAAATGGCTACACGCTTTCAAATTTAGCCTCTCAAGAGCGTGCTGGAATAGTCCATAGGCTAGATAAAGGCACTAGCGGAGTGATGGTAGTGGCTAAAAATAATGAATCTCACGCAAATTTAAGCTCTCAATTAAGCAGTAGAGATATGGGTAGAATTTATTTAGCACTTTGTGATTTGCCTCTTAAGGAAAATTGTATTATAAATAGACCAATTGGTAGGCATATGCAAAATAGATTAAAAAATGCCGTAATAAGTGGTGCAAAACCTTCTAAATCAGCATTTGCTAATATTTTAACAAGCGAAAATAAGATGGTAAATTTGATTGCTGCGAAGCTATTTACTGGGCGAACTCATCAGATTAGGGTGCATTTAGCAAGTATAAATCGTCATATTTTAGGAGATGATTTATATGGTTTTAAGAGCAATAATGATAAAATAGGCAGAATTTTTTTACACGCATATATTTTGAGATTAATTCATCCTAGAAGTGGTCAAATTATGGAATTTAAAGCCCCTTTGCCTAATGAATTTTATGAGCGTATTGGTAAGGAATTTAATAAGGAGATAGTAGATGAGAGTATTGGTGTTTTGTATGATGTTTTTAGGGATATTTCTTGCTGGGTGTGTTACGAATAAAACAACGCAGATAGATCCGAATTTGCCTATAGTAAATGAGCTAAAAACTATTAGCGATATGACTGAGATTGCTTTTGAGTGGCCATTGATGGCAGATGCAAATATCAGTGGATACTATCTATATCGCTCAAATCCAAATGATAATCATCAATTAAATGTAATAGCTAAGCTTGATGATAAATTCACCACCCACTATGTAGATAGTGCGTTAGCTCCATCAACTGAGTATCTATATGAGCTTAGGACATATAATGAGCTAGGCAATATCTCAGCACAAGGACAAAGAATCAGTGCTACAACTCAGCCTCTTATAGAGTCAGTTACATTTATTCAAGCTCTTTATGGTTTGCCAAATAAGATAAAAGTTTTATGGCGCCCCCATCCAGACCTTAGGGTGGCTTCATATATATTAGAAAAAAGCTCACTATCTAGCGATAGTTGGCACGAAGTAGCTCGTATAAATGGCAGGTTAAATGTCGAATATATAGATAATAGCGTTGAGCCAGGGCAGAATTATAGATATAGAATTTCAGTCAAAACCTATAGCGGTATCATATCAGCTCCTAGTAAGGTAGTAGATGCACAGACAAAGGCGTTACCAAATATGGTTATGAATTTAAGTGCTAGTGTGAATTTACCTAAAAAAATTATTTTGACTTGGGATCCAAATTCAAATGATGATTTTAATCACTATGCTATTTACCGCGCTACAAATGATATATTTCCTATGACAAAGATCGCTACCACTTTAGATACGGCATATGAGGATTTGATTAATGATAATGGGGTGAATTATTATTATAAGGTTACAGCTGTAGATAGTGATGGCTTAGAAAGCCCACGCCAAAATAACGCAGTAGTCGGCTCAACTCTTCCAGCCCCTAAAGAGCCGCTATTTAGCTCAGCTGGATTTAATGGCTCATCTGTGGAGCTTAGCTGGAATCAAGGTAGTGATTTAAGAGCTGTAAAATACAAAATTACAAAATCAAGCAGTGAAGGCGAGAATATAATTTATGATATAAATTCTCAAACTTATAGCGATTTTGAAGTTAGAAGAGGCGTAGAATATACATATAAAATTCAAGCCATAGATGAGTTTGGCTTAGAGTCTAAATATAGTCAAAAAGCAGTGGTGATAACTAAATAATGCCAAATTTTTTAGCTAAGAATTTAAAAGATATTAAACTTCCAGTATCATTGGATGGGGTGGAGTTTATCTGGGAGGCTATAAATGGCGATGAGAAGTTAGTATATACTAAAGCTTTAGATTGTGAATTTTGCCTTGTGGTAAAAAATAGCGGCGACAAATATGTAATTAAGTGCGATAAACTCTCAAGACCAGCCAATCTTAAGGCTATACAAAAGGCATTAATAGCATATAAAGATCTATTTGCTACTGATGTTATTAGTCAGGCTATAGCATTAAAAGAGTCTAAAAATAGCAGTTATAATCAGTATATAATAAGCAGCGATGAGCTTTTAAGCAGATTAGATGGTTGTGAGTATAAGAGTATTTTTGTAGAGATTGGATTTGGTAGTGGTAGGCATCTACTATATCAAGCTAAAGAGAACCCAAATACGCTAATAATCGGTATAGAGGTGTATAAACCAGCTTGTATGCAAGTAGAAAATTTAGCTAGAATTAATGGGTTAAATAATATTTTATTGCTAAATTTAGATGCTAGACTTGTGATGAGCTTATTAAAGTCAAATAGCATTGATAGGCTATTTTTACACTTTCCAGTGCCATGGACAAAGAGTAAGATGAGACGAGTAGTAAGCGAACAATTTGCTATGGAGACTAAGCGTATATTAAAAGATGGTGGCAAATTTGAGCTAAGAAGTGATGACAGAGAGTATAGCGATTATACCATTAGTTGCTTTATGGATTTACAAATTTCAAATATACAGATATATAAAAATAGATTTTTAGAAATATCAAGCAAATATGAAGATAGATGGATAAGGCAAAATAAGGATATTTATGATGTGATCTACTTATTTTATGGTAGTAGTGATGAGCTAAATTTAGAGTGTGAATTTGAGTTTGATAGGCCAAATTTGGAGCAGATAAAATCAAATTTTACCAATAAAACTATCAAAAATAGCGATCATTTTATACATTTAGAGCGAATTTATACGCTTTGTGATGGATCTATTTTATTAAGGGTGGCATTTGGCTCATTTTATAGACCCGAGCATAGATATTTAATAATAACAAAAGATAGTATCTCATATCTATTTAAAAAGCCATTACTAACCATAGAAAATATCAAAGCTCATAAGAATTTAGAGGATATGCTAAGATGCGTCACATTGTAGAAGCTAGAGATTTGGTTTTAGAGTATGATAAAAGCTTTAAGGTTATAAATGGTGCTAGTTTTAATATAAATGTAAATGATTTTGTGTTTATAACTGGTAAAAGTGGTAGTGGCAAATCCACCTTAATTCGCTCAATGTATGGGGATATGAGTATTAGCGGGGGTAGCTTAAATGTCTGTTTGAGTGAGCTAAAGGGTATTAGTAGATCTGCTTTAGCACTTCTTCGCCAAAGGGTTGGGATAATATTTCAAGATTTTAGACTTATAAATGAGTGGAATGTAGAGCGAAATGTGATGCTACCGCTAATAATCAAAGGCTACAATCAAAGCGTGTGTAAAAAACAGGCTGCAAAGCTATTAAATCATGTAAATTTACTTCATAAAGCTGATAAATTTCCACTTGAGCTAAGCGGTGGAGAACAGCAAAGAGTAGCGATGGCAAGAGCCTTAGCACACAATCCTCAACTTCTTTTATGCGATGAGCCTACTGGGAGCTTGGATGAGTATTCAAGCGATGTTATCTGGTCGCTCCTTCGCTCAGCAAAAGAGGGGCTTGGGACTTGCGTGGTGGTTGTTACACATAAGATCCCTTCAGGCTTAAGAATGCACTATCGCCATTTTGAGCTATCTAATGGAGAGATAAATGAGATCATTTAAGAGTCATATCAGCGTTATTTTCCCACTTCTTATCTTGCTTTTTGCTATTGAATTTAGCTTAATGCTTGGTAAATTTGTGAGTGATTATGAGCTAAAAATGGCAAATGATTATAATATAGTAGTTGTATCAGAAGTGGAGTTAAATGATAATATGCTAATTCCGGTTATACCGACATTTGCTTCACTTTCTACGCTTGATGCGAATTTGGTTTTAAATCATCTTAAAAATGATATATCAGCTAAAAATATATCCGTATTAAAGAGCGTTTTACCAAGATTTTACTCCCTTAAATTGACTAAATTTCCATCTAAGGAAACTATGATGGATATAAAGACAAATTTAGTTAAAATCCAAGGCATAAAGCGAGTAGAGACATTTTCTAAAACGCACGATCAAGTCTATAATATGCTAATTTTATCTAAAAGCCTAGCTGGGTATTTTGCTATTTTGGTTGGGCTTTTGGGGCTTGTTTTGGTATTTAAGCAGATGAGAATTTGGCTTTATGAGCATCGTAGGAGAGTTGAGATTATGACGCTTTTTGGTGCGCCATATTGGCTAAAATCAGCTATGCTTTACAAACTTGCAATTGTAGATAGCATTATAGCCACTACTCTTGTTGTGATCTTTTATGCTATTTTTCCAGCACTTCCAAGCTTTAAAAGTGCGATTTTTGCCATTGGATTTGACCAGCCAAATTTAGATTTGCTAAGTGATGCGGCAATTTTATTTGGTGCATCAGTTGTGGTTTCTATTGTTGCAGTTAGCTTGGTTATGATGTTTTCAAGGCGTAGATAATGCGATTTTTACTACTTATTGCTCTATTTTTTAATGCTATTTTTGCCTCAAATGTCTCACAAAAGATTAAAGATCAAAAAGATAGCATAAGCTCAGCTAAAAAATTAGAAAATCAGATAAATAAAAAACTAGAAGAGTTAGCTATCGATATTATCGCTGGTAATAAGGCTGTAGAGAATACCGCTAAGCAAATTAGTGAGCTATCGCAGCAAGTTAAAGCCTTAGAAGATAGTGCTCATAGTGCAAATATCGAGCTTGATAAGCTTACAAGCCAAAATGGGGAGCTTATTAAGAGTCAAAAAGATATGGAGCTTAGGATGGTAAAGATTATTAGCGAGGATTTTGCTTATGATCTTGTCGTGCCAAATGATTATTCAGAGAGCCAAGATAGCATTATCGCTACTGAAATTTTGCTAAATTTAAATAGCGTGATGAGTAGTGAGTTTAAAAAATTAGCTCAAGATTACGAAGAGACAACTAATCTTATAAAATCACAATCAAAAAAGATAGAATCTATAAAATTTGACCTTAGAGAATTTCGCCAAAAACAAGCTTCGCTCAAATCCTTGCAAAATAAGCAAAAAAGAGAGTTAGAGATTTTAAATCAAGATAAAAATATCTACTCTAAGAAGTTAAATGATATTAAAAAGCAACAAGATGAGATGAGAAAGACGCTTGAGAATTTACAAATTTTAGCCGCAAAACCAAAAGAGGAGCCTAAAAAACAAGCCAAAGAGCAAACTACAGCTAAAAGCGATGATGTCAGAATGATAGGCTCAAGCTATCAAGCTGGAAATGTAAAGAGATATAATGGGGCTAAAACTATTGCGCCTTTGGATAAATTTAGCGTTAAACAGAAATTTGGCGATTATATAGATCCAGTTTATAATATTAAAATTTTTAATGAATCTGTTGTATTACGCTCAGCTACTACTGATGCTAGGGTTAAAAATGTATTAGCTGGGACTATAGTTTTTGCTAAGCAAACACCTGTGCTTGATAAGGTTGTAATAGTAGAAAATGGTAATGGAATTCATACTATTTACGCACATCTTGATAAGATCGCTCCTACGATTAAGGTAGGTCAAAAGGTCAAAAAAGGCTATGTAATTGGACGAGTTAAGCAAGATTTGACATTTGAAGTAACACAGAAAAATTATCACATAAATCCGCTAGAGCTGATCGCTATGAATTGATGGATTTAAATTTGATTATTAATTAATGCGTTTTTTAATTTGTTTTAGATATAATTGCCAAATTTTATGGAGATAGCAATGAGTAAGAATAAGCGAATTTTAGTTAAATTTTCTGGGGAAGCACTAGCTGGCGGTAATGGATTTGGGATTGATTCTCATATTTTAAGATATATTGCTGGGGAGATTAAGTCGCTAGTTAATAATGGCATCGAAGTTGGCATTGTAATTGGTGGTGGCAATATAATTCGTGGTGTGAGTGCTGCTGAGGGCGGTATCATTAAAAGAACTAGTGGTGATCATATGGGTATGCTAGCTACTGTGATTAACGCTATTGCTATGCGTGAAGCTTTGGAGCACTCTGGGCTTGATGTAAGAGTCCAAAGCGCAATTAAGATGGAGGCTATTTGTGAGACATTTATTACAGGTAGGGCTCAAAGACATTTGGAGAAAAAAAGGGTTGTGATATTTGCTGCTGGGACGGGAAATCCATTTTTTACTACTGATACTGCTGCGACTTTAAGAGCAATTGAGATAAATGCAGATATGATTATCAAAGCTACAAAGGTAAATGGCGTATATGATAAGGATCCGATGAAATTTAATGACGCAAAACTCCTAAATGAGCTAAGTTATGAAAGAGCTATGGAGGATAATATCAAGGTTATGGATGATACTGCTATTGCTTTAGCTAAGGATAACTCTTTACCAATTATAGTTTGTAATATGTTTGAAGATGGTAATTTATTGAAAATTGCAAACGGAGATTATACTAACTGCTCGATAGTTAAGAATTTATAAGAAAGGAAGATAATGAGAATAGAAGAGATAGCGGCTAAGGCTTTAGAAGCTGTGGGCGATGATAGATATAAATTAGCACTTTTAGTGGCTAAAAGAGCTGAAGCTTTAGCAAATGGGGCGCAAATTTTAGTAGATATAAACACACAAAAGATGAAATATACTGATATTGCGCTTTTAGAGATAGCTTATGGTAAAATTGCTTTAGAGGGAATAGTTGAATCAAATAGATAGCGAGCAGCTCTTAGAGCAGCTTATTGATGATGTTGTCTGTGCTAAAAGCATAGAATCGGCAAAAGATGTTTTATACTCTGTGGCTAAGCCAACTGGAATGCTTTTAAAGGCTGTTGATTACTGCGTTAGATTGCATGATGGGCAGTTTAGAAAAAGTGGTGAGCCATACTCCATTCATCCTATTTTGGTATGTTCATTTGTAGCACATATGGGTGGCGATGAGAGTATGCTTATTGCCGCTTTACTCCATGATGTGGTAGAGGATACTGAATGCACTGAAGAGGAGTTGCAATTTGAGTTTGGTGAAGAGGTTGCGGTGCTTGTGCGTGGTCTTACGAAGATTGTGGCAATTAGAGAAAATGAGCTTATTAGCTCCAGTTCTAATGAGAAGTTAGCAGCTTCAGCTTTGACATTTAGAAAGATGCTTTTAGTATCTATAGAAGATGTGAGAGTTTTGATTATCAAGCTTTGTGATAGATTACATAATATGCTAACCTTAGATGTCTTAAGACCAGAAAAGCAAAAGAGAATTTCAGAAGAGACCCTAGTGGTTTATGCTCCAATTGCCCATAGGCTTGGTATCTCATCTATTAAAAATATCTTAGAGGATTTAAGCTTTAAGTATGTTATGCCTAAAGAGTATGCTGGGATTGAGTCATATATCAATGAGCATAAGCAGCAGTTACAACTAAAGATAAATTCATTTAGCCAAAAGGTGAGCGAAAAGCTTTTGGCAAATGGCTTTTCTGAAGATAGCTTTATGATGCAAAAACGCATTAAGCACTACTACTCAATATATTTAAAAATGCAAAGAAAGGGTATAAGCTTAGAAGAGGTTTTGGATCTTTTAGCCGTTAGAATTTTAGTCCATAATCCAAAGGATTGCTACTTAGCACTTGGGATTATACATATGAATTTTAACCCATTAATATCGAGATTTAAAGATTATATAGCCTTGCCAAAGCAAAATGGATATCAAACTATCCACACAACAATCTTTGATGATAAAACTATTATCGAAGCTCAAATTCGCTCATTTGATATGCATAAGACAGCAGAGTATGGCGTAGCAGCTCACTGGAAGTATAAAAGTGGTGGCTTGGTCTCTCCTAAGCTAGATTGGCTAAGTGATATTAAAGCTCAAGAGAGCGATGATAAAAGCATTGAAGAACTATATGAGTATGCCAAAGATAGCTTGTATGTAGAAGATATTGCAGTATATTCACCAAAAGGTGGGATATTTACACTTCCTAGGGGTGCTACGGCTTTGGATTATGCCTATGAAATTCACTCTGAAGTTGGTCTTCATGCTAAAGAGGCTTATATAAATAGGATAAAAGTCCCTTTATTAACCGAGCTAAAAAATGGAGATATAGTTCGCATTATTACAGGCGATGAGGCTAAATATCGTTGTAGCTGGCTTGATAGCGTTAAAACTGGTAAGGCTAGAGCTACTATTAGAAGCTTTTGTCGTCAAAAATTAAGGGATATAAACTATCAAGTATCTATTGATATATTATCTGCTATATTTAATGTTAGCAATGATAGAATTTTAGATTGGTTAGAAAAAGAAGGATTAAGTAAGAAGATTTCTAAGATTGCTACAGATTCTGTATATCTAAAAGAGGTTGTTCAAATTCTAGATACGCACTCTAAAAAAGATAAGCTATTTTCACTTAAATTTGGCGATAAACACGAGATTAAAAAGCAGAAATTTGACAATATAGTGGTATATTCAAATTTCGCTATTAAGAGTGTGGATTTTGATTATTGTTGTAATCCAAAACGGGGCGATGATATTATAGGATTTAGAAATGGTAGTAATGTTACAGTTCATCATAAGCTATGTGAAAGAGCTGCTAAGTTGATGAGCGATAAAGAGGAGATGATCTTTGTCAAATGGACAAGAAATGCTCCACATAGATATAAGGTTATTTTAAGCATTGAAAATAAAAGGGGAAGTTTGGCTGAATTTTTAACCTATTTGGCTAAGCTAAATGTCGATTTGGTTACTATTACGCTTAGTGAAAGTGATGATTTGATAGCGGCTGATTATTTTGATGTGGTAATAGAGCTTAGTGATAATTTAGATAGTTCAGTGATTAAAGATAAGCTAAAAGATCGCTATAAGATAGCTGAATTTAGCTCACTAAGTGATGCATATAAAAATTAAGGAAGATTATGATAGCTAAAATTATGAGTGAAATTAGGCGTGGAACTGCTGAGATAATTGATTATGAGTGTATTGAGAAATTAGTCAAAAACTACTATGAAAATGGCAAAAATTTCTATATCAAAGCTGGATTTGACCCTACAGCTCCAGATCTTCACTTAGGTCATACAGTGGTGCTAAATAAGATGAGATTGCTCCAAGAGCACGGCGGTATCGTGCAGTTTTTGATAGGTGATTTTACTGCTAAAATTGGAGATCCAACTGGCAAGAGTGCTACTAGAAAGATTTTAAGCGATGAGGTTATAGCTCAAAATGCTAAAACCTATAAAGAGCAGGTATTTAAAATTTTAGATGAGAGCAAGACTGAAGTTATGTTTAATTCAGCTTGGCTAAATAATCTTGGAGCTGATGGATTGATCGCACTTGCTAGCACATTTAATGTAGCTAGAATGCTTGAGCGTGATGATTTTACTAAACGATATAAGGCTGAGACTCCAATTGCTATTAGCGAGTTTTTGTATCCATTATTACAAGGATATGATAGCGTAGCGATGAAGTGCGATATAGAGATGGGTGGAACGGATCAAAAATTTAATCTCTTAATGGGCAGAACTCTTGGTAGAACATATAATATCGGCAAAGAGCAAGCTATCATTATGATGCCACTTCTTGTGGGTCTTGATGGGGTTAATAAGATGAGTAAGAGTCTTGGTAATTATATTGGTGTTACTGAATCAGCCAGTGATATTTTTGCTAAAACTTTAAGCATTAGCGATGATCTTATGTGGGTTTGGTATGAGCTACTTAGTAGCTTAAGTATCGATGAGATTGATAAGCTTAAAAGTGATGTAAAAAGTGGAGCTTTACACCCTAAGGTTGCTAAGGAGAATTTAGCTCTAGAGTTAGCAGCTAGATTTAACACTAAAGAAGCAGCTATGGAAGCTATGAAGGAGTTTAATAGAGTTCATGCTAAGGGCGAATTGCCAAGCGATATGGCTAAATTTGAGATTAATGCTGATGATATTTGGATAGTAGAAGCACTTAGTTTATGTAAGTTAGTTGGGTCAAATTCAGATGCTCGTCGCCACATTAAGGCAAATGCTGTAAGCATCAATCAAGCTAAGATTAGCGATGAACAGCTTAGACTTTCTAAGGGTGAGTATGTATTACAAGTTGGTAAAAAAGCTTATGCTAGATTAGAGGTAAAATAATGGAATTAAAGAGTTTAAAGATCGGAAAATATGTAATCAAATATCCCATAATTCAAGGTGGTATGGGTCTTGGTATAAGCTGGAATAAATTAGCTGGTAATGTAAGCTTAAATGGCGGTTTGGGCGTTATAAGCTCTGTTGGCACTGGGTATTATGAGCATAGAGCTCATATCACCAAAGAGTTAAATTCAAAGCCATATGATAGTGTGAATTTCTACTCTAGAGAGGGGTTTAAAGCTATAATCGATAATGCTCGTAAAATTTGTGGCGATAGACCGCTAGCGGCAAATATAATGTGTGCTAGTAATGATTATGCTAGGATTGTAAAAGATGCTTGTGAGCATGGTATAAATATCATAATTTCAGGGGCTGGACTTCCTACAAATTTACCTGAGCTTACCAAGGGGTTTGCTGATGTAGCTTTGGTGCCAATTATAAGCTCTGCTAAAGCTCTAAAAATAATTTGTAAAAGGTGGTATGATCGCTACAATAGACTACCTGATGCGGTTGTGCTAGAAGGGCCACTTAGTGGGGGACATCAAGGATTTACATATGAGCAGTGCCTAGATCCAAATTATCAGCTTGAGAATTTGATTAAGCCAGTAGTTGATGAGGCAACTAGATGGGCTGATATAAAAAAAGAGCAAATTCCAGTAGTAGCAGCTGGTGGGATCTGGGATCATGATGATATTGCTAAGGTTATTAATCTTGGAGCAAGTGGCGTTCAGATGGGAACTAGATTTATAGGAACCTATGAGTGTGATGCTGCGGATGGATTTAAAGAGGTATTACTCGCTGCTAAAAAAGAGGATATTAGGCTTATTAAAAGCCCAGTTGGATACCCAGCTCGTGGAATTCAGACAAATTTGCTTGATTTAGTAGATAAAAAAGCTGGACCAAAAATCCAATGTATAAGCAACTGCGTAGCCCCATGTCAAAGAGGCAAAGAGGCTAAGCAAGTTGGATATTGTATCGCTGATAGGCTATATGACGCAGTAAGCGGTAATAAGGAGACTGGGCTATTTTTCAGTGGGGCAAATGGGTATAGATTAAATGAGATAATTAGCGTTAAAGAGCTTATAAAAAAGTTGGTTTATGGGGAAAATAGTTAAGCTTTTATTGCCATTTATTCTTGTTATTTTTGCCTTTGGTGGTGTGTTTGATGATTTTGATAATAAATTTACTAAGGCAAATAAGCAAGATAAAGTTCAAATTTATCACGAGTTAAAGGGCGTATATCTTAGTTCTATATTAAATGATAATGACAAATTAAAATTAGAGAGCTTAAAAAGATTAGTTAGTGGCGGGAAGATTCTTAAGGTAGATTATAGCGTTTATGCTAAGGAGCTAAGTAGCATACAAGCCCAAAATACCGCAATCAAAGATAGTCTAAAGCCAAAAATCGCCACTAAAAATAGCATTAAAGAGAGCAAGAATAATCAAAAAAATAATCAAAAAGATAAAAGCGGTGATATAACCTATAAAGTCCTATCTATATCATCTTCTAAAACCACTTTTATTTTGAATTTAAATAGTAATAGTAGTGATTTAAATATCAAATCATCACAGCTTAATCAGAATAAAACATATCGCAAAATATTTGATTTTAATGGAGTATTAACTACAAGTTATAAGAATAAAAAGGATCAAATCTCAGATCAAATCAGAATAGCTCAGTTTAATAAAGAGATAGTTAGGGTTGTTTTCACTGATGATAAATCGCAAGATATTGAGTATAAATTAAGCGGTAATAGTGTGATTTTTACCCTAAAATCAGCTAAAAATTCAAATTTCACCACAAAATCAACTACGCAAAAAGCCACCACCACAAAAAAATCTACACAAAAAAGCGATAACGCTCAAAAAGCCACCATAAAGACAAATTCAGGTAAAAATAAGATTGTAGTTTTAGATGCTGGACATGGCGGTAAGGACGCTGGAGCTGTAGGTAAAAATAAATTATATGAGAAAAATGTTGTTTTAAATATAGCCTTAGAGGCTGGAAGGATCTTAAAAAATCGTGGTTATAAGGTGTATTATACAAGAAGTAGCGATAAATTTATAAATCTTAGAAATCGCACAAGCTTTGCTAATGAGAAAAAAGCTGATATATTCATCTCAATCCACGCAAATGCCGCCCCAAATGAGAAAAAAGCTAAAGAGATGCAAGGCATTGAGACCTATTTTTTAAGTCCAACTAGAAGTGAGCGAAGCATGCAAGCTGCAAATTTAGAGAATAAAGCTGATACCGATGAGATGAACTATTTTACCAAAATTAGTTATCTAAATTTTTTAAACCGAGAGAAGATTATCGCTTCTAATAAGCTTGCTATTGATGTTCAATCCAATCTCTTAGGTGCGGTCAAATCTAAATTTAAAGTAGTAGATGGCGGGGTAAGAGAGGCGCCATTTTGGGTTTTGGTGGGGGCTTTGATGCCTGCTGTATTGATAGAAGCTGGATATATAACCCATACAAATGACCATAAATTGCTATCGGATAAAAACTACACTAACAAAATTGCTCTTGGGATAGCAAATGGAATTGATGATTATTTTGCGAAAAATCAATGATTGAGTATATCAATAATACGCTTTATAGCTCTAAATTTGATGATATATACTTTAATACTTATGAGCCGCTTAAGGAGTGCCAATACTCTTATAGTAGTGCTTTGGAGCAGATTGATAATGATGAAATAGTAGTAGCTGAGGCTGGATTTGGCACGGGGCTAAATCTCTTTTGCACTATTGAAAAATTCAAAACCCTAAACAAAAAAAGCCTTCACTATATCGCAGTTGAGAAGTATCCATTTAGCAAGAATGAGCTAACTACTATATATAGAGAGCTTGGGCTTGGTGGCGATATTTATGATGAGTTTTTAGATAGTTATTATATTGTCAAAAATTCGCTTTTGCGTATATATTTGCTAAATTCAACCATTATTGTTGATCTATATTTTGGCGATATTTTGGAGTTTTTAGATGAGTGCGAGTTTAGGGCTGATATTTGGTATTTAGATGGATTTGCTCCAAGTAAAAATCCCCAAATGTGGAGCGAAGAGTTTTTATCAAATTTAGCCGCTTACTCTAGTGAAAATGCGGTTATTAGAAGCTTTAGCTGCGCTAGGGTGGTGCGTGATAGACTTAGTCAAAATGGATTTGAAGTTAGCAAGATTAAGGGCTATCATAAAAAGCGAGAGATGCTACAAGCCATTTGTGTAACGCCAAAGAGTAGGGTTAAAAGGGAAATTTGGTTTGAGCCGCCAAAGATAGTTAAGCCAAAAAGCGTTTTGGTAGTTGGTGCTGGTATTGCTGGATTATCCATCGCTACGTTATTTAGCAAAGCTGGATTTGAAGTCATTGTGGCTGAGAGTGCTAGTAGCTCAGCTCAAGGTGCTAGCTCAAATTTAGCTGGTGTTTGTGCGCCACTGATTACTCAGCCTGGAGTGATTTTAGGCGATATGCATATTAGCTCATTTTTATTATCAAGGCAGTTTTATAAGAGATTTGGTGGTGAATTTGTAGATTTTTGCGGTTGTGATGAGTATTTGATAAGTGATAAAATGGCGGCTAAATTTAACCATAAAAGCGAGTTTTTTACCATTTTTAATGATATATATCCTAGGGCAAATATCGATCTTGCTATGCAAATTATGCCTAAAAATCTTTCTCAAAGCCTAGCTAGCAAGCTAAATATTTGCTATGGCTATGAGTATAAATCCCTTAAATATCAAAATGGTAGCTATGAGGTTAAATTTAATAATTTAAATATTATTAAAGCGGATTTAGTGATTTTTGCTAATGGTAATAGGGTAAGGGAGCTTTTTTTAGGTGAGTTTAATGACCCATATATGCAACTTAGCAGTGTTCGAGGGCAGACTACATTAGTTAGTGAGTTTATCAAGCTTGATAGACCACTTAGTGCTAGAGGGTATATAACCAAAGCAGTAGATAAAATCCAGCTAATTGGTGCTAGCTATGCTAGAGGCGATGAGTATGCCTTGCCTAGAAGTAGCGATGATGATGGGAATTTGGCTTTAGTGAGTGAATTTATCGATAGAAAAGATATAGATATAATTGGCTCAAATGTTGGATTTAGAGGCTATAGTGGCGATAGATTTCCTATAATTGGCGGAGTTCATAATGCGAGTAGATATATGCAAATTTATAGCTCACTTCTATGGACAAAGGGCAAACTAACCCATCAAGATCCGATCTATCACCCAAATATTTTAATCAGTGCAGCTCATGGCTCAAGGGGGCTTAGCACGGCAATTATGGGTGCTAATATCTTGCTTGATATGGTTTTGGGGCGTCAAATTTGTGTTAAAAAATCGATATTACACGCCTTAAATCCATCGAGATTTCTAGTAAGAAAGCTAAAAAAAGGCTTAGTAAAACCAGCTGAAATTTCTACTAATTAGATAGGATTAGTAATTAATCTCTATTTTAATTTCATTTTGATAACCTAAAATGGTGGAAATCCACATAAATTTTAAGGGATTTGTGGCGATGAGAGCCACAAATTAAAATCTTTGTAAAATATCGTAATTTGTATTTCGTTTAGCTGGGAATTCGCCTATATCTTTGATTAGCTCTATCATTTGATCTTGGCTCATTCTATAGCTTGCACCGGCGGCTTTGACTACATTTTCTTCCATCATAGTGCTACCTAGGTCATTAGCACCAAATTTAAGCGCTAATTGTCCTATATATGAGCCT
Source organism: Campylobacter porcelli (assembly GCF_002139855.1). NCBI lineage: Bacteria > Pseudomonadati > Campylobacterota > Epsilonproteobacteria > Campylobacterales > Campylobacteraceae > Campylobacter > Campylobacter porcelli. The sequence goes on from NZ_CP018789.1 coordinate 707,423, forward strand.
TGGGTTACCCAGCTACTTTGGATATTAGCAAAATTATCTAAAAATAGCCTTGATACTGCTAGTAGTCTTAAATATCTATTTGGAGATTGCTTTTTGATATTTGGTATCTCTTGGATTAGTTTTGTATTAGCTGATTGAAAACTCCATAAAATAAAAGCTCTAAATCCGCTAGTTTCATCTTGGAGATTGCGAATTTTATCTAAATGCTCTACTATCTCCTCATCGCTCTCAATTGTGCCAAACATCATTGTAGCCGTGCTTTTTACCCCAATTTTATGAGCCTCTTTATGTACCTCTAGCCAAGTATCGCTAGAGCACTTCTTAGGTGAGATTATATCGCGAACTCTATCGCTTAATATCTCAGCTCCAGCACCAGGAATGCTATATAATCCAGCCTTTTTAAGCCTAGATAAGACCTCGCTAATTGAAATTTTAGAAACTCTAGCTATATAGTCTATCTCCACAGCAGAAAAGCCGTGAATATCGATATTTGGGTATTTTGTGGCGATATGAGAGACTAATTTTTCATACCAATCGATTTTGAGTTTTGGATGGACGCCACCTTGGAAGAGAATTTGCGTCCCGCCAATCTCTATTAGCTCATCAATCTTCTTATTAATCTCATCAAAGCTAAGCAAGTAAGCCTCATCTTCATTAACATGCTTATAAAACGCACAAAATTTACAATCTACCCAACATGTGTTAGTGTAATTGATATTTCTATCTACTATAAAAGTTGTGATTTTATCAGGGTGAAGCTCTAATTTTTTAGCGCTTGCCATCTCTCCAAGCTCTCTTAAATCTCCATTTTTGATAAGGTTTAAAGCCTCATCAACGCTTAATCTACTCACGAAAATTCCTTAAATTTTTAGGCGATATTGTATCAAAAAGTGGCAAAATTCAAGCTTATTTATATAAATTTAGCTATAATTTTGGCTTTAAATTTAGCATTAGGTTAGTTGTGAAAAAGTATTACGCATTGCTTTGTTATAAGCCAAATTTGAGAATTTTAAGCTCTATACAATTTATATGTTATTTTGGAATGTGGTTTTCTCATACTGGGATTTTTACCCTTTTGATACAGATGTCAGCTCCTGTGTGGGCTATTACCTTAGCTGCTGCGATGGCCTTTATCCCAAATGTGCTTTTAGCCCCTATAAATGGCGTGATTGTAGATAGATTTAACCCTAAAAATTTAATGATGATAATGCTATTAATAGAGACTATTACCGTTTTTATGCTACTTTTTATAGATGATATTTCTTTGCTTTGGTTGCTTTTTATAATTATTTTTGTGCGTATGGGGGTAGGGGTTGTATATTTTCAAACTGAGATGAGTCTGCTGCCAAATTTAATGAGTAGGAAAAATCTAAAATTAGCAAATGAAATTCACTCCATCATCTGGGCTGTCTCATATACTGCTGGAATGGGGTTAGCTGGGATTTTTATCCACTATTTTGGGATTAAGGCGTCATTTTTGTTTGATTTTGGGCTATATATCTTTGGTATGCTGATTTTAACTCGTTTAAAAGCACCACAAATCATAAAAACCACCACTCAAAATATCTTAAAAATGATGATTGAGGGGTTAAGGTATATTAGATCAAATCCAGTATTAATACATATAATATTGCTACACTCATTTGTAGGGGTCACAGCCTATGATAATTTAATCGCCCTTATGGCAAAATATGAGTATAAGGAGATTATGAGTATATCATTGATAATTGGATTTATGAATATGACAAGGGCGTTTTCTTTGGTTGTTGGTCCTATGGTTTTGAGTAAATTTACAAATGACAAAACGCTCATATGGCTATTTATTGGTGAATTTTTGGGGATTGGGCTGTGGGCTATTTTGCAGTTTAATTACTATTTGGGGCTTATAGGGCTTGTGGCGGCTGGATTTTGTACCTCTACTTTGTGGTCATATACATTTACAATGTTACAAAATAATTGCGATAAGAGATTTTATGGTAGGGTTATAGCTTATAAAGATATGGTGTATTATTTTATATCTGCTACCATATCTTTTGTGGTTGGACTTTTATATGAAAGTGGTGTGAGTCTAGCTATGATTACATTTTTGATGGCGATGATATTTTTGTTTGGGGCATTTTACTACCTTTATGTATATAGACACTATACTCTTTCATAATATGTACTAGATAGATCAACTACTTTATTATATAGATCGCAATAAGGTACCAAATCAGCATTACCAAAGTAAATTCTACCATATGGCTTTAGGATTTTAGCAAATCTCTCTATAGTTAAAAGTCGATAATTCTCATCAAAGTATATCATCATATTTCTAGATAAAATCACATCAAATTGCCCAAGAGAAAATAGAGAATCATCAAATATATTAATGGTTTTAAACTCTATCATCGGCATTAGATCTTGTTTGATTTGATACTCATTTTCATATTTTTTGAAGTATATCTCTTTTTGCGATTGCCTTAAATTTTTAACAGATCGCTCATTATACACGCCCTCTTTACATTTTTGGATCATTTGCGAGTTGATATCTATCCCGATAATTTTTAATTTATACCTATCTATTCCTATAATTTTAGATAAAATTCCAAGAGAATAGACTTCTTCACCGCTACTACATGGAGCACATAAAATTTTAACGCTATTTGTGCCGATACTAATGTTATTAGCATATTGAATGGCAGAGTTTAGCTGATTTAACTCACGCATAAAATATGTCTCATTTATTGTAATTAAATTTAAAATTTCCTGTCTTAAAGCTCTATCAAATTGAAATTTGCTACATATATCTTTCATACTATCTATATTTTTATTTTTAGCAAAACTAGCTATTTTATTTTTAACTATATCTTTTTTGCTTATTAGGTCATTTCCGCTAAATCTTTTAGCTAGTTCAATAAATTCTAAAATATCATTACTGCTACACTCAAATTCTCTCATACAATAAACCTTTGTAAATTTGTTTTAATCATATCTAAATTGCCAATTTCTAATTTTGGATTTATATCTTTAGCTCTTTTTGGCATTCCATAGACTATGGCTGATTGTTCGTTTTCTGCTATGCATTTAGCTCCAGCTTTATATAATTCATTTAATCCACTAGCTCCATCATCGCCTATACCAGTAAGCAAAATTCCCATCACATCAACGATCCTACATAGTGGCACAGCGGAGTTAAATAGCATATTTACATTTGGGTTATATGTGGTTGTAACTCCGCTTTGATCTATATTTGCCGTTAAAAGCTGATGATTTAGCATTATGCTATTTTGCTCACAAATATAAATTTTATTTTGTAATGTTATTTTATTATTTAGTAGCTCTACGCCTGATCTTAACTCTTGAGCCAACCCATTAGCAAATGAACCAACAAAGTTTTTATTCATATGTTGAGCTATAACTACAGAGACATTTGATGGTAAGCTTATACCAGATAGCAACTTCTTTAAATGACCAGGACCACCAGTAGAAGCACCGATTAAGATTAGCTTTTGTTTCAAATTTTGCTCCAAAAATTAGATTGTGCGAAGTATAATATAATTAGGCTTAAAAGCCGTTTTATCTTTTTTAGATATAATTTTGCGATTAAGTTTATTTTAAAATCTGTAAGAAGGTTTATAGATGGTAGAAGACAGCAAAAATCCATATCAAGATATTGATGCGGTTTCTAAGAGTATGGGGGTACCGCCAGAGTATTTGGATTTTGATATTTTAGAGATATTTACTAGTTATAAAAATAATCAACAAGCCGAGTTTGCTCTAGCAGAAGATGTGTCTATTTTTGATGATGATGAGTTTTTCTTAGATGAGAATTTATCCATTATGCAAAGTTATAAGGTTAAATTTTATGATACTAGAGAAGATATTAGACCCTACCTTCCAAAAATAACTCTAGGAGCAAATAAATACTCCACAAAGGTAGTAGCAACGATAAAAGAAGACACCTCAGTTAAATATACTCCGACATTTGAAAAAGAGCTGATAAATACAATTTATAAAAAAATGCTTAAGGCTGGATTTTTAATCGATTTAAGATGTAAAGATTTTAAAAAGAGAGTATCTAGGCTAACCTCAATTTTAAGAATAAATGAGATGATAGAAAAATCAGAGACTATTGTCGTAGCTACTGGCATTGATCCAGTGCTATCTATGGATGGTAAATTGCTAGTTTATTATAAAAATAATAATGATGATAGCAATAATGATGATAAAAAAAAGGGTAGAAGAGATATTGATAGGGGATTTTTAAGTGGTGTTATAGAGGGTGATTTGATAATGGAGTATATTAAGCCTACTATTGGCTCTTGTGGGCGTAGCTTAAAAGGGGATATTATCCCAGTAGAAGCTCCTAAAAACACTGAAGAGAATCAAATAATAGTAAGTCAAAATATCAAAGCAGAAGAGAGCGAAGATCATATCAAATATATAGCTCTTAAAAGTGGCTATGTAATTGAAGAGGGTAATAAATATGATATAAAAGAGGAGATAGATGTAGGGTCTGTAAATTTAAAATCTACTGGCTCGATTACTACAAGCTTGGATTCTGATGTTAAGATAAATATTAAAGAGAGTGATTATTTAAGTGATGCTATTGGTAGTGGTATGAAGGTTGAAACTAGCGAGGTTAGAGCTATTGGTAATGTCGCTAAAGATGCAGTAATCAAAGCTAAAAGCGTAGTAATAGAGGGTAATACTCACGCCCAATCAAAAATCTATACACAAGATGCGAATATATCATTACATATGGGTTATTTGGAGTGCGATGAAGCTCATATAGATAGATTAGAAGGTGGTAAGATAAAGGCGAAAAAGGCGTATATAGGTTGTGTTTTAGGTGGCGATATAGAAGCTGATGAGATATATATAAAAACTCTTCACTCAAATTCAGTTATAAGAGCTTCAACCTTAATAAGCATAGATGAGCTAAAGGGCGATAATAATAGATTAATAGTAGATGTAAGTAGTATATTAGATCAAAATGGCGAAGTAACCAAACATCATAAAAAAATCCAAGCCTTAGAAGATGAGCTAAAGGTATTGCCAAAAGATCTAGAGTATAAAAAGAATGTTATAGAGAGTAATAAAAACTCTATAAATATGATAAAAAATAGATTATTAGAGATGAGACAAGAGGGTATTACCCCACCAGCTGCGTTTTTAAATAAATTAAAAGATTTCCAAGGATTAGTAGCTGATTATAATCAAATTTTAAAACGCATAAATTCAAAACAGATAGAGTTAGCTACCTTAAAAGATGAGTTAATTAGTATGGAGAGTATAATCTTTGATGCTAAAATCATAAATAGAGATCGCTGGACTGAGCTAAATGAGATTAAATTTAAATTAATCGAGCCGCCAATTGATATATCATATAGCACTAAAGAGAATGAGATAGCAAGGGTTATGACGCTAAAGGCTGGTATAAATGGATATGAGATAAAAAGGTCAAATGAGCTATGATAAGGGCAATTGAGGGATTAATAACTAAAAAGGAACCAACAAATATACACATTAAGTGTAGCGGTATCACATACGCAGTAAATATATCGCTATTTACTAGCACTTCATTAAATAAAGGCGATAATGTCGAGTTGCTTATCACCCAAATTATTAGAGAAGATGCGAATTTGCTATATGGATTTTTAAATGAGAGTGAGCAAAGGATTTTTGAATTGCTTTTAAAGGTTAATGGCATTGGGGTTTCTACGGCTATGGCGGTTTGTTCATCTCTAAGCCCAGAGGAGTTTAGCTCAGCTATTATAAATGGTGATGATGGAGTGCTAAAGCGTGTCCCAGGAATAGGCCCAAAGAGTGCTAGAACTCTAATAGCTCAGCTAAGCGATGCTAAATTAGGCGATATAAGTGGCTCAAATAGTATTAGTAGTGAAGCCTTTATGGCGCTTGAGAGCTTAGGCTTTAAACGAGATAAAATAAGTGCAGCTCTATCTAAATGCACCAGTAGCGATACGCCATCTTTGATTAAAGAGGCGCTTAAAATATTATCTTAAAGGTTGGTTATGAATTATGGTATAGTCTTTGGTGGGGCAAGTTGGGAGCATGAGATTAGCATTGTCTCAGCTATAGCTATTAAAAGGGCGTTAAAAGCTAATTTGAAATTTATATTTGTAGATGCTAATAGGGAGTTTTATCTAATCGAGCCTAGCGATATGAGGGCTAATTTTTTCAGCTCTAAAAAGTATAAAAAGTGTAAAAAACTATATTTAAAAGATGGTGGTTTCATCACTCATAATATCTTTGGCGTTAAGAGTATTGGGGTGGATTGTTATATAAATTTAATTCACGGATGCGATGGCGAAGATGGCAAGATAGCTGGGCTATTTGAGTTTTACTCTCTTAAATTTATAGGCCCACGACTTGAGGCTAGTGTGATGAGCTACTCAAAGGTTTTAACTAAATTTTTAGCCTTAAAATGCGGTGTTAAAACGCTTAAATACGAGGTGATAACTAGAGGTCAAAAGCCAAATTTAAGCTTGCCATATATCCTAAAGCCTTCGCACCTTGGAAGTAGCATTGGGGTAAGCGTGGTATCTAGCCAAAAAGAGCTAGATTATGCTTTAGATGTGGGGTTTGAGTTTGATAAAGAGATTTTGGTTGAGCCATTTATAGATGGTGTTAGAGAGTTTAATTTAGCTGGATTTATGAGTGATAATGGGCTTGAGCTATCTATAATCGAAGAGCCAAAAAAGGATAAAATGCTAGATTTTAATCAAAAATATATGAGTTTTTCAAGTTCAAATTCACAAGAAGCTGATATTAGCGATAAGATTAAAGATAAGATTAAAGAGGCATTTAATAGGATTTATATCGGTGGTGGCTTTGATGGGGCGATCATTAGATGCGATTTTTTTGTTATTGATGATGAGGTCTATCTAAATGAGATAAATCCAAATCCAGGTAGCTTAGCAAACTATCTATTTAGCGACTTTACAAGCTCTATAAATCGCTTAGCAAATAGTGTAAAAATAGAGAGAAAAATCCCAGTTGATTATAAATATATCAACTCAATCACAAGCAATAAGGGTAAATTAGCCTAAATTTAAATGGCCTTTTGGCTATTTAAATTTGCCTTAATTCATCGCTATTAAAGTTAGTTTTATGTATAATTTTACATAAAACCATGCATCAAGGAATATAGATGGCAAAATTTAGCAAAGATGAGATCTATACTGCTACACAGGTTGTAAGAAATTTTAGCTCGATTTTGAGCGATATTTCACAAGCTAAGATGAAGCGTGCATTTATACTAAAAAATAATCGCTTTGAAGCTGTGCTTTTAAATATGGATGAGTATGAGAGATTAAGCGAAGCTGTAACCTTGCTAGAAGCGATTTATAATAAGAAAAAAGAGAGCTAAGATGGCGGTAAAACAGATAGAGTATAATGGATTAAAGTATGAATTAAGCTATGAAATTTCAGGGCAAAATAGCGGTCAAAATATCCTAATCCTACACGGCTGGGGAGCAAATAAGGAGCTGATGAAAAGGGCATTTAGTAGATATTTTGATGATTATAATTGTGTATATTTAGATCTCCCTGGATTTGGGCTTAGTAGCCATTTAGAAGTAGCGCTTAATAGTCGTGATTATGCTAATATTGTAAGTAAATTTAGTAGTATGCTAGGATTTGAGTTTGATGCTATTATGGGGCATAGCTTTGGTGGGAAGGTAGCTACACTTTTAGAGCCAAAAAATTTAATCTTGCTTAGTAGTGCTGGGATAATCCATAAAAAGCGTCTTAGTGTTCGATTTAAGATAGCTATTTTTAAGCTTTTAAAGCGTTTTGGATTTAGTAGATTTTGGAGATTTTTTGCTACTAAAGATGTGAATAATATGAGTAAGATTATGTATGAGACGCTAAAGAGCGTTGTAGATGAGGATTTTAGCTCCATTTTTGCTAATCTTAACTCAAATTCTCTTATATTTTGGGGGATTAGCGATGATGCGACGCCACTTAGTAGTGGAAAAAAGATTGCTAGTTTGATTAAAAATAGCAAATTTTACCCACTTGAAGGCGATCACTTTTTTTTCTTAAATAATGCTAAATTTATATCTCAAACCATATCTAAGGAGCTAAAGTGAGTATATTCTTGGTGCTGGCTAAATTTATCTTTGTTATGACTCTTGGATACTATTTTATTAGTGCGTTTCAGTGGTTTAATTATAAGATTAAAAGGGTGATTTTTCACTATACTAAGCCGATGTGGCATATATATTTTATCATTTTACCGCTATTTTTGATAGCTATTTTTGATAATTTTATATATCAAATTTCAATTACTATTTTGTATCTGATAGCTACTATTTTTTGGGCTTATAAATTAGATAAAAGGGTTGTGATAACTGCTAGAGTGAAGAGATTTTTTGCTTTTTTGATTGTTGGATTTGGGCTTTTTATCTTTTGTCCTTATAGTGGGAATTGGCTTTTTCATACGATTTTTAGCTTGATTTTTGCCATTTTATTTAGCACTCTTAGCGAAAAAATAGTAGCTATTTGGTATAAAAATCAAGCCATCTCAAAGCTAAAATCTATGCCAAATTTAAAAATTATCTTAGTGACAGCTAGTTTTGGCAAGACTAGTATTAAGAATTTTATCTATGATATCGCTAATGGGGAGCTTAAAACTCATAAGACCCCACGAAGCGTAAATACTTTGCTTGGGATCATTCGTGATATTAATGATAATTTAAGCAGTGATGTGGAGCTTTATATAGTTGAAGCTGGGGCTAGACTTAGTGGCGATATAGATGAGATTGCTAAATTTATAAATCCGCAGATTGTGGTTATAGGGCAGATTGGTGGGGCGCATTTAGAGTATTTTGGCTCACTTGATAGGGTAAGGGCTGTAAAGTTAGAGGCGTTAAACTCAAATAGACTTAAGACTTGTATAGCTCACAGCTCTACAAATTTAAAAGATAAAGCCATAATCTACGATGAGCTAGTAAGTGGGGTTAGAAGCACCCTTGATGGGGTTTGGTTTGATATGAGCTTAGATGGGGTAAAAAGGCATTTTAGTGCGAATTTGCTTGGTGAGTTTAATAGCTATAATCTTGCCGCTGCGATTTTGGCTTGTAAGGCTGCTGGGGTTAAAAATATAAATTTAGATAGCATAAAAAGCGTAGAGCATAGACTTCAAAGGATTGATGCTAATGGCAAGGTAATTATCGATGATAGCTTTAATGGAAATTTAAATGGTATGTTAGCTAGTTATAAGCTTGTAAGTGAGTTTAAAGGAAGAAAAATTATATTAACGCCAGGTATTATAGAGGGTGGAAGTGGCGTAAATATCGAGCTTTCAAAGGCTATAGATGATGTTTTTGATATTTTGGTAATTACAAGTGCTTTAAATGAAAATGAGCTAACAAAGTATATTAAAAAAGCTAAGATTGTAAGATTATTTGATAAGTCTAAAATGGGTGAGTTTTTATCATCAAATACTATGAGTGGGGATTTAATCTTATTTAGTAATGATGCTCCGAGCTTTGTATAATGGGGTTAATTGCAATTTTTTTGCGGATCTGCTATGCTTATTAGAGCAGTGATTGGGGCGATATTTATATGGATGCACTCGCCATTTTTATGGGTTAGGCGGATTTTACAAGTGGAGGTGATTAAATTTTGAGTGGAGTTAGAGCTACTTTTTGGATTGCCTTTATATGGTCTTCCAAGATTATCAAAGCTAATTCTAGTTGAATTATAGTAGCTACACCCATCTAAAAGCTCCACATTAGATATATTAAATTTACTCATCAAATCTAGCTCATCAGTTGGATTTATACTGCTTATCCCAGCGTGGGAGATGGCTAGAACCTTGGTTGGATTTAGCGGATTTTTGGCTACTTCATAGCCATCTGGACTTCCGCTATATTTGCCACTATCGCTAAATATAGCATAGTGTAAGACGCTTTTTTTATCAATTGTTTTTATAAAATATATTTGCCACCTACCTTTAAACCAATCTTTATCATCTGGATTAAATTTATCATCTATCAAAGCTAGATATTGAGTATATCTAAGATGAAACGCTACTTGATTTACAGCTCTTAATAGCTCATCATTTTTGAAATTTATAGTTGTGATGGATATAAATATACCAATTATTATCATAACAATTATAAGCTCAAGAATACTAAAAGCTTTTATTTTTTGCATAGGTAGAATGTGGCGATGGTTTTATTAAATTTAGATATTTTAATATTTTTACAAGATTTTTGATATTTTTGGCTTAATTTATACTCTTTGCCATTTTCAATACCATAAAATTTAAGCCGAAGTGATAGGGTTGAATTTGTGCTAACGCTCGTTATACCCATCTTTTTTAGCTCATTTGCTAACTCTTTTACAATATCATATTTATAAGCAAAGTGATTGCTTGGTTTATCCAAAAATAGATATAGATATTGATGAAATATTATAGTTAGGCTATTTATAGCTAAGGTAGCTAGGACTACTATAGTTGCTATTTTGTGTGTTGTTCTAAATTGTGGAAGTCTTGAGCGATATGAAGCAAAAAATGTCCGCACCATAACAGGCACGAAAATCACACAAAATGGCAAGAATATCTCCAATTCCACCCTTTGTCTCATAGAGATTAGCATACACACACCAATGGCAGTCGTGCTAATAAACCATAAAAAACTCTTATTTTCTTTAATAGCGATTCTATATAAAGTGTATATAAAATATATAAAAAGTAAAGGAGAAAAAACCGCAGCAAATACCGCCATAGAATCTAAAAAATACCCCCGTGGCTTGCCACTAGCATCAAAGCCATTTAGATAATACCAAGCGATACAAAATATTACCCCAAGGATTGCCATTTTTTTATCTCTATTAAATACTCCAAATAGCATAATAGCAAGATATAAGGCGATAAATGGCTCACTAAATAGCAAGGTTATGGCTAGAGTTAGGCTCATTAGAATTCTCTTAGAGTGTTGCTCTAGAAGGATTATGATGAGTGTAAGAAATATAGCAATGCTCTCTTGGTTGATGATAAGAGCGCTTACTAATACCCCAGGCAAAAACATATATAAAATAGCAGCTATCACGCAATCGCTTTGTCGTTTTAAAATCTTTAAAGAGATGGCGTAGATAAGGAGTGAATTGGCTATATGTAAGGTTAAAAACATTGCCCTAAGCATAGTCTCATTGCTATTAAAAATAGAGCTAATATAGCGTAGTATTGCTCCTAAATTTGAGTTACTATAGTAAATTTGAGCCTCATAATAGCTAATGCTTAATCCACTTAGGCTAAAAATTAAAAGAGATAGGTTTAAAATGAGTGCTCCAAAGAGCCAATATATATTAATTTTTAATATCACGAATCACCATTATAAATATCAACGAAATCAAGCTAACACCACTAATAAACCACAATAACGCACTCCAACCAAAAGGCATATAGATAAACCCAGGCACAAAACTACCAAGCGCACCGCCAAAATAGTAAAAGCTCACATATAATCCATTTGAAATTCCCTTATGAGAAGTTGCCATTTTGTTTATAAAGCCACTAGCAATTGAGTGAGATATAAAGTTGCCAAGGCAAAATATCACCATCGCTATAAAAATCCACTCAAAGCTATCTGCTCTAAAAATTTGAGTAGCGATGATTAGTATGATTATTCCAGCGGTTATAGCCTTGATTGAGCCGCCAAAAAAGGCTACTATTTTTTTAGTATTAAATGCCACCAATACGCCAACTAAATAGCCTATATAGAGCATTCCAGCCTTTGATGAGCTATACTCATTATCTATTTTAGCTAGCTCAAATGGAATGAAATTTAGCATTGCTTGAAATGTAAAAAATATCCCAAAAATCATTAAAAATATATATAGATTGTGTCTAGTTTTTAGCGTGTGGATTATATCTACTAGGCGTGGTTTGAGATAACTAGCTTTAATATTTTGGCTAAATTTAAGCAAAAGCATTGAAGCGATTATGGCTACACAACCAATTATAAAAAAAAACACCCTCCACCCAAAAATATCAGTAAAAAATCCACTAAGCGCTCTACCCATAAATCCGCCAATTATAGTCACTCCGATATACACGCCAATGGCATTTGCGACACTCTCTTTAGATGAAATTTGGCTGATATAGCTCATAATTCCTGTTAGTACCGCAGGGATTAGTAATCCTTGAAATCCACGAATATTTAAAAGCAAAAAATATGAGTGGGTAAAACTAAAGATAATCTCGCTAATTCCAAGAAGTAAAAATGCTATAACCAATATGCTTTTTATCTGAATTTTCTCAAGCAAATAGCCATAAAATATCCCCGCAAACGCTAGTGGAGTCATGATCGCAGTGGTAAATAGAGCAGCCTGGGTCTTAGAGATACCAAGCTGACTTTCAAAGATAGGTCCAATAGGCTGAGTTGCGTATAAGATGCATAGAGTTAGCCCCGTGCAAAAATAATATAGCAAAATCTCAGCTTGTTTCATTGTCTAATCCAAACTCAAATCCCAGAAAAACTCTATCCAATCATCAGCTTCTCTAATACTAAAATTTGGTATTATAAGGGCTTTTGGCTTATAAAATATAGTTGCTATGCAAAGTTGTAAATTTGGATATAGCTTATTAATCTCTTTTTTGATAGCTACCAAAGTCTCGCCACTATCTACAATATCATCAGTGATTAAAACTTTTTTAAATTTGCTTAAATCTGGAATATTGTATATTTCAATAGTATCTAGCTTTTTGGTTTTTTCATAATGAATGGAATTTAAGCTAAAACAATCTCTAATATCTAGCCCATTTGCTAAAAAATGAGCTAGAGTAAGTCCGCCTCTAGCTATACCTAAGATCGCATCTGGATTAAAATCACTTTTGATTTTTTTAGCTAGTATTTTAACATCTTGCTCAAATGAGCTAAAACTATAATACTTCACCTTTAGCCTCCAATTATGGATTGAAATAGATCTGGCATAGAGCTAGCAGCAAAGGCAAATAGACTAATCACAGCTAGAGTAATCACGCCTAAATTTAGATCTTCCCATCTTCTTAATGCTAGTTTGACAATAAAATATGAGATAAATCCAACGCTTAATCCAATGGTAATAGAGTAGGTAAGTGGCATTAAAATTACGGTTAAAAATGTAGATACGCAAATAGCTGGGTCTGTGTAGTTAATCTTGCCAAGTTCGCTAAACATCAAAATCCCCACCATCACAAGCACTGGATATATCGCATTAGCAGGAATGGCGCCAAATAGCGGCAAGAAAAATAGGGTAAAGATAAAGAAAATTCCGATAAATACAGCCGTAAGCCCTGTTCTACCACCAGCTTCTACCCCACTTGCGCTCTCAGCAAATGCAGTTACAGTGCTAGTTCCTATAGTGGCTCCAGCCATACTAGCAATAGCATCACTTTCTAAATTTCTAGCTAGTTTTTTCTCTCCTTCAGAGCTACTAAATAGATTAGCCCTATTTCCAACCCCAGTAAGAGTGCCAATACTATCAAATAGATGAGTTACAAATAGGGTTAAAACAGCTGGAAGTAGTGAAATTTGAAGTGCTGAAAATATATCAAGCTCACCAAAAATAGGAGCAATGCTAACTGGCATTGACACTATGCTTTGTGGAATTTCATAAATTCCAAATACCCAAGCAGTTATTGAAGTAATAGCAATAGCTAGCACAAATCCACCACGAATTTTCAAAGCCCAAAATATAATCATAAGTATAACGCCTATTAATCCGATTAAAACCTTAGGATCTGCTACATTGCCTATTGCTACTTTGGTTGCTGGGCTTGAGACTATAAGCCCCATTTGCGATAAGCCAATAAAGCATATAAAAGCACCAATACCAGCACTTATAGCACACCTTAAATCTAGTGGGATATTTTTGATAATCCAAAGGCGAAAATTAGTAAAACTTAAAATAGTAAATACCGCAGAGCTAATAAATATAGCCCCAAGTGCGGTTTGCCATGGAATTTGCATACCAATTACCATACTATAGGTAAAATAGGCATTTAATCCCATTCCAGTGCTTAGTGCTACTGGAGTGTTTGCCCATAGGCCATTAAATATAGTAGCAATAATTGTAATAAGAGCAGTGGCTACTAGCAAAGCCTCTTTTGGCATACCAGCATCACTTAGTATCAAAGCATTAACGGGGACAATGTATAACATAGCCAAAAATGTCGTAAGAGCCGCATTCAACTCAGTTTTTATGGTTGTGCCATTTTGTTTTAGTTTAAATATATCCATAAGATTTTCCTAATTATATATTTTAAGTTCATTATATAGACTATCTCTTTCTACGGGTATAAAACCGCTTGTTTGGATAAGTTCTATAAATTCTTTTTGACTTTTGCCATTTTTGCTAGCTGCTCCAGCACTACTTTGAATACTTTCATTTTCTATAGTGCCATCTAAATCATCAGCACCAAATTCTTGTGCTATTAGAGCTAAATTCAGAGTAGAAGTAGCCCAATAAGCCTTAATATGGTTGATATTATCAAGTAAAATTCTGCTAATTGCCATTGTCTTTAATATCTCAACCGAGCCTAAAAATGGGATATTTTTAAGATAATTATTATCCCTTTGATAGACTAGCGGGATAAAAGCATTAAAGCCGCCACCATTATTTAACGCAAGTGAGCGATCTTGCAGTGAGCGAATTCTAAGAATATGATCTATCCTATGTTCTTTACTCTCTATATGACCAAAGAGCATTGTAGCGTTGCTTTGGCGACCTTTTTGGTGCCAAAGGGAGTGGATTTTAAGCCAGTTATCGCTACTTACTTTGCCTTTACAAATCTCAGATCTAATCCCCTCATCAAAGATCTCAGCCCCACCTCCTGGCATACTATCTACTCCATACTCAATCATCTTTTCTATCACTTCTTCATAGCTTAGATTATGTTTCCTATGGAGATAATCCACTTCAGCTGCCGTGAGTGCTTTTATATGTAAATTTGGATATTTATCTTTTATCATTTTAAATATCTTTAAATACCATTGCCACGATACATTTGGATTGTGAGCTGAGACTATGTGTATCTCTTTTGCTCCATTTAAGACGCTTCTATCCACTGCTTGTATAATCTTCTCATAGCTCATTGTATAGCTCTTCTCAGCATTTTGACGATGAGATGAGAAGGCACAGAATTTACACACATCAGCACATAAATTTGTCGGATTTATATGGCGATTGATATTAAAATATACCTTTTTACCATTTTTTGTCTCTCGTATTTTGTTGGCATATTTACCAAGGGTAAATAGCTCCAAATCATAAAGCTTAATAGCATCGTCAAATTCTAATCTTTGACCTGTTTTTAGTTTTTCTATTAAATTCATAATCAACTCTACTTAAAAAATGAAACTTAAATTATATGCTAAAGAGACTTAAAAAGCTTTTATTTATGGTAAATTTTAGTCTAATATCACATTTGTCTCTTTGCTTTTTGTATTCTTTATCTCCACTTTAGCTGGTGTTAAATAACCATTTTCTACCATTAATTCAACTGTGGAGCGAAATATTGGCAATGCACTCCATGATGCGTAATAGTATGGATATGGTCTCATAGGCTCACGCACTAGCACCCCAATGGTATATTCTTTGCCATTAGCATCACGCACAAAGCCAAAGAAATTAGCATTATATCTCTTATCACTATATCCGCCACTTGCTGCTATATGAGCGGTGCCAGTTTTACCACCTATTATAAGACCTGGAATTTGCGTTTTTCTAGCGGTGCCATTTGGACTTTCTACTACTTTTACTAGGATATCTTTCATCTTTTGAGCGCTCTCTTTGGGTAAGACTTGGGTTTGCTCTTGCTCTTTATATTTGTATGCTTTGGAGTCTTTTTCTAGGTGATTTACTATGCGTGGAGTTATCATTATACCATCATTTGTGATGGCGTTATAAGCGGTTAAAAGCTGCATAAATGTAGCTTGAACGCCATAGCCATAGCTTAAAGTGGATTTATATACTTTATTTTTTAATTTTGATATAGATGGCATAATGCCTACTTGCTCGTAGCTTAAATCTATCCCTGTTTTTCTAGAAAAACCAAAATCCAAAAGTCCATTATATAGCTCAAATTCATTTAATCTATCTACGATTTGTATCATACCGACATTAGAAGATTCTACTATAATATCTTGAGCGCTTAGCTTATCATTTTTATGACTATCAGTGATAACTCTTTTGCCTAGTTTATACTTACCGCCATATACATCTATTATCTCTAATGGATCTATTTTACCAGCTTTTAAGAGCAGGGCAAAGATAAATGGCTTCATAACAGAACCCATCTCATATGCATATTCGCTTGCGGTTGAATTTAGTGCTTGGTAATCTTTTTTAGTTATATTTGATGGGTTGTATCTTGAGGTGGATACTAGAGATATTATAGCTCCAGTTTTAGCATCCATCACCCCTATAATTACCTCTTTTGCTATTAGCTCATTCATTTTTGCAGTTGCCATTTTTTCTAAGATTTTTTGGAGTTTTAAAGGGATATTTAGCACGACATTATAGCCATCAATGCGGCGTGAGAGCTCTGCGTCTTTGCTTAATATAATTGTATTTGCTAAATCCCTTGGACCTTTGGTTAGCTCATCTTGAGTAGAAGAGAGTAGGTTGTCATATATTTTTTCAATACCTTTTACCCCTTCAACCTTGGTAATCCCATCAATCTCTATCTTTTTTATATAGCCAATAGTTGGAGTTAGAGCATCACTTGCCATATATAGCCTTTTCTCTCCGCTTTCTACTATACTCATTCCTTGAGTGGAGACTATACCTGTTTTTGGATCTTGATATGCGATAAAAACTTTGCTTCTATATAGCTTTCTAGCTAACTCTTTTAGATATGCAGCACCCTTAGCGTCAATCTCATATGAGAGGGTAACTAACCCCTTTTTGGCTAAGATTTTTCGAATTTTTTTAGGATCATCGCCACTATATAGAGTATATAGCTTTATAAATAGCTCTTTTTTATTTGGATCGATATTTCTAGTATCAACCATAGCTTTAAATAGCTTTTGGCTACTTGCTAGGTTAAATCCATCTTGGCTTAAGATAGATCCACGCATTGCACTTGTGTAGTCGCTACTTTGGAGTTTTGGAAGTCTTCTTTCTATACTGGAGCGATAAAATATAACCGTTAAAAATATAAAAATACCAAGTATTATTAATACAAATACTATATAAACCTTACTTTGGCTACTATTTTGATTCATTATAGCTGTGTTCTTGCTATCTCTTTATATGCACTTATAGCTTTATTTCTAACCTCTAGCATTAATTTCATACTAGTCTCTGCTTTGCCGATTGCTATTGCTGCTTGGTGGAGATCCTTTACCTCTCCTGTGGCTAGATCAGCTACAGCTTTATCAGCTTTTTGCTGGACATCATTTAACTCGCCTAGAGTTTTATTTAATATATCAGAAAAGCTTTGGTCTGTTAAATTTGTATTTTTACTATTTTTTTGCTCTATTTGGTTTAAATTTGATATGTTATTAATATTCATCTAAATTATCCTTTCATCATATCAATTGCACTTGTTGCGATTGCTTTTGCGCTTTGGAATGCCGATACATTAGCTTGATATGCTCTTGTGGCTTCTATTAAATCTGCCATCTCAATTACTGGATTTATATTTGGTAGCATTACATAGCCCTTATCATTAGCATCTGGGTGAGTAGGGTCAAATTTTATTTTAAAATCCTTATCATCACGGACAATCTTATCTACTATCACAGTTGAGATCGCAGGTTTTGGAAATCTTGGTGCATCTATATCATCTAATGGATTTTCGTTTTCTAAAAAATCATTTTTAGCATTTATTTGATTATTTAACTCTTTGTCAAATTCAATCTCTTTAAATACAACTTCTTTGCGACGATATGGACCACCTTCAGCTGTTCTTGTGGTGTGAGCGTTAGCGATATTTGAGCTAATTACGCTCATTCTAAATCGTTGAGCACTAAGACCATATCCGCTAATATCAAAATCACTTAAATATGCCATCACTTATCCTTTAGATTTTTGAGCTTGCGTCTATCACGCTTTTAAATATATCGCCATGCTTTTTACTAGCTGAATCTAGAGCTTGAATCATTAAAACATTCTTACTCATTTCGCTTGTTTCAATATCCAAGTCCACGGTATTAGCGTCATTTCTAGCCATATGGCCATCTCTTAGATATATGGTTGGTATCTTTGATGATGGAAAATCAATAGCCTCAAAATGTTTATCATTTGTCCTAGCTAACTCTAGCTTTGGCTCGTTTGCGCCTAGCTTATAGATCTCTTTTCTTTTTTCTATCAAAGCAGTTTCAAAATCAATATCTTTGGCTTTATAAAATGGAGTATCGATGTTTGCGATATTACTGGCGATTAGTTGGTTGCGAGTAACCCTACTACTAAGAGCAGAATCAACTAGTTGCTTTGATTTGCTAGTGCTAAAACCTGCATACATCTGATATCCTTTTAAATTTATTAGGCTGATTAAGCAAAATTTATTCCAAATTTGGCTCTAAATCACTAAATTTCTCAAATCCACTAGGTTGATTTGACTTAATATTTAAAATAGCCAAAAACTCATCTCTAGATATATTCTTTGCTCCTAAAAACTCAAGATGAGGATTCATAACCTGTGCATCAATGATAAAATCATACTTTGATAAAGCTTTAGCTAGAGTTACCAAGGCAACTTTAGAGGCATTTTTGCCCTTGCTTATCATGCTCTCACCGCAAAAAACCTTACCAAATATCAACCCATAAAGCCCACCAATAAGCTCATCTTTATAATAGATCTCCACGCTGTGAGCATAGCCAAGATCGTGCATTTTAATATAGCTATCTACGACATTTTGGTCTATCCAAGTTGGCTCTTTAAGCTCTCTTTGTATTTTGCAAAAATTTATAAAATTTGCAAAATTATAATCAAATTTAACTCTATAATCCCTTAAAAACGCTCTTAAACTCTTTTGAATTTTAACATTTTGCGGGTAGAATATCGCACGAGGATCGGGGCTATGCCAAAATATCGCTCCATCACAAGGCCAAGGGAATATACCATGCGTATAAGCATCAATTAAAATTTCGCTACTTAGATCGCCACCATAAGCTAGTGGCGTATCTTTTGGTGCTTTAGATGGATCTGGAAAGATGGATTTCATAGGCTATTTTTACTAAATTTAAACTCACCATTATCAAAATCAATGCTAACATCGCCGCCATTTTTTAAATCACCAAAAAGAAGCTCTTTTGATAGCTTGAGATTTATATTATCCTTAATGGTGCGTTTGAGATTTCTAGCGCCAAATTCGCTACTATAGCCTAGATTTATAAGCTCATTTATAGCTTTTTTGCTTAGGGAAATTTTAACTTTTTTAGCTGATATTTCTAGCTCTTTTATCTCTTTTTGGACTATTTTTTCAAGCACTTCGTGGCTTAAAGAGTTGAAATTTATAATCTTATCAATTCTGTTTCTAAACTCAGCGGTAAAAAATCCCTTCACAGCTCTATCAGTTTTATCGCTATCACTTTTATTAAAGCCCATAATCGGTGCTTCTTTGGTGCCTAAATTTGAGCTCATTATAATAATTGTGTTTTTAAAATCACTCTTATTTCCGCTCGCATCGCTTAGAGTTGCGTTATCAAAAATTTGTAAAAATATATTTAATAGCTCAGGGTGAGCCTTCTCAATCTCATCAAATAAAATCACGCTATATGGGTGCTTTTTTACCATATTTGTAAGCATACCGCCATTTTCAAATCCTATATATCCAGGAGGTGCCCCAATGAGCTTAGCTACGGCGTGTTTCTCCATATATTCGCTCATATCAAATCGCTCAAAATGGATATTTAAAGCATTTGCTAACTCTTTTGCTAACTCAGTTTTACCAACTCCGCTACTTCCTGTAAATAAAAATACCCCAATAGGTCTATTTGGCTCATTTAGCCCTGCGTATGATGTGATTAAAGCATCATTTAGGCTCTTTATAGCTAGGTCTTGACCAAATATTTTTTGGCTTAGCGTGGTGGTTAAATTTTTTAAAATTTGAGTGTTATCAGAGTTTGTTTGGATATTAGATAGATTTGCCATTTTAGAGACAATCTCATTTATTTTAGCTTTTGTTACGCTTTTTTTATGCTCGATATTTGTAGCGGCTCCAGCCTCATCGATTATATCTATAGCACTATCTGGCAGGAATTTATCACTTAAATATCGTTTAGCCATCTCTATACTTTGAGTTAGAATTTCATCACTATACTTTACGCTATGGAATTTCTCATAAGTTGGCCTTAAGCCTTTTAAAATTTCTAAAGTCTCTTCTTTGCTTGGTTCGGCTACATCAATTTTATTAAAACGGCGAAGTAGGGCTCTATCTTTATTAAAATTCCTAAACTCACTATAAGTAGTCGCACCAATACACCTAATATCCCCATTTGCTAGATGCGGCTTTAGGATATTTGCAGCGTCTTGACCATTGTCATTGCTACCTGTGTTTAGTATTGTGTGAATTTCATCTATAAAAATTATGTGATTTTTATTCTCTTTTAGGCGGTTTATTATCTCTTTTAATCTCTCTTCAAATTCACCCCTATATTTGGCTCCAGCTAAAATAGCAAATATATCTAAGCTAAAAATCACACTATCTTTTAATTTAGCTGGGACATTACCATCTACTATTCTTTGAGCTATTCCTTGGACTATAGCGGTTTTACCAACTCCTGCTTCGCCTACAAAAATTGGGTTATTTTTCTTATGGCGACATAGGATTTGTAGTGCTTTATCAATCTCTTTATCTCTATTTATTACTGGGTCTATTTGATTATTTTTTACTAATTCATTTAAATTTGTGGCTACAGATAGTAGATCATTGTCTTCTAAATTTAATCCGTGAAATTCAAATAATTGATATATTTGGGAGTTTTTATCAGCTAAAATTTCATCTAAAAATTCCTCTACTCCAAATCTCTCTTCTTCAGTGATATTAGAAAATAGTTCGCTAAGTTTATGAGTGAGTATCGGCGGCTTTTTCTCATTAGATTTTGGCGTATCTTTTAGCATATTTATTAGATCATTTCTAAGTGCTACTACATCGCTTATACCGATATTTTCTAAAAGTTTTATAAATTCCTTATCAAATGTCAATGTGTATAAGATATGCTCTGAGCTAATATACTCATGAGATTGAGATATGGCTAGGTCATTGGCTTGTTTTATTGACATTGCTAAATTTTGTTCTATCATTAATCCTCTTTTATAACGCATTTTAGCGGAAAGCCATTTGCTTTAGCAAGGCTTAGCGTTTGATTTTGTTTGGTTTGTGCGATCTCTTTGGTGTAAATTCCACAGACCGCACTTCCGTTTTTATGAATTTGCATCATTAAATTTACAGCTTGGCTTAGCTCTTTATTGAAAATTTCGCAAAGCACCATAACTACAAAATCCATAGTGGTAACGTCATCGTTTAATAAAATCACCTTAAAAAGAGTTGGTTTAAACTCTTTTAGCTTGGTTTTAGTATTAAGCGTTCTTTTAGTTTGCATTTAAAATCTTATCTATATCTTGGCTAATTGTGTTGGTGCTAACCTCTCCTAGGTAGAATTTATTCCCAACTACTGTGCCATCTATATTATCACTTAGACTTTGGTATATTCCATCTTTTAAAACCACTTTAAAAGGGATAGAAAGGGCTCTATTGTAGTTAATATCATTTAGAATTTGATCTACAATTTTGCTATTCTCTTTTGAATTTGCTATGAAATAATAGGCGTTATATTTTTTGCTAAAGTTCTCTAGCACATACTCATCGCTTACATCTTCAAAGTGAATTAGCCCAATTAACATAAATTTATCTGCATTCTTAAGCTGAAAATCCATAAGGTGTGGGGCTTCTTTTTGACATGGGGCGCAGTATGTACCAAATATATCAAGCATTAGAATTTTATCGCTATCTTTGAGCTTAAATCCATTTTCTGTGCGTATTAGCGTGGCTTTAGTGCCAATTATGCTAGTTAGCTCTATCTCATCTGCGGTTTTATACTGCTCTGATTGGCTTGTTTGAGTATTTGATTCATCTTTACTACACCCATTAAGTAGCAAAAACGCCGTTAGAAATAGGGTTATAAATTTAATATTTTTCATATTTTTCCTTTATATGTATCTTTTTAGGGCTGCTCTAGCTTCTAAATTTGCTTGTTTTTCTTTCAATGCTTCTCTTTTGTCGTGGAGATTTTTACCTTTGGCTAAAGCTATATTAGCTTTTACTATATTTTTATTATTTAAATATAGACTTAAAACCACGATAGTAAGGCCATCGGTGCTGACTTTACCAAGGAGCTTATCGATTTGTTTGCGGTGCATAAGTAGCTTTCTAGGCGCTCTCTCATCAGGGCGAAAGTGTGAGTGAGCGGTTTGGAGATGACTGATGTGAGCATTTAATAAAAACAGCTCACCACGAATTATTCGCACAAAGCTATCTTTTAAATTCGCTCTACCAGCACGAAGTGCCTTAACCTCGCTACCTTGTAACACTATACCAGCTTCAAAGCTCTCAATGATGGTATAATCATGAAATGCTTTTTTATTTTTTGCTAAATCTTTTCCCATTTTAATACTTTTATTATTTATAAGCTTAGGATTATAGCTAAAGATTGTGAATTTAGTTTGAATAAGAGTGCTTTATGGCACTCCTATAGCTTATTTTTTATAATTTTTGACAAATTCAGCAATGCGCTCAATACCGATTTTTAAGCTATCTATATCACACGCAAAGCTAAGTCTAAAGTATCCATCCATACCAAATCCCACTCCAGGCACAGTGGCTACTAAGGCTTTTTCTAATAATTCTTGGCAAAATTTCATTGAGTTAGGCTCGACATTTTTACAATTGATAAATAGATAAAATGCGCCATCAGGGCAGACTACGCTTAGATTTTCTATGCTATTTATAGCACTTACTGCGTAATCTCTACGCTCTATAAATTTACTTTTCATATACTTTATATCATTATCAGCTTTTCCTAAAAGTGCTGGGATAGCACCAGCTTGAACGATACTTGAGATATTGCTCGTACTTTGGCTTTGGAGCTTTCTAAGGGCTTTATTTAGCTCATCAATGCTACTTGCCATATAGCCAAATCTCCAGCCTGGCATTGCGCCACACTTGCTAAGTCCATTTATGGTAATTGTCCTTTTAAACATATCATCGCTAATTGACGCTGAGGCGATGAATTCGCCATTGTAGGTTAATTTTTCATAAATTTCATCACTTATTACTAGGATTTGGCTCCCTTTTAACACTTCGCTAATCTCCTCAAGCTCAGCTTTACTATATACGCCACCACATGGGTTGCTTGGGCTATTTATGACAATTGCTCTAGTTTTTGAGGTTATGGCTGATTTTATCTGATTAGCAGTTAATTTAAATTTATTATCTTCACTAGTTTCTATGATAACTGGAACTCCACCGCAATATTTGACAATTTCAGGATAGCTTACCCAGTATGGAGATGGGATAATAACTTCATCGCCGTGGTTTATAATACAAGAAAATAGGTTAAATAAAGAGTGTTTAGCACCCACATTTGTGATTATTTGGCTTGGTTTATAATCTAGATTATTATCTCTTTTTAGTTTTGTAGCAATAGCCTCTAATACCTCAGGTGTGCCAGGAACTGGAGTGTATTTACCACAACCCTTATCTAATGCTGATTTTACCGCATTTTTGATAACTTCAGGTGTATCAAAATCAGGCTCACCAGCACTAAAGCTAATGACATCAAGCCCAGCTGCTTTCATCTCTTTGGCTTTTGAGCTAATTGCTATTGTGATACTTTCGCTTAGGACAGAAATTCTTTGAGATAGTAACATTTTTTACTCCTTGATTGATTTTATATACTCTTGATATTTTTTGTCTAATACTATTTTAGAATCGCCGCAAGATTCGAGATTTTCCACCCTTTTTATTAGATATATTAGCAACTCTTTTGTAATATCAGGTAGTTTGTTGTGCTCTAATGGGCGAGTGTTGCCACTAACACATTTAGCTGGAATTCCAACGGCTGTAGAGTTAGGTGGGACATCTTTTACCACTACTGAATTAGCACCTATCTTAGAGCCTTTACCAATAGTTATATTTCCTAAAATTTTTGCCCCAGCACCAACTACAACTCCATCTTCTAAAGTAGGGTGCCTTTTGCCTTTATCTAAGCTTACACCACCTAGAGTTACACCTTGATATATTAAGCAATCATCGCCAATTACTGCTGTTTCTCCGATTACAACTCCAGTTGCATGATCGATAAAAACGCGTCTGCCAACCACAGCTGCAGGATGTAGATCAACTCTAGTTAGAAAGTTGCTAATACCAGCTAGTATTCTAGCTAATTTATGCCATTTTTTAACCCATAAAGCATGGATAAATCTATGATTGATCACAGCCCATACACCAGGATAGTTAAATATCAGATCTACGCAACTACGATATGCTGGATCTTGAGATTTTGGTTGTGATAGATCTTCTATTATTGTTTTTAAAATTCCCATTCTTAGCCTATAGTTTTTAAATAGCCATTATCGTTTAAAAATAGATATAACTCACCTAGGATATGTTTTTTTTGTTTCTCATCTACTAAGGTTGAGTTTTCTATCCTTTCATTTAAAGTATCTCTAATGGAGTGTATATCATAATCTAAATCTTCTAATATATCTATAACAGATTGTGATTCTAAGATATTTTTTATCTCATAATTGCCATTTTCATTAAGGATAATTGTAGCTTCAGTCGGATGGGTAAAGAGATTATGCTTCATTCCAAGCACCTCTTGATACGCTCCAACAAGGAAAAATCCTAAGAAATAATCCTCTTTTTCTAAATCCACATCATGTAAAAATAGAGGATTTTTAGTCGCATCAAAGCTGATTTCACCATCACTATCGCAAGTAATATCCCAAATAGAAGCAGACAAAGTAGGGCGCTCATCAAGTCTATCAAGAGGCATTATAGGGAAGTTTTGCCCAAGACCCCAAAAGTCAGGCAGGCTTTGAAACATAGAAAAATTCACTAGATATCTCTCTTGGACCTCTTCTTGAATTTTTAAAAGCTCAGCGTAATTTTGCTTATTACCTAAAAGCGAGATCGCTTTTTTCATGATTAGATGGACTAAAATTTCGCTATTTGATCTATCTTGAAGATCTACATAACCTAAGTCAAATAGGGTTAAAACGCTCTCCATATGATCTATTGCATCATGAAGATACTCTATAGCGTTGCTTGGTTTTATACTCCTATATAAGTCATATAATTCGCTAATTAAAGGGGGATTATTTTTTTTTAATATCAATTTTTCTTCTGTATATTCTTGGCTAAATAGCTCAAGCACTGGAGCTACCAAGACAGCGTGAGAAGCAGCAATATATCTACCGCTTTCTATAAATATATCAGGTTCAATCTCATTTTTTTGATTTGCTATAGTTTTTAGTAAGAATACAACATCATTTGCATACTCTTTTAGAGTGTAATTTCTACTTGGATTTTCCTTAAATTGCGAATACTCTATAGCCAAACCGCCACCTAAATTTATAGCTTTTAGGGATTTTGCTCCCATTTTACGAAGTTCTGCGTATATGTTTCCAGCTTCTATAAGAGCTTTTTTAAGTGGGTGAATTTCATCAATTTGACTTCCAATATGGAAGTGAATCATTGTAAATTGTTCTATTAGGTTATTCTCTTTTAGTAAATTTACTGCTTCAATTAGCTCAGTTGATGTTAATCCAAATTTGGAATTTATCCCACCGCTTTTAGCCCAAACTCCAGTCCCACTACTATGAAGTCTAATTCTAAGTCCGATATTTGGCTTTGGCTTAAATCTCTCTTTGGCAGTGGAGATTATCGATTTTAGCTCATTTAATCCCTCAATTGTAAGAGTGATATTATGCCCCATTTCAGCAGCGATAAAGCCAATATCGATTAGCTCATTATCCTTAAATCCATTTACGGTAATTGGCGCACCATAGTTATTATACGCCATAGCTAGGAGCAATTCAGCCTTTGAACCAGCCTCTAAGCCATAGCCATAACTCTGGCCGATTTTAACTAAATTTTCTACAAAGCCTGGATATTGATTGACTTTTAGTGGATATACAGCATTAAAACTTCCACTATATCCAAACTCCTTTTTGGCTCTTTCAAAACTAGAATAGACTTGGACAATTTGCTTTTTTATAAGATGTGGAAATCTAAGGAGTAAAGGCCCTCTATAGCCATCATTTCTAATCTCTTTTACTATATCGATTAATGCTGGTTTTAAGTCGCTATTTAGACAGACCTTACCGCTATCAATTATAAAATTTGAATCACCCCAAAGGCTAAGTCCATAGTCATTTGTCATATTTTGCTCCCTAAATCATCTATAGATATTCGTTTTTCACTCTTATCATTTAGGTTTTTATACCAAATTTGATTTTGGCTAAACTCATCATCGCCAAGACACAAAAATATCTCAAACCCTCTTTTATCGGCTATATTTAGGTGCTTATTTGGGCTTTTGGCTTCATATGAAATCTCTGTTATATGGTGCTTTCTTAGCTTTTGAGCGATTTTGTAGATTTCATCTATTAAATTTGGATTTAAAGCACATATATAAATCCCTTGACGGCTATTTTGTGGCTCTTTTTGCTTTAAAATTTCCATAATTCTCTCAATTCCCATAGCCCAGCCCACTGCTGCAGTAGGTTTGCCACCTAGATACTCACAAAGTTTATCATATCGCCCACCACCTGCTACAGCACTTTGAGAGCCAATCTCAGCACTTACAAATTCAAAAGCACTTTTGCAGTAGTAATCCAAACCTCTAACTAGCTTAGGGTCAATCTCAAACTCAACCCCATTTGCTCTTAAAATCTCTTGAAGTTTATTAAACTCATCTTGGCAAATTTGATTTAGATTATCTGTGATTAATGGCGCGTTTTTTAGGATATTTTGACAACTATCATTTTTACAATCAAGTATTCTAATAGGATTAGTCTCTAGCCTTCTTAGGCAGTCCTGACATAGATTTTCTTTGTTTATATTTATAAATTTAACCAACTTATCTTTATAAGTTGGCATGCACTCGCCATCGCCTAAAGAGTTGATTTTAAGAGTTGTTTTAATCCCTAGATTATTTAAAATTTCATTTAGCATTAAGATCGCTGAGGCATCTTCATAAACGCTAGCTTCGCCAAAGCACTCTACGCCAAATTGGTGAAATTCCCTCAAACGCCCACGCTGAGGACGCTCATACCTAAACATACTACCATAATAAAAATACTTTCTAATCCCACCAACTCTATCAAATTTACTCTCTATAAAGGCTCTTACCACCCCAGCTGTGCCTTCAGGGCGAAGGCAGACATCATTACCACTTTTATCAATGAATTGATACATCTCCTTACCGACAATATCACTACTTTGTCCTACGCTTCTTTTAAATAGTGTTGTCTCTTCTAGCTTTGGGGTCTCGCAAAATTTATAGCCGTAGTTTTTGACTACACTTTCACAGGTTTGTATTATAAATTTATATAGCTTGCCATCATTTTCAAGCAGATCTTTCATACCACGAAGAGCAGTTATCATATAAATTTCCTTATTTTATCTTGTATAATCTCTGGTGCTAGTGATGCGTCTATCTCTAATACTTCAAATTTTAAATCGGTGAGTATTATACTCATAAATTCTTGAACTCTCATTAAATACTCAATCCCACGACTCTCAATCTCATCGCTACAATCTCTATTAAAGAGTCTTTGGTGGATTAATTCTTTATTTGCTTTTAAAAAGATAAATTTATCCCCAAAGTCCGAGCAAAGGGCAAATTTATTTAGCTCAATTAGGGTTTTAATATCTAGATTATCATCATTTGCCATAGCGTATGCAAGACCTGAGATAAAGCTTCTATCACTTAAGATTAAATTTTTATAATTTGGTTTTATAATCTTCTCATAGTGTTCAGCACGATCTGCTAAAAATAGTAGTATTTCAGCTCTTTGAGATATTTTACTTGCATTGCTCATAAGATACGATCTAATCATCGCTCCAAGCTCTGTCCCACCTGGCTCTTTAGTGATTATGGCATTTGGATAGATCTCTTTTAGCATATTAATCTGCGTTGTTTTACCCGCTCCATCGACCCCTTCAAAACTAACTAACATACTCATCCTTTATTTTTTGATAAACCTCTTTTGGCACAAGTAAGCTAATATCCCCTTTATGACTTAAAACAGATCTAACAATGGAGCTTGATATGAAGGCATTTTTAAGACTTGGCATAAAATACACTGTCTCAAATTCGTTCCACAAAGAGGCATTAGCATAGCCAATTTGTAGCTCATATTCAAAGTCACTTACGGCTCTTAATCCCCTTACAACCGTGTTGATATTAAGCGATTTAGCAAAATCAACTAAGAGATTGTCAAATCCTACAACCTCTACGCTAGATAGATCTTTTGTAGCGATCTTGGCTAATTCAACTCTTTGATTGTAGTTAAAATATGGGGTTTTGCTCTCATTTAAAGCAACTGCTACAATAACCTTATCAAATACATTACTAGCACGCTTAATAACATCAAGATGCCCATTTGTAATAGGATCAAAAGTCCCTGGATATATACATGATTTCATTCTTACCTCTACTTGATTATAGCTTGATTTTTATTTATTACTTGTGCTTTTAAAATTTGATTATTTTGATTTCTTACGCTGATAATCTGTCCTATATTGCCATCGCTAAGAGCTGTTACTATAATCTCAACTTTTAAAGCACCATCATTGATCATAGCTGTGATTTTATCGCCTTTTCTTATATCGCTTAGGGTTTTGAAGTGGCGGTTTGTTAAAATTTTACCACGCTTTATCTTGCTTTTAGTTATGAGCTGATATTTGGGAATGCTAGTTAAAGCTTGTTTATCATAATCTTTTAAATTTACAAATTTTTGCTCATAATCGCCTAAATTTAAGATATGATCTCTATCTATATCCCTTTTAGCGATTAATACTTGAAGTTTAAAATCAATTTTAAAGTTAAAAAATATACTTTTATTACTCTTATTTGGCGTTATGTATATCGCTCGAAATGCCCCGCTATCATCACGCAGATTAAGTAAAATAATCTCTTTTAGTATAAATTCATTAAAATTATTTGGTAAATCATTTGGCTTATCTATATTTATAGAGCTGATATTTATAGAGGGATACTCATCTTTTATGGTTTTGTGAAGTCTATCAACTAAGGTATCGCTAAAAAGTGGAATAAAAAATATAAGAAGCAAAAATATGGAGCGGGAAACGAGATTCGAACTCGCGACCCCAACCTTGGCAAGGTTGTGCTCTACCCCTGAGCTATTCCCGCATTTTTGTAAATTAGGGTGGAATAATATCATATTTTTACCCACTTGTCAAGATATTTTATAAATTTTTATCTCTTGATTATCGCAAATTTCACTTTGACCGATATTGGAGATATATATAGAATTTGATAACGATATTGGTCTTATCATCGAAGGACTATAGATATTATCATTTGTAGCTCTAAATTCGCCGTTATTTGCTGTACCAATTACAATATTTGCTCTACTAGCTTTGAATTTTAAGCTACCTTTAAATTTCACAATCTGCGTTTTAGGTAGATAATCACTCCAATTAGCAACTCTTTTAACAAATGGTATAACGGTGATATATGTAGCTAGTAAGCACGACATAGGATTGCCAGGCAAAACAAAAATAAGCTTATTACCATTTTTATAGCATTTTGTTGGTTTGGCTGGACGAGCATCAATAGAGCTAAATAATGGCTTAAAATCAAGCGAGTTTAATACTTCACTCATATAATCAGCCTCTCCTTTACTAGCCCCACCGCTTGTGATGATAATATCATAATCGCTGCAGCTATTAATAGCCTCTTTTATATATGAAATTTCATCTTTTAAAATCCCTTTATACTCACTTTTAAACCCATTTTGGCTTAATGCTGATATGATACCAAAGCTATTTGCGTTATATATAGATAGTTTATCGCACTCGCTCCAAGGCTCATTTATCTCATTTCCACTACTAAAAACAGCAATTCTAGGATTTTTAAAAGTATTAATATAGCTAATTCCCTGAGCTGCTAGGAGCATAATGTTAGCTGGGGTGAGCCTTGAGCCTTTAGCTAGTAAAAGCTCTCCAGCCTCTATCTCTTCGCCTTTGATTTTTCTAGCATTATTTTTAGGTGTATCTGGTGGCACTATTAAATTTCCACTCTCATCAAAAGACTCATTTTCTATCATTACAACGCTATCAGAGCCTTTAGGAAATGCCGCACCGGTCATAATCTTATAGCACTCATTTTTACTAATTTCATAGCTATTTTTATCTCCAGCTAAAATCACTCCTTTAATTTTAAGAGGACTATCTATGTCAGCGTAAGCAAAAGCATATCCATCTAAAGCAGAGTTATCAAATGCTGGTAAGCTTCTACTAGCTATAATATCACTAGCTAGGATTTTTCCAGTAGCTTGGCTAATGGGTAAAATTTCGCTCCTATTTAGTGGCTCCAAATCTTTAGCTAATTCAAATATCTCATCAACTCTCATAATCTACTCACTAAGTCTTTTTATATCAGCTCCAATGGCAGTAAGCTTGGATTCTAAATTTTCATACCCTCTATCTAGATGGTAAATTCGGTGAATTCTTGTCGTCCCCTTAGCTCTTAAAGCAGCAATGATAAGTGCCGAGCTAGCTCTTAAGTCAGTTGCCATCACATCAGCCCCATTTAGCTTTGTGCCTGTGATAGTGGCTATATGACCATTTAGCTTTATATCAGCTCCCATGCGAGATAGCTCACTAGCGTGCATAAAGCGATTTTCAAAAAGTCTCTCATCAATGCTAGATACTCCATCAGCCACACAAGCAAGAGCCATAAATTGCGCTTGCATATCTGTTGGGAAGCCTGGAAATTCAGTAGTGATTATATTACATGGTTTTAAATTGCCATCGCTAATTACTTTTATTGAGTTAGGATTAAACTCAAATTTAACCCCCATATCATAAAGCTTTGAAGTGATGGCTACTAGGTGATCTGGATTTATATTTTCTATTATAACCTTTCCACCAGTGATTGCTACAGCACACATATATGTTCCAGCTTCAATCCTATCTGGAATTACTCTAATCTCATCTAAATTTATAAGCGTTCTATTTGTGCCATATATGGTTAATTCGCTTGTGCCAATACCATCAATTCTAACTCCATTTTGATTTAAAATTTCGCATAGTTGGACTACTTCAGGCTCCTTGGCTGCGTTAAATATCTTAGTTACGCCATTTGCTAGAGCTGCTGCCATTATGATATTTTCAGTGCCAGTAACTGTGATTTTATCAAAAACGATATTAGCACCCTTTAATCCATCATTTGCACTAGCTATCACATATCCATCTTTTATCTCTATCTTTGCCCCCATTTTCTCTAATGCGCTTAAATGCAAATCAATTGGTCTAGCCCCAATGGCGCACCCACCAGGGAGTGAAACCTCACAATGGCCAAATCTAGCAAGGAGTGGGCCAAGCACCAATATAGAAGCACGCATAGTGCGGACAATATCATATGTGGCTTTTGTGGAGTTTATAGCCATTGTATCTATTTGTAGGGTTGAGTTTGTAAATTCAGCCTTAGCGCCTAAATTTTGTAGTAGTTTTATCAAAGTTTTTATATCAGCTACTTGTGGTGCGTTTTGGATTGTTACTCTATTTTTGGCTAGAATTGACATAGCAATTATAGGTAAGGCTGCGTTTTTAGCGCCACTTATTACCACTTTGCCTTCTAAATTTTTTCCACCTTTGATTTGTAGATAATCCATACTATCACCTTATGTAAAAATAGATATGGATTATACCAAAAATATGCTTATATTTATTTTGAATTTAATATATTCTAAAAGCTATGGCTAAAATACCATAGCTTAAGAGCGAGATTTTTTCACTTCATCTGCGATTAAGAAAGCAAGCTCTAGGGCTTGATCGGCATTTAATCTTGGATCGCACTGGGTTTCATAGCGACTAGCAAGAGCCTCTTGAGTAACCTTAAATGCACCACCAGTACACTCTGTAACATCTTGTCCTGTCATCTCTAAATGCACCCCACCAGCTATAGTGCCACAAGCATTATGAATATCAAAAAAGCTTTTAACTTCTTTTAAAACATTATCAAATTCACGAGTTTTATATCCATTAGAGGCTTTTACTGTGTTACCATGCATTGGATCGATACTCCATAGGATATTTAATCCTTCAGATTTAACATTTTTTAAGATATTTGGTAGGTAGCTCTCTATCTTATCAGCACCCATTCTAATTATGATATTTAGGCGACCATTTTCGTTATTTTGGTTTAGTTTGTTGGCTAATTTTATCACATCATCAGCTGTGGCATTTGGGCCGATTTTACACCCAATTGGATTTTTAACTCCGCTTAAGAAATGGACATGAGCGTCATTAATACCTCTAGTTCTCTCACCTATCCAAAGCATATGAGCAGAGCAATCATACCAATCTCCACTTAAGCTATCAACCCTTGTAAGTGCCTCTTCATATGGTAGTAATAGTGCTTCGTGAGAAGTGTATAGCTTAGTTTCGCTTAGGGTTGGAGTATTAGAAGTTGTAACCCCACAAGCCTCCATAAATTTAAGAGCATTTGTAAGCTCGGAAGCGAGTTTTTCAAATTTTTCATCTAATTCACTTCGCTTTACAAATCCTAAATTCCATCTATGAACTTCGTGTAAATTAGCCAATCCGCCTCTTGAAAATGCCCTTAGAAGATTTAGCGTAGATGCGCTTTGATAGTAGGCATCTATCATTCTTTTAGGATCTGGGACTCTAGCTGATTCATTAAATTCAAATCCATTTATGATATCGCCTCTATAGCTAGGGAGCTTAACCCCATTTATCTCTTCAAAATCGCTACTTCTAGGCTTAGCAAATTGACCAGCCACACGACCGACCTTGACTACAGGACAGCCACCAGCGAAGGTAAGGACAATTGCCATTTGTAATATAATCTTAAACATATCACGGATATTTACTGCATTAAAGTTAGCAAAGCTCTCAGCGCAATCTCCACCTTGAAGTAAAAAGCCATGGCCTTGAGTGACCTTAGCTAGCTCATCTTTGAGATTTCTAACCTCACCTGCAAATACAAGTGGTGGGAGTTTGCTAAGCTTATCTTCGCACTCTCTAAGCTTGGTAATATCTGGATACACCGGTTGTTGTAAAATATTATAATCTCTCCAACTATCTTTATTCCATTTACTCATTTTTAACCTTTTGAATTTCTATAAAATGCGTGATTATAGCCAAATAAATCTTAAATTCTAGCAAATTTAGGATTTTACTAGATAAATTTGGGTAGAATTACTAACATAAATTTTAAGGAAAAATATGAAAAAATTTATATTGATATTTGCTCTTATATTTTTTGTTGGTTGTATGCAAAATACCACAAATGTAGGCCACTCTGAAGTTAATAGGGGTCAGTTAATGCTTATATCAAGCGAGGAGATAAATGAGGCTTCTGCTAAGGCTTATACTCAGATAATTGATAAAGCAAGGGCGACAAATACGCTAAATAAAGACCCAAAATTAACACAAAGAGTAAATAATATATCAAATAGATTAATTGCTAAAACTTTATATTTTAGACAAGATAGCTCAAAGTGGAATTGGGAGGTAAATGTAATTACAAGCGATACTATCAATGCTTGGTGTATGGCTGGTGGTAAAATCGCCGTATATACCGCAATTGTAGAGAAATTAAATTTAAATGATGATGAGCTAGCATTCATCCTATCTCACGAGATTGCTCACGCCTTAAGAGAGCATGTCAGAGAGCAGCAAAGCCAAGAGATGATAAAGAGTGGATTAATAAATGTAGCTTCGATTTTTGGGGTTGATAATACTATTTTAGGGGTTGCAAATTTAGCTGCAAATGTGGGAATTTCGCTGCCATTTAGCCGTTCGCATGAGAATGAGAGTGATGAGATAGGGCTTGAGCTTGCTTATATGGCTGGATTTAATCCAGATGGTGCGGTTTCACTATGGAAGAAGATGCAAGAGCACTCAGGCGATGGTGGATTGGAGTTTTTAAGCACGCATCCAAGCCATGAAAATAGAATAAAAAATCTACAAGCTCTAGCAGTTAAATTAAAGGCTAAGAATTAGCATATATTAGCTATGCTTTGAGCTTGTTTGAGTATCATATCTTTTTTGATTGTGTAGTTGATGGCGTTATTTTGAGTGATTATAACTATGGTTGAGCCTAGATCAAAATTACCTATATGTTCGCCTTTTTTTAAGCTTAAATTATCATATTTATATAAAGCTTTGGTTAGATTTGAGTTGGTTTGAATGCGTGGTTCAAAGTCAAATTTCATTTTACCCACATTTAAAGCACCTACAAAGACCATCCAGATTAATTTGCCATTTTTTAGCCTTGCTTTTAGCACGACTCTCTCATTTAACGCATAGAGATTATCATGCTTTAAAAGAGCGCTTTTTGCTACGCTAAATAGCGTTCCAGGAGTGTAATTTAAACTCAAAATATCCATATCGCAAGGGGCGTGATAGTGGTGATAATCTCTTGGAGATAAATATATGTTTAGATAGTCAAATTCGCCATCAAGCTCACTATCTTCAAGTGATTTGCCTAGTAGTTCATCTATTTTATACTCTTTGGATTTTATGCTATAAGCTTTTAGATTATTCCCCTTAGCACACTCAAGGCAAAGCCCATCGCTTGGCGAGACAAAGCCATCGCCAAGTGGTCTTGGAGCTTGTAATTTTCTAGTAAAAAGAGCATTTAAACTATCATAGCTATTAATTGGATTAAACTCACTCATATCTATTTTAAATTTTTTAACATACCAGCTATTTATAGCATTTTGAAGCCATTTTGGAAATTTATAGTGTGCGACCAAGCCAAAATAGTTTGAAAATTTATTATAATCCATATTAATCTCCCAGCTTTAAATATACAATTTCACTATTTGTTCCAACTCTAAATGGCGGTCCCCATAGTCCAGCACCGCTGCTTACTAGTAGTTGCATATTTTCATTGATTTTATATAGTCCATAGATATATTTTTGATTTATCCATACTAAGAGTGAAAATGGAAAAATTTGTCCGCCATGAGTGTGACCTGAAATAGCTAAATCCACATCTTTATTAAGATATTTTAAAGATCTAGGCTGATGGGCTAGTAAGATTGTAGGCAAATTTGAATTTACACTTTTGAAAGTTTGATTAAAATCGGGCTTAAATTTATCCATTTTAAAGCCGGTAATATCATATACACCTGCTAAATTCACGCCTCCCATTTCTACACTTTCATTTTCTAAAACTCTAATTCCAAGCTCTTTAAATTTACTAATCAATCCATCAATTCCGTGATAATACTCATGATTACCAACGACCATAAAGGTGCCAAATTTGCTTTTAACATCTTTTAAAGGATCTAAAAAATCGCCCAATTCATCACTACTTAAATCTACCAAATCGCCCACGATAAATAAGGCATCTGGATTTAATAAATTTATTTTATCAACTATACTAGCCATATACTCTTTTTGAAAAAACTCACCTATATGCACATCGCTGATTACTGCTAGATTTAATGGGGATTTGAGATTTTGAATTTTTACATTATATTCAGTGATTATGGTGTTAAAATTTGCATTATAAGCGCCAATTATAATATACAAACAAAAGCCAAAAATCACACATATATCAATGATAAATTTAGCTATTTTTTGACTATTTTTTTTAAGCTTTTTTATAAAAAGTAGTGCTAAATTAAATGGCAAAATGGTGCAAAATAGCATAAAGCTTATACCTATGCAAATTATGGATACTTGATAGATTAGTGGCGGAAGCGGAGAGCTTTTAATGGCGATGAAATATGCAACCTCAAATAGAAATATAAGAGTAAAAATCAGTCTTAAAAGCCATTTAAATTTAGATATTAAACTATTTTTAAACCACCAATAACTATATAAATTCATACCAAAAAATATAATTGTAGATAGTGGAATGAATATATGTGGACTCATTTAAAACCTTAATTGATGATAAAATTACTTTTTGATAATGCTATTGATTTTATGATAAAGCAAGAGAATTTCATCTCGTTTAGTGATAAAACTATTTTTATTAGCAATTAGATGAGCGCTACTTTGCATTATCTCTTGGGCTACTTTTAGGCCATTTTGCTTCATTGTAGTGCCAGTCTCTACAATATCTACTATCGCATCGCTAAGCCCCACAATCGGAGCTAACTCAATTGAGCCATATAGCTTGATTATCTTTACTGCAACTGCCTTTTGGTCAAAATAATTTTTAGTGATATTTGGCATTTTAGTTGCGATTTTTAGCTCCGGTTTGGTGTAATCTAGCTCTTGATTATCCTTAATCCCGATACAAACTCTGCATTTTCCAAGTCCAAGATCAAGTAGTCTAAGCACATCGCACCTATGCTCTTCAAGCACATCAAGACCTACTACGCCTATATCAGCAGCTCCTTCGGTTATATAAGTCGGGATATCTTGATTGCGAACCATTAGGAATTTAAACTCTCCTTTTTGCATAATGAGCTTTCTATCTTCAAATTTAAACTCATCACCAAAAATTTGAGTGAAAATCTCCAAGGTCTGATCAGCAATTCTACCTTTTGGTAGTGCTACACTTAGCATAAAATCTCCTTATTTTCATTTATGGCTCTTTGCATACCGCGAAAAATCAGCATTCTATCATATATGGATTGAGTAAAGTATTTAGATAAAAACTCACCATCTCCACCGGTGAGATATATTGATTTTCCACGGGAGAATTCATTAATTAAGTTTACTATTGGCTTGATTATTCCATAACTAATAGCGTCTTGTGTGTGCTGTGGCAAACACTCTAGGTCTATTTGCGAATTCAGCGGTAGATCTAGACGCTTTGAAATAGTCTTTAAGCTAGATAGAGAAGTTGTAATTCCTGGTATGATAAACCCACCGATATGGCATCCATTTGCCATTAAATCAAGCGTGATGGCACTTCCAGCATCCACTATAAGCCCATTATTTATAGCGTAGCAAGCTGCGGCTCTATCTACTCCTAAGCCAATATAAGTGCTATTTAGATTAATATATGGCTCAATATCTATAAATAGTGGCTCTTGGATTTTTTGAGCTACTCTTTCATTTACATTTATATAATATATTTTCTCTTTTGGTTCATAAAGATTAAACTCATCAATATTTAAATTCCAAATCTTCCTACCATCAAAAAAGGTGGCATGAGTATTGCCAATATCACACAAAATCATAGAATTTCCAATCTAAATTTGATTTTAAAACTTTCGAGCATATCGCAGAGTTATATAATAAGCCAAATTTAACTATATTAATGTCAAATTTACGCTTTACAAGCTCACTTATTTTTTTCAACTCTTCAAGCTCCTTATTTATAAATCTACTTTTAGACTCTCTAAAAAAAAGCAGATTATAAAATCCACTACTATCAACACCTAAAAAGAGTTGATAGTTACGCTTTTTACTAAACTCCTTTATATCAAGGGTTTGTAGATTTTTAAGTAGAATTTTATGCTGGTTAAAAATATTACAAATTCTATTATCCATTATTTTAATTCTAATATTTCATCATCATAGTAAAAGGCATTTTCGCCCATAAAACTCTTTTTGCTAATCTCTGAGTTAAGCTCTACAATTTCAAGATTATTTAAATTCAAATCAGTGATAAACATATATCCAGTTTTTTCAATTATATATAGCTTATCATCTTTTGGGATAACGCCTGAGAATATGGCAAATTTGAAGTTTTTGCTACTAAGCTTATTTAGTTCTAAATCTAAAATCTCCACCATTCCATCTTTTAAAAATAGATAAATTTTTCCAGAATAAATCAAGACATCCTTGATTTGACCATCATAGTGCTTAACTCCTTGAGTAGAGATCGCCATTAGCTTAGTAGCACTGGCTGCAAACATCTTATCCCCAAGGAGATCAAGGAATATAATATTATTAAAAAATGATTCACTACTTACTACTGCATCTCTTAATATGCGACCATTAAATTTATCTACTATCATAATTTTGCCATCCAATGTTGGATAGACGATAATTGAGTTTAAAAATACTGGATTTGCCATCTTAGCGTCAATGGCATATGCTACGCCGACATTATACTCTAGTAGCAACTTGTCGCTTATCATATCTATTAGATAGATGGTATTATCCACGCTAAGTGCTGCAAGGTGGTTGTCATTTATAGATGCTGATACTATGCGAGTTTTAAATTTGGTAGTATAATACTCATCTTCGCCCATTAACACCTTAAAATTACCATCAATACTAGATATTAATAATTTGCCTTGATACTCGCCTAAGAAGTTATCATTTTTATCTAAATTTAGCTCTATTATATTACCATTTTTAAGTAGTATATTGCCATTTTTTAAGACAGCTCCATATCTACTAGTTTGCTGCAAAGATGAGCTCA
The DNA here is from genome assembly GCF_002139855.1 of Campylobacter porcelli. NCBI lineage: Bacteria > Pseudomonadati > Campylobacterota > Epsilonproteobacteria > Campylobacterales > Campylobacteraceae > Campylobacter > Campylobacter porcelli. The sequence continues at coordinate 746,000 of NZ_CP018789.1, forward strand.
ATGAGCCATCAAAACTCACATTTTTAGATACAAACTCAGGCTCATAATACTCCCTTTTTGTATAGCAACCAGCAAGAGTTAAAATAATTAAGGATGATAAAATGTAGTTTTTTAAATTCATACTATTTTCCTTGATAGTGTTCTAAATTTTTAACTATTGGTTGTAATTGTGAATTTAGTGGAATTTTAGCAAATTCGCCTTTTGCTTCGTCGATTTTACCATCTTTTAATAGCTCATATCCATCTATTAGATAGTTATAATTTGATAAAATTTTAGCTGATTTATTACCTTTTAAATTTTGTAAAATCTCTTTTAAAAGTGGATCAATATCTAAAGCCAATGCTTCATCTATAAGCTTGATTTTATTTAAATCATCTGCGGTTTTAATCACAAATAGTGCGTATAAAGATGGATTTTTAGCTATTAAAAGCTCTTTTGAGCTATTATCATCAGGATTATTTATTAGTGCGTTATATGCTTTATTTGCCTCTATTTTTGTCTCAACTTGTATAGTATTAAAAACACCATATGCGATAATTGCGATTAGTATAACCAAAAATATAGCAATTAAAATTCTCTTATTTTTTCTAAAAAATCTTTCGCTTTTTATAGCGCTTTCTAAAAACTGCTCTTGAGAGCTTATCTCACTTTTGATATAATCAATATTCTCTTTAACTGCCAAAGTAAGTTCCTTAAAATAAAAATTTGCTAATTTTAGCATAAATTTTCTTAAATATAACAAATAATAGCTAATTATTAAAAACTTACCAATATTGATAATTTATATCTAAGAAAACTTATGATATAATGAGCGCCAAAATTTTAAATTACGAGAGTATAGCCGTGCATATTGATGATAAAATGCTTGAAAAATTAGAAAAGTTAAGCGCATTAAAAATCCCAGATGACAAGCGAGAAGAGTTTAAAAGCCAACTTAGCAAAATTGTAGATTTTGTAGATGTTTTAAATGAGTTAAATTTAGATGGTGTAGAGGCTGCTGTAAGCACTATAAGTGGTGGAACTTTACTTCGTGATGATGAGCCAGTAAAGAGCGATGTTATAGATATAATATTACAAAATGCCCCAAAAAAGCATGGCAGAAGCTTTGAAGTGCCAAAGATTATTGAGTAGAGTATGAGTATAAGAACCTTTCTTGATTTAGTTATAGATAGGAAGGCTAGCGATCTACACTTAGTGGCTAGAAGTGTGCCAAAGATTAGAGTTGATGGTGAGCTTATATCTACTGGAAGTGTGGCCTTAACGCCAAAAGATGTAGAAGAGATCTGCTTGCCACTGCTTAGCCAAGAGCAAAAAATGGAGCTAAAATCTGCTAAAGAGCTTGATTTTATAGTAGATCTTAATAGGGCTGGTAGATTTCGTGCTAATTACTATTATACAATGAACGGGGAGCTTTGTGCTGCTTTTCGTATAATACCATTTAAAACGCCTACATTAGATGATATTTGTGCGCCTAATTTGCTATTTGAGCTTGCAAAAAAGCAAAAAGGATTGATACTAGTTACAGGTGCTACTGGAAGTGGTAAAAGCACAACTCTAGCAGCAATTTTAAATGAGATAAATCAGACACAAAATAGGCATATTATCACTATTGAAGACCCTGTGGAATTTATTCATACAAGTAAAAATTCTCTATTTTCCCATAGAAATGTAGGAAGTGATACTAGCTCATTTTCAAAAGCATTAAAATATGCCCTAAGACAAGATCCAGATGTTATTTTAGTCGGCGAGATGAGAGATAAAGAGACTATGGCGATGACGATTGAAGCGGCTCAAACTGGTCATTTGGTCTTTGCAACCTTGCATACAAACTCAGCCCCAAGCTCCATAGATAGGATTGTAGATAGCTTTAGCCTTAGCGATCAATCATACATTAGAAGCTCTTTGGCTTCATCTTTGATAGCTGTAATATCGCAAAATTTACTACCAAAAATTGGAGGTGGTAGGATTGCGCTTTTTGAGATTATGCTAAATAATATCGCAATTTCAAATTTAATAAGAGATGGCAAAACTCATCAAATACTATCTCAAATGCAAATTGGTAGTGCTCAAAGCGGTATGAGAGTGATGGCTAATGAAATTCAAAAAGCACTAAATGAGAATATAATTACAAAAGAGGTTGCAATGCGTTTTAATACTAAAAATTTAAATTTAATGGAGCAAAGTTGATGGATTTTATTACTTGGTTTGATATTATTGTTATCGCCGTTGTAGTGATTTTAGGGATTAAGGGTGTTATAAATGGCCTTATTAAAGAGGTATTTGGGCTAATTGGCATTATCGGCGGTGTGATCGTAGCTAGTAGAAATGCTAGTTTAGTAGGGGAGCAAATCAGCCTTTATCTATATGAGCTTAGTGATTCGGCGGAGTTTTTCTTTGGGTTTTTGCTTACTTTATTAATATTTTGGTTTGTATGTTTATTGCTTGGAAATTTGCTATCTAAAATGTTAAAGATGAGCGGACTTGGATTTGTAGATAGATTGCTTGGATTTTTCGTAGGGGCTGCTAAGATATTTTTAGTTTTTGCTATTTTGGTTGCGATTGTATCTAGAATTTCAGTTTTAAACCAAAAAATTTCTCCATATTTCAAAGATAGTAAGGTCTATCCAGTTCTTTTGACTGCTGGGGAGTTTATAATGGCTATGGATATAAGCAGCGTCCAAAATAGCTTAGAAAATGGCGAAATAGTCGTGCCTGAAATTTTAGATAGTAATGAGACAATGGAACAAAATTCAACTAAGGTGGAATAATGATAGAAAATATTGAGTATGATGCTTTATTAGAGCGTTTTAAGCGTGTGTTGCGAGATAATGGACTAAAATATACTAAGCAGCGTGAGGTGCTTTTACAAACGCTATATAATAATAGCGAACACTTTACTCCAGAGCAACTATATTTGCATATTAAGGAGCGTTATCCTGATTTAAATGTGGGTATAGCAACTGTATATAGGAGCTTGAATTTACTTGAAGAATCAGGTATGGTAACATCTATTAGCTTTGGGGCTCAAGGGAAAAAATTTGAACTAGCCAATAAACCGCATCATGATCATATGATTTGCAGACAGTGTGGTGTGATAGTTGAATTTGAAGATCAAGTAATAGAAAAACGACAATTAGCAATTGCTAAAGATAATGGCTTTAAGCTTACAGGTCATATAATGCAACTTTATGGCGTTTGTAGTGAGTGTAGTAAACAAAAAATAAAAGGAATTTGATTGATTTTTGATAATGAATTAGAGCAGACTCGTCTAGCTAAGGCTGATGAGTTAAGGCAGATGGGCGTTGCTCCATATCCGCATTTTTTAAAACGAGAGTTTAGTATAGCTAATTTTAAGAGTGAATTTAACTATATAAAAGATCTACCAGATGGCGATAAAAAAGCTACTAAAGAAGTAACAATAGCTGGTAGAATAAAATTAAAAAGAGTTGCTGGTAAATCCACATTTGCCAATATAGAAGATGAGAGCGGTAATATACAAATTTACTACTCACTAGCTAGTATTGGCGAAGATAGCTACGCTAAATTCAAAAAAAATCTTGAAGTAGGCGATATTATACTTGCTAAGGGGTATGCTTTTGTTACTCAAACTGGGGAGTTTAGCTTGCATGCAAGTCAGATAACTTTAGCTACTAAAGCTATATCTCCACTACCTGAGAAATTTCATGGTTTAACTGATATCGAGACTAGATATAGACAAAGATATTTAGATATGATTATGAATAGTGATGTCAGAGATGATTTTCTTAAGCGTTCAATCATAATTAGCACTATTAGAAGATTTTTTGAAGAGCGTGGATTTTTAGAAGTTGAGACGCCTATGATGCACCCAATAGCTGGAGGAGCAAATGCCAAGCCATTTATAACTCATCATAACGCACTAGGCGTGGATAGATACCTTAAAATAGCCCCAGAGTTATATCTAAAAAGATTAATCGTAGGTGGTATGGAGGCCGTATTTGAGATTAATCGTTGTTTTAGAAATGAGGGTATGGATCTAACTCATAATCCTGAATTTACTAGTATTGAGTTTTACTGGGCGTGGCATGACTATTTTGAGGCTATGGATTTGACTGAAGAGCTTTTTGCCACCTTGCTTGATAGGTTAAATTTAGGAAAAATTATCGAATTTGATGGAGAAAATATAGATTTTTCTAAGCCTTTTAGAAGGATTAAATATCTTGATGCGTTAGTGGAAATAGGTGGCATCGATAGGGATATTATAGGCGATAAAGATAAAATTTTAGCTAAATTAAGAGATGATAAATTTGAAGCAAATGATAAGCTAGATTTAGGTCATTTACAAGCTGAGCTTTTTGATAATTATGTTGAAAGTAAGCTTATTAATCCTACATTCATTACAGATTTTCCTATATCTATTTCGCCACTTTCAAGAAGAAGTGATGAAGAGCCAGAGATAGCACAGAGATTTGAGCTATTTATTGCTGGTCGTGAGCTAGCAAACGCATTTAATGAGCTTAATGATCCAGTCGATCAATATGAGAGATTTAAGGCTCAAATAGAGAGTAAAGACGCCGGTAATGATGAGGCTCATGAGATGGATGAGGATTATTGCGTAGCTCTTGGTTATGGTATGGCACCAACCGTTGGTTGGGGTCTTGGCGTTGATAGATTAGTAATGCTATTATTAAATAAAAAATCAATTCGCGATGTTATATTATTTCCAGCGATGAAACCAAAAATTAAGGAGTAGATATGAATTTAGAAAGTTACGATAAGGAGATTTATACTCTTTTAAATAAAGAGCTTGAGCGTCAGTGTAGCCATTTAGAGATGATTGCTAGTGAGAATTTTACCTATCCTGAAGTTATGGAAGTTATGGGTTCTATTTTGACTAATAAATATGCTGAGGGCTATCCTGGTAAGAGATATTATGGTGGATGTGAATTTGTAGATGAGATAGAGCAGATCGCAATTGATCGATGTAAAGCTCTATTTGGTTGCGAGTTTGCTAATGTCCAGCCAAATAGTGGTAGTCAGGCTAATCAAGGTGTATATGGTGCCTTTTTAAAACCAGGCGATAAAATTCTAGGTATGGATTTAAGTCATGGCGGTCACTTAACTCATGGAGCAAAAGTCTCAAGCTCTGGTAAATATTATGAGAGTTTCTTTTATGGTGTTGAGCTTGATGGTAGGATTAATTATGATAAGGTAGCTGATATAGCAAATATTGTCAAACCAAAAATGATAGTTTGTGGGGCCAGTGCATATACTAGAGAGATTGACTTTAAACGCTTTAGAGAGATTGCTGATAGCGTGGGTGCATATCTATTTGCCGATGTGGCTCATATAGCTGGGCTAGTTGTGGCTGGAGAGCACGCTCATCCATTTCCGCACTGCCATGTAGTAAGCTCTACAACTCACAAAACTCTAAGAGGTCCAAGAGGCGGTATAATTATGACAAATGATGAGGAATTTGCGAAAAAAATTAATAGCTCCATATTCCCTGGAATTCAAGGTGGCCCATTAATGCATGTTATAGCTGGTAAGGCTGTAGGATTTAAGCATAATTTAAGCGATGAATGGAAAGTTTATGCTAAACAGGTAAAAGCAAATGCAAAAAAATTAGGCGAAGTTTTAATTAGCCGTGGGTATGATTTAGTTAGTGGTGGTACTGATAATCACCTTGTGCTAGTAAGCTTTTTAAATAAAGAATTTAGTGGTAAAGATGCAGATATTGCTCTTGGTAATGCTGGAATTACGGTAAATAAAAACACAGTCCCAGGCGAAACTAGAAGTCCATTTATCACAAGTGGTATAAGGATAGGTAGTCCAGCACTTACTGCTAGAGGTATGAAAGAGAGTGAGTTTGAGCTAATTGCAAATCGTATTGCTGATGTGCTAGATGATATTAATAATGTTGATAAACAACGCAAAATCGCAGCTCAGCTTAAAGAGTTAGCTAATGAGTTTATTATTTATAATAAGGCGACATTCTAATGCAGCGTATAGATTTATCACTTATTAAAATGATAACCGATCACTACTATATTAAGCGAGATATGACGGTAAAAAAGATCGAGCATAAGGGTAGGTATTATTTTGATAAATTTGAAAGGGTAGATGAACCACTTAGCTTATCAGTCCAAAGAGAGCACGAAGAGAGAAAAATTGTTGTAGCACACTCTTTAATTAATAGGCTAAATAAGGTTGAAAATATCGTTTTTGACTATAATGGTAGAATGCCAGAACGATTTTGGCATAGGGCTCAACTGATGTTAAGAGAGGAGGGGTTTATAAATTTTACAGCCTATGAGAGCAAAACCCCAGGTCATCTACATCTATATATACATAAGGGTCACACCACCTTTATGGAGGGTTGTCAAATAGCTAACAAACTCTCAGTTATGCTATCACAGAAGCTACCACAAGAGTGGAGAATGTTTCCTACTATGGATTTGCCATTAGAGTATAATATTCTAGCTTTGCCATACGCTTTGTATCAAAAAGAACGAGGCGCTAGCTGGTCAAAGCATATGTAAAGGATAAATATGGAAGAGAATAATAATTTACAAGATATATTGCTAGATAAAAATGAAGAAGAGAAATCTGGCGGTGTACGTAAAATTTTAATTGGTGTGGCGTTGCTTGTTATCGTTTTTGTTGTTGTTTTAATTATTATGAAATTCTTAAATTCAGATAATAAGAACAAAAATAACGATATAGCCGATACTCTTTTATTGCCTACAGAGTTGCCTACGACTAATACGCCAGTTGGCAATGCCTCAAATGATCTTTTTGAGCAAGTGCCTATAGTAAGCGATACTACAAATTCAAAAGATAGTTTTGAAAATATAGTAAATGAGTATAAGAATGCTCAAGCTACTATGGAGACAGCGTCAAATACAATTACACCTGTATTGCCACCAAAGGTAGAAGAGCCATTTAGTATAGCTGAGCCAAAAGAGGTTAAAAAAGAGCCTACAAAACAAGAAGTATCTAAAAATTTAGAACCTAAAAAAGTAGAGAATAAAAAAGCTCAAACCAAACCAACTGAGCCTAAAAAGACTGAGCCTAAAAAGGCTGAAGTTAAAAAAGATAGCGTTAAAACAAACGCATCTCAAAGCAACCCATCTTTAGAAAAAGGTGCATATATACAAGTCGCTTCAGTATCCAAGCTAGATACAAATAGCGCCTTAATCAAAAAAATTGTAGCAAGTGGCTATAAATACAAAACACATAAAGTTGTAGTAAATGGCAATACGGTTATTAAAATTCTTATTGGGCCATTTGGTTCTGATTTAGAGGCTAATATGCAAAAAATTCGCCAAGATATATCAAATGGTGCCTTTGTATATAGGGTAAAATAGGAATTTATAATGCGCTATTTTGCTCTATTTGGTAACCCTGTATCTCACTCCATATCGCCTAGATTACACAATAGTGCATTACAAGGATTAGGGCAAAGCGGTATTTATGGCAGGGTATTATTAGAGCAAGGTAGTGATATTATTGCTAAATTTAGAAAATATAATCTATCTGGAGCAAATATCACTATCCCTTTTAAAGAGTCAGCTTTAACTCTTTGTGATGAGCTTGATAAAATTGCAGCTGATATAGGCTCGATCAATACTTTGGTTAATAAAAATGGAAAAATCAAAGGATATAATACCGATGCGCCCGGATTTATGATGGCGATTTTGGAATTTGGTAAGATTGATAAGGCTTTGATACTTGGTGCTGGTGGAACTGCTAAGGCACTTGCATATATTTTATCAATCAATGGCGTGGATGTTGAAATTTTAAATCGAAGTGATAAAAAATCCCAGTTTGTAAATTATAAATTTCACACTCATTCTAGCTTTACTCCTTCAGGTTATGATCTAGTGATTAATACTACTTCAGCTGGACTTTGCAAGAATGAGCTTCCATGCGATGAGGCTATTTTAAAAGATATTTTAGGTAGCTCTAAATTTGCCTTTGATGTGATATATAATAGACCAACTCCATTTTTGAATTTGGCTAAAGATATGGGATTGAAATTTAAAAATGGCAAGGATATGTTGCTTTATCAAGCTGTCCTTGCGTTTAATCTATTTTATAATAATAAATTTGATGAGCTTAAAATAACAGAGTTAATGAGTAAAGCATTTGAGCTTTAAAGCTCCTTTCTATCCTTAATTGCTTTAGTAAGCGAGAGCATATCTACATTCTCTAGACTTACACCAGTTGGGATTCCTTGAGCTATTTTTGTAAAATTAATATTAATATCTTTTAGCTGATCTTCTATGTATAGCATTATACCATCGCTATTTATACTTGGACTAAAAGCAAAGATTAGCTCTTTTGAGCTAAATTTAATTATCATATCTTTTAATTTTTCAACGCTTTGGATATCGCTAAATACAAAATATAGCCCATCAAATGAGTGAGAATCTTCAATGGTTAATATATCTTTTGGGCTTTCTACTACGCATATTAATGAGCTATCCCTACTATCATTAGCGCATATATCGCAAATCTCATTTTGGCTAATTCCTCCGCAGATTACGCAATGTTTTAGATTATGAATTGAATTTTCTATAGTGTGAGCTAAATTTAGACCAAAAAATGGATCTTGAAGTGCTATATAATAGGCATATTTTATGGCTGATTTTTTGCCTACACCAGGAATTTTGCCAAATGCTTCTACGAGATTATCAAATTGATCAAGATTTTTCACTATTTACACTTCCAAATTTAATACAAAACTCATGAAACCCATCTATATAATTATAATCTAAGCTAAATTTATGCATAGAACAGATATGCTCTATAATATAAAGCCCAAGCCCCATACCGCTAGTTTTAGCATTATTATCTCTAATGAATGCTTGTTTATAATGCTCAATTGAGCGATTAAGCGGTTTTCCATGATTTCTTATATAGATTGCGTTATTATCGCACTTTATAATTGCCTTTTTATCATCAGAATATTTTAATGCATTATCTATTAAATTTTTAATCGCAAGCGAGAATAACTGAAAATCCACTTTTAATAGTGGATCACAGATTAATTCTACCTTGACATTACTATCAAAATCATCTAAAAGCATCATATCCTTAGCTTGATCTAGTATAAGGCTGAAGTGATACTTTGCGTAATCTAAGCTATAACTTTTGCTTAATAGCTGTTCTATCTTAGCAAATTCATTAATCAATATATTTAGCCGCTCAAATATAGCTATCAAGCGTTCTTTTTGGGTCTCATCTTCGATCATTTCACTTACTATTCTACCCTTGCCAATTGGCGTTTTTAGCTCGTGCATAATGGTGCGTAAAAATAGCTGTCTAGAGAGTATTAAATCCTTAATTTTACAAGCCGCGTTATTAAATTCATATGCCACTTCGCTTATCTCATCATTGCCTTTGGTAAAATTAACCACGCATACGCTATCCATATTTCCAGCTGCGAATTTGCGTATATCGCTACGAAGTTTCTTAAGCGGGATTAGGCTTCTAAAAATCGATACATACAAAGATATAAACAACGCCATAACAATGATAAAACTAAATAATAAGCTATCATTTCCGCTATGTAGGGTTGATTCTAATAGTATAGTTACACTTTGATTTTTAATGCGTAAATATAGATTATTTTTATAACTGATGGTATCTACTGTGCCAATTAATGTATCAGCACGGCTTACAATTGTGCCATTATCAAAGATTGCTTTTTGTAAATTTACATTTTTGACATAGGCTAGATCAAAATTTCTAAAATATCTCTCCCAATCTTCTGGCATATTTGATTTTTGATATAGCGAGAGTAGCCAATTAATTGAGTTGTAATGATTCTCCCCAATCTTGCCTAATATCCTCTCATTTTGTAGTTTGAAGAACATAAAAAATAGTGTGCAAATCACGATAAATCCAATAGCAAATATTATCGTGATTTTAGTAGTTAGAGAGTATCTCATCCGACTAGTTTATATCCTATTCCGCGGACTGAAAATATATGCTTAGGTGATTTTGAGTTATCACCAATCTTTGTCCTTAAACGACCGATTATCACATCTAAACTTTTAGAATCTTTATCTTTTAGGCTCTTGCAATGATAGACTAATTGCTCTCTTGAGACTGAAAAGCTATGCTGTTTAATAAGATACTCTAAAATTTCATACTCTGCTGGAGTTAGGGTAAGTGGTGTGCCATTATATGATATTTCATGGCGTTTATCATCTACCCTAAATAGCGTATCAGCTATCTCTTCTTGAACTTCATTGCTTTTTTTATAGCGACGAATTAAACTTGTGATTCTAGCATGCATCTCTTTTGGGTCATACGGCTTTGGCAAGTAGTCATCTGCGCCTATTTGAAGCCCAACAACTCTATCATTTACATCACTTCTAGCTGAGCTAATAATGATAGGAATATCATATTTTTCTCTAATCTCTTTACAAACTTCCAATCCATCCATACCTGGCAAGGTTAAATCAAGTATTAAAAGATCATAATTTTTAATCCCTGCACTAAGACCTAAATATGGATCTTCGTAATTTGTAACTTTGATATTAAATTTTATCAAATATTCAGATAAAATTTGAGCAAATTCTGGATCATCTTCTATCATTAATACATTTATCATTTTTGACTCCTAGTATTAAAAATTAGCGACATTATACCAAAAATTAATAATAAATTTGCTTTTTATGTATAAATTTAGTAATTTTTAGATAAAATCGCCAGTTAAAATTATAAAGGAAGATATTTTGGAATTTGATTATTATGAGATATTAGAGGTATCAAGAGATGCTAATAGCGATACCATAAAAAAGGCTTATAGAAAGCAAGCGCTTAGGTATCATCCAGATAGAAATCAAGGCGATAAAGAGACTGAAGAGAAATTTAAGCAGATCAATGAAGCCTATGAGGTCTTAAGCAACGCAGAAAAAAGAGAAATATACGATAGATATGGTAAAGATGGATTAAAAGGCATGGCCGGTGGCGGCTTTAGTGGCGGATTTGACTTTGATGATTTGGGCGATATATTTAGTTCATTTTTTGGTGGTGGATTTGGCTTTAGTCAAAAGGGCTCTAAAAGTAGATATAAATATGCTTTAGATATAGAAATAGGGCTTACGCTTGAATTTAATGAAGCGGTTTTTGGCTGCGAGAAGGAGATAAAATATAGATATAAAACTCCATGCCAAAGCTGTAATGCAACTGGCTCAAAAGATGGCAAAAAGCAAACTTGCCCTAAATGTGGTGGAAGTGGCAAGATAGGAATTCAGCAAGGATTTATGCAGTTTGTGCAAACTTGCCCGGAGTGCTCTGGAACTGGTGAGAGTATTAAGGATAAATGCCCTGAATGTAGCGGTAATGGCTTTAATGAGATAAGCGATAGCATTAAGATAAATATTCCAGAGGGCGTAGATAACGCAACAAGGATAAGGGTTAGTCAAAAGGGTAATAGATATGAGGATATGAGTGGCGATTTATATGTTCGTATTGTTGTAAAAGATGATGAGCATTTTCTTAGAAATGGAGATGATGTATATATAGAAATTCCAGTATTTTTTACTCAAGCAGCACTTGGCGATAGTATTAAGATACCTACACTTAGGGGCGATACGATTTTAGACTTGCCAGTAGGAGCGAAGGATAAGCAGCAGTTTGTAATACCTAAAGAGGGTGTTAAAAATGCTCGCACTAAGCAGCTTGGCAACTTAATAGTTCAAATTTCAATCCAAATGCCTAAAAAGCTAAATGATGAGCAGATAGAGCTTCTTAAAAAACTTCAAAATAGCTTTAGCGTTAAAAGCGGCGAGATGGCTACTGATAAGGGAATTTGGGATAAGATTAAGAGTTGGTTTTCATAGATTTTGGATATTATAAGGTTACTTAATAATTAAGTGGCTTTATAAATATCATAATTATATATTTTAATCTTAAAAAATTTAAATAGAAAATATCTATTTAAATTTGATGATTGCTTTAGGGATTTTTGCTTTATAATTTTAAAATTTTCTCACCTAAGATATATAAAAATTATTTGAGTTATAAATTGATAAGTGTGATGATGAATGCCTAAAGAGCGTTTGACTTGATGGGTAGAGTGTATAAACATACTTTGATGCCACGCCATTGCTATCTTTAGAGAAACTTTGGGTGATTATTATCCTAGATTTATTAAGTTTTATTTTGTTATCAAGTAAAATATTCTTCTTTTATGCCTTTACTAAATTACTCTTTAGTCTAAAAATAATTATAAACCCACTCTAGCACAGTCAAAGTATTTATAAATTAACTCTTTTTGTATTTTAATTGGGTAAATTCTATACTTTATGACACTTAACAAATGTTATCTTCCACATTTTTTATATAATTGTATTATAAAGGTGTAAAGTAAAAAATGAAAAAGAATAATTATAAACTGTGTGGTTATATTTCTACAAATTGCTCTAAACACAATCTAAAAGCACATATAATTTAGCGATATAAACCATATCCATTTAATGATATAATATTTACTATAAGTTAGCATAGGCTCTATTATTTAATATATAAAGCAAATAACCACTTTTTATGTTTGGCGTGATGAAAGATTCGAAGTATTTAAAAAACATTTTTAAAAATAAAAAATCTTTTGGAGTGATGGATTTTTGCTTGTAGTATAGAAGAGATAAATTCTAAAACAATCAAAGCTTATATAAAAAATCAAGAATAGTTACTCGCTAAAGCTCTTAGCATTTAGACCAATCACTAAAGCTTGTCGAGATTTGTTTAATGCGGTTTAAATTTGATTATAAGGCTAAAAGAGATTATGTAAAAGCAAACGCCCTAAAGTAGGGCGCTGTGTATTACAAACCTTCAAATGGATTTGTAACTACATTTTTTCTATCTACGATGTATGGTATTAAGGCAACATGTCTAGCTCTTTTAATTGCTTTTTCTACCATCTCTTGGTGTTTTTTGCTTGTGCCAGTTAAGCGTCTTGGCATAATTTTAAATCTTTCAGATAGGCATTGTTTTAAAAGTGCCGTATCTTTATAATCGATAAAATCAATCTTAGCTTCTGTAAATTTGCAATATTTTTTACTATATTTTCTTTTTTCTGCCATTGTGTATCCTTTTAAAATGGAATTTCTTCATTTTCGGTGCCACTATCAAAATTTGATTTAGTAGGTTTGTTATCATATTTAATATCGGCATCAATGTCAATCTCTGGGACTTTTTCTTGGTATGGCTCTGAATCCATCTGTTTTTGATTATAGCTACGATTTTGAGAGTAGTTATTATTTTGGTTAAATTCTCTATTAAATCCACCGCTATTTTGGTTATACTCTCTATTTTGATTATACATATTTGTGCTATATCCGTTGTTAGCGTAGTTTGGCTCATTGCCATCTTTAATAAATCCACCTTGATTTTGCTGCCCTCCTAGCATCTCCATATTTTCTACTACTACTGAGTGCTTGGAGCGGTTTTGTCCATTTTGGTCTTGCCAAGTGTCAAATTTAAGCCTACCTTCGATTAAAACTTTACTACCTTTATTTAGGTATTGATTTGCCACTTCTGCTTGACGACCAAAAAAAGTTATGTCAATAAAGCAAGTTTCATCTCTTCTTTCGCCATTAACATTAAATTTACGATTAACGGCCATTCCAGTGCTGCCTACAGCGGTACCACTTTGGATATATCTAAGCTCAATATCTCTAGTTAAATTTCCTACTAAAACTACTTTATTAAACATAATTTAGCCTTTATATCTACTCTTGTTGAGCTGCTTTTTCTTCTGTTTTTGGCTCTTTTTTAGGTTGAGTTAATTTCTGACCTTTGCTTAGTTTTTCCCAAGCTGTGATCTCTTTTTTGTTTTCATATTTTACAGGTAAGAATCTAATAACCTCTTCAGTTATTCTTAAATTTCTTACTAATTCAGCGATTAATTGAGTTGGAGCTTTGAAATAGATTACAAAGTATGTGCCACGCTCATATTTATCAATTTTATAAGCCAATTTGCGTGTGCCCATTTCAACTACACTAGCGATTTCGCCACCATTTTTTGTGATGATCTCTTTAATGAAATCAGCCTTAACTTTAACTTCATCTTCTGTAAGTGTTGGCTTTAAGATGAATAAAAGCTCATAATGTCTCATATATTCTCCTTATGGATTTAGCCCTTTTTCTGCCAAAAGAGCAAGGAAATTTGCATAAAATGCGGTTTGAATTATACTGAAAAATTACTTAAAATTTGCTGTTTTTATTTAGTATATCTTGTAAATTTAAAAGCGATGAGAGTAAATAGCACTCTTTATCTATATTGCTTTTGCATTTTAGATCAAATTCAATCTCGTTTAAAAATTTAAATATTTGAGAGTATTGTGAAATTTTTATCGATATTGCTTGAGATTGGAGTTTATTTAGGATTTGTGGCGGGGGAGTGTATCCTAATACAATTTTTGGGTCAAATTTTCCACTAGTTTTAATTGAGCTATGGATCAAATATAGTCTATGAAATGCCTTAAAAAGCATATTTAAAAGGGCAATTTCGTTAAATGAGCTATCGTTTATAAACTCAAAATAGTCGCTATTAATACTTTTTTTGCTAATTATTTTATCAAATAAAGCATCAAATCCAATTCCATTTAAGGGATAAACTCGCTCTTTTATCTCTTCTAAATTAAATTTAGTCGCTATGGTTGCAAGTTTATTTAGCTCACTAGCACTAAGATATAGATTTTCATTTTGTAAGTTATAAATATATAAAAGAGACTGGCTATCTATATTAAGACCAAGGATTTTAGCGTGATTAGATAGAATTTGATTTACCTCTATGGCACTGCTAGGTGGGAAAAATCTAACGAAATTTAATCCAAAATGCTTCTTTATATCGCTTAAGGATTTCTCATCGCCTTCGTGTAACTCAAAGATAAAGATATTATTTGGGTTATTTTGACACTGAGAGACTAGCTCTTTTGTATCTTTAGATGGGATTTTTTTATCGCTTTTGATGTGCAATAAATTTGAATTAGCAAATAGCGAAGGCTCACTAAGATGCGAAATCGCAAGGCTAAAATCATAATCATCATAGTATAAGCTAAGCAAATTATCATTATTAAATTTTTTTAAAATTTCCTTAGCGTAAAACTCCACTTGATAGCTCTCAGCACCATAAAGTAAGAAAAAATTTGGTATATTAGCAGAGTTTAGAAGTGCTATAAAATCCTTTTTATACATCTAAAATTTCCACCACTTTTCCTAAAATTTTAGCCGTTGGAATATCTACTTCTATGATTTTTACCATCACCGGAGTTAGTAAATCGCAAGTAAAATTATCTAAAAAAATCCTAGCTCCCTTTATCTCATCATCAAGTCTAGCGATAGTTTGATTGCTATTTTCATATATGTAGCATTTAAAAATTTTATCTATATTTTTTGCTGCAAAACGGGCAAATTTACGATCCATAAAATCCCAAGCGACCTTATCGGCTTCTCTTTCTAATACATTTAAATTCGCACAAAGCTCATCAATGCCTAGCATTAGGTAGTTTGTCAATTTAGCATCATCTTGAGCTTTTAAAATTCTATGAAGAATTAAATCAGAGTATCTACGAATAGGGCTAGTAAAGTGTGAATATAGCTCAAATCCAAGCCCAAAATGCCCCCTTGATACACTTGCATACTCGGCTCTTTTTTGTGCTTTTATGATGAGTTTATCTACATCTTCTCTTATATTTAGCTCATTAGCCTTAGCTTGAATTTGAGCTATCATAGATACTAGATCGCTTGTTGGTTTTACGCTAATTCCAAGCAGGTTAAGGTCATCTAAAAGAGCGTTTATTTTATTAAAATCTGCTGGTTCGTGATTGCGAAATATGCCCTTATTTACTCTTTTTGCTGCAGCTTTATTGGCTAAGAGCATGCACTCTTCTATAAGTGAGTGCGATGGAGTGGAGCTTTCAAATTTAGTTGATTTGATATTGCCATTTTCATCAAGGCTCATTCTAAGCTCTAATGTGTGGAAGTCAAAGCCATTTTTAAGCCGTTTTTCTTTTAATTTTTGAGTTATATTAAAAAGTGGTATTAGCCACTCTTTTATCTCATTTTGACACTCAAATTCACCATTTATTAAGCTATCAACCTCATCGTAGTTAAACCTTCTTTTGGAGTGAATTACACAGCTTATTAGCTCCTCTTTAATGGCTTCTAAATTTGAGTTTAAGCAGATTTTAAAAGCAAAGGCAAGTCTATCGCAATTTGGCTTTAAAGAGCATATATTTTCGCTAAGCTCTCTAGGTAGCATTGGCACAGCAATATGCGGAAAATATATAGAAAAGCCCCTAAATCTAGCCTCCTTATCAATCCCACTATATGGGCTGACATATTCGCTTACATCTGCGATGGCTATGTAAATTTCATTTGTATTTTTATCAAAGTATATCGCATCATCAAAATCCTTAGCATCAACTGGATCAATCGTGCAAAATGGTAGATGAGTAAGATCAATCCTATCTGGATACATACTTTTATCAACCTCATCGCCAAAGCTAATTGCCTCATTGCTTGCTATTTTAGGGAAAATTTCGCGTTTATTATATAGTGCCATAGAGATTTTTTGATCCACATTTGGATCGCTTAATACCCCTAAGACCTCTACAATATCATTATCTAAATTATTTATTTTTAAAACTGTGCCTTGAGGTAGCTCTTTTAGGGATTTTTGACTGGCTTTTAGAGCTATTGTGATGGAATTTGGGATTGTTACGCCCATTATAACAGAGCCAATTTTTTTAGTATAGACCACGCTTGTTTCATTTGCCATAAACAATACAGCCACAACGGCTGCTTTTTGGCGTGGCTTTTTAAATTTAGTTAGTTTAGCAAGGACAATATCGCCAAAGTGAGCTCCGCATAAATCACGATTTTCTATCATTAAATCTTGCTTAAATCTACTATCATATGGGTATAAAAATCCAGTTCCATTGCCAGATATATCGAGCTTTCCGCAGACAAAGCCGTCATTTAGATAGTATCTATTTTTATGTTTTGATACGGCCTTTATCTGCTCTAAAACTCTTAAAATTTCAAGCTCACTTGACTTTATATATTTGCTCTCTAAGCCAGTTGTTAAAGAGTTTAAAAATGCTCTCAATTTCTTACTTTTTCTATGGCGTCTAGGTATGATTTAACATCAAGATTATAAAAATCTAAAAGCTCTTTTGAGCTATCAATCTGACTTTGTGATAGAGTGCCAAAAATATTTATACTATTGCTTATGATATTTAAGATTATACAGTGTTTTTTCACATTATTTGGTGCGTCAGATGGATTTAATAAATATCTAATAGCATTTGAAATTTCTGGCTCTAAATTCCAGTTTTTAAATATCTGTGCTGTTACCATCTGGCTTGAGATACCTACCATATCTATCTCTAAATTATATAGCTCTATTGGGGTTGATATACTTTGTATTTGGGATTTAAATTTATCTGATTTATTAGAGTCTATTAGCTCTTTAGCGATTACTATTTTACCTATATCCATCATAAAACTAGCCGGTGATATGATATTTAAAAGCCCACGATCTATCTTATTACACCAGTTAAATGCTAAGGCATTTTGCATTGTTGCTAACTCCATAAATTGAGTTTCACTAATTCCATATGGAGTTAAATTTATTTTAAAATTTTTACTTACAGTCCCAGCAAGGGCAAATCCTCTAATAGTCGCCATACCAAATAACGCCACGGCTCTATCAACATCATTTATCTCTCTACTAAAGCCATATAATGGGCTATTTGCTGAACGCAAAATATTTGCTGTAAGCATTGGGTCTTGGTGGATTACGCTAATTAACTCTGCTATATCGCTATCATCATTGCTACAAATCTTTTGAATTTTGATAATTGTCTCATCAAGTGGTGGTAGAGATTTTATACTTTTATATATTGATTCATTCATTGAAATTTCTCATAATAATTTTTGATTGATTTTCATAATTTTACTATGATTGAACTTAAATTTTGGATAATTTTTTTGAAAATTTATTAAATTTAAATTTTAATAATGTATAATTGCCATTTATTTTTTACTAAAGGAAGATTATGGCAATAACAGTTTATTATGACAAAGATTGTGATTTAAGCCTAATTAGATCTAAAAAAGTAGCTATGATAGGCTTTGGCTCTCAAGGTCACGCACACGCTGAAAATTTAAGAGATAGTGGAGTAGAGGTTATCATCGGACTAAATCCAAATGGCAAGAGCTGGGCTAAAGCAGAGGCTAAAGGCTTTAAGGTTATGAGCGTAAGCGAAGCGACAAAAGAAGCTGATGTTGTGATGATACTTACTCCTGATGAGTTACAAGCAGATATTTTCAAAGCTGAAATTGAACCAAATTTAAAAAGCGGTAGTGCAATCGCATTTGGTCATGGATTTAATATCCACTATGGTCAAATCGTCCCACCAAAAGGCATTGATTGTATAATGATAGCACCAAAAGCTCCAGGCCACACTGTAAGAAATGAATTTGTAAATGGCGGTGGTATCCCAGATCTAATCGCAGTAGCTCAAGATGCTTCAGGCAAAGCAAAAGATATAGCTCTAAGCTATGCTAGTGCTATTGGCGGTGGTAGAACTGGTATTATAGAGACTACCTTTAAGGCTGAGACTGAAACTGATCTATTTGGTGAGCAAGCTGTATTATGTGGCGGACTTTGTGCGCTTATAAATGCTGGGTTTGAGACCTTAGTAGAGGCGGGATATGAGCCTGAGATGGCGTATTTTGAGTGCTTACATGAGATGAAATTAATCGTGGATTTAATCTATCAAGGTGGTATGGCTGATATGAGATACTCTATTTCAAATACAGCTGAATTTGGCGATTATGTAAGTGGCAAACGAGTGGTAGATGAGAGATCAAAGGCAGCTATGAAAGAGATTTTAAAAGAGATTCAAGATGGTACATTTGCTAAAAATTTCATCTTAGAGCGTAAAGCCGGATATACAAAAATGAATGCTGAGCGTAAATTAAGCGATGAGAGTTTGCTAAACAAAACTGGCGAAAAATTAAGAGCTATGATGCCTTGGATAAATAAAGGTAAATTAGTAAATAAAGATAAAAATTAATTGGCAAAGCGTAGCAAAAAGAGCACCTCAAATGGCGAGGTGCTTGTATATTTTGGTATTTTAATATCTATTATAGTTATAATTGGCGTTGTCTATTTAGCATCAAACACTAAAAAAGAGAGTGTAAGCTTTAAAGCTATTGATAATATTGATAGATATTTCGAAGGTAAAAAAAGGGATTATACCATCCTTGATAAGCCTAAAAATATAGATGAAAATCAGACGCAAAATGATATTAAATTTGATGAAAAAATAGAACCACCAACTACGATAAATAGCATTGATTTAAAATCGGATAAACCAAATTTGGCCATAATCATAGATGATATATCTACATTTTATCAAGCTAAAAAGATTAAGTCTTTGGATATGAATATCACCCCTTCTATATTTCCACCTAGTAAAAACTACCCAAATAGTGCTAATGTGGCTAAGGATTTTGAGTTTTATATGATACATTTACCACTTGAGGCGATGAACTACCAAGCACAAGAGAAAGATACCCTAAAAGTAGGCGATAATATCGCAAAAATAGAAGCACAAATTTATAAAATCAGATCAAATTTCCCAAATGTCATATATATAAATAACCACACAGGAAGTAAATTTACAAGCGATTATAACTCTATGAAAAATCTATTTAAGACACTTAAAAAGCATAATATGATATTTATCGATAGCTACACCACCAAAGATTCTAAAGCTAAGATTTTAAGCGATGAATTTGGCAATAAATATCTAAAGCGAGATGTTTTTATAGATAATATCAAAGATGAAAAAGCTATAATTAGTAAGCTAAAGGAGAGTATAAAAATAGCTCAAAAAAATGGTTTTGCTATAGCCATCGGACATCCATATGAGCAGACTTTTAAAGCTCTAAAAGCCATAAAAAGTGAGCTAGAAAGCCAAACTAGATTAATACTTTTAAAGGATATGTATGAGCTTTATCACTGAATTTAAGCTAAATTCAAATTTCCAAAATCCGCCAAAAAAGCTATATTATAAGGGGAATTTAAAATTATTAGATTATCCAAAAGTTGCGATTGTAGGCTCACGCAGATGCTCATCTTATACCAAAAATATGACTATAAATTTAGCTTCAACCCTTAAAAAATATGGAGTTTGCGTAGTTAGTGGGGCAGCCATTGGGGTGGATATTTGCGCTCATACCGGAGCGTATCCGCATACAATCGCAGTTTTTGGCAATGGTTTAGATCAAATTTATCCTATTCAAAACTCCAAAATCATAAAAGATATTTATGAAAATTCATTAGCGCTTAGCACATATGAGCCAGATATCACAGCAAAGGGGTGGCAATTTTTGGAGCGAAATTTAATCACAGTGGCTCTAAGTGACGCAGTTGTCGTAGCTCAAGCTGATATTCAAAGTGGCTCTATGAGTAGTGCTAGGGCTGCTATTAAATTTGGTATTCCGCTTTATGTATTGCCTCAAAGGCTTGGAGAAAGTAGTGGAACAAATGAGCTATTACAAAGTGGTAAGGCACAGATTATCACTGATTTTGATAAATTTGCTATGAAATTTGGCGTGGAAAATTATGATAATATAGGCGATGAAGTGGTGGAATTTATCAAGCAAAACTCAAATTTCGATGATTGTTATGCTAAATTTGGGGATTTGATATATGAGTATGAATTAGATGGTAAGATTGCCATTGATGGCATTTATGTGAGAATTTTATGATAGTTGCTATTGATGTTGGACTTAAACGAATTGGCGTAGCTATAAGCCTAGAAGGCAAAATCGCTATCCCAAGCACCCCAATCTTGCGTAAAAATCGCAATCAAGCCGCAAGAGATGTAAGCGATATGCTAAAGGAAAAAGGGGCAAAAATCTTAGTCGTTGGCTTGCCAAAGGGTGGAAGCTCTGAGGCTGAAATGGAGCGTAGGATTAAGCATTTTATATCGCTTTTAGAGTTTGATGGAGAGATTTGTTATCAAGATGAATCTTATAGTAGCGTTGAGGCTAGTGAGCTAGTAAGCAATAAGCGAGATGGCAAATTTGATAGCATAGCAGCGATGATAATTTTAGAGAGATTTTTAAATAGATGAGTTTTAAAGATTATTTAAAATCTAGCTTAAATAACGCTGATTTTCAAAGGGTTTGGGATAGCTTTTTTAAGCCTAAAAGTGTTGGATTTTATTTAAATTTACTTAAATTTGATAAAGATTATATTATCTCAAATTTAGATGATTTAGGGGTTGAGATTAGGGAAATTTTGCCTAATTTTTATATATGTAAGAGTGAATTTAAAGAGATTTTAACCCGCTGTGAGCTATTTAATAACGGAGCGATATATATCCAAAATCCAAGCAGTTATTTAGCAGTTTTAGCCCTAAATCCGAGTAAAAATGATGCAGTTTTGGATATGTGTGCTAGTCCAGGTGGAAAGAGCATTGCATTAGCAAATATGATGGGAAATAATGCTAGTTTAGCAGTGATAGAGAGCGATAGCAAGAGATTTTACACATTAAAGGCAAATTTAAATAAATATGGTTGCGAGTGGGTGAGAGCTTATAATAAAGACGCAAGGAGCATCTCAAGAACTTGCGTGGGTAGATTTGATAAGATTTTGCTAGATGCACCATGCTCTAGCTATTTGCATTTTGGTGATGGGTTTGTGGAAAAATCAGCTAAAGAGATTAAGGCCATATCAAGATTACAAAAGCAGCTTTTAAATTCAGCTCTTACAGCTTTAAAGCCAGGTGGAAGCGTGGTTTATAGCACTTGTACATTTTTTGAATGTGAAAATGAAGAGGTGGTAAAAAATGGGTTGAACTCTAAATTTGATATTAGCATTGAGCCAGTTAGCTTTGGTTTAGATAGTGAGATTGTGGGGGAATTTGGGCTTAGAATTTTACCAGATTGTGATATGGACGCATTTTTTTTGGCTAAAATTATTAAAAATAGTTAATTTTGATATATAAGCAAAGCGGTTAATTTTGGCTAATTTTTAGCAAAAAAATTGTATAATCTACCGAATTTTTCTAAAATTTTTGGAGATATTGTGGATTATATTTTAAAGATTGATTGTAATGATGAAAAGGGTCTCATTTTACGAGTTAGTGAAATTGTATTTAAGCATGGATTAAACTATGTTAGCACGAGTGAATTTGTAGATCATGAAAATAGTAGATTTTATATGCGTGCTGTGGTTGTAGGGCAGGTAAATACTATTGAGTTTAAGAATACTTTAAGTGCATATTTACCAAGTGATAGTGTGATATTTTTTGAAGCTATTAAGAAAAAAGATATAGTAATCCTAGCTACAAAAGAGAACCACTGCTTAGGTGATTTGCTTATTAAGCATAGTAGCGGGGATTTAAACGCAAATATTTTAGCTGTGATTGCTAATCACGATACTTTGCGTCCATTAAGCGATAAATTTGATATACCTTTTATCTATATTAATGCCGATAAAATAGAGCGAAGTGAGCATGAGAAGCTGGTATTAAATGAGTTGGCAAAATATAAATTTGACTATATGGTTTTGGCTAAATATATGAGAATTTTAAGTCCTAATTTTGTCAAGCAATATCCAAAAAAGATTATTAATATCCATCACTCATTTTTACCAGCATTTATCGGAGCAAATCCGTATAAACAAGCCTATGAGCGTGGCGTGAAGATTATCGGAGCTACGGCGCATTTTGTTACTGATGATTTAGATGAAGGGCCAATTATCACTCAAGATGTTATAAGGGTAAATCACGAAATGAATTGGAAAGATATGCAAAAAGCTGGTAGAGATGTGGAAAAAATGGTGCTTAGCAATGCTTTAAATCTTGTTTTTGATGAGAGAGTTTTTGTTTATAATAATAAAACGGTGATATTTTAATGTTTAATATCGTTCTTGTAAATCCAAAAATTCACACAAATACCGGTAGTATCGGTAGAATGTGTGTAAATTGCGGAGCTAAATTACACCTAGTTAAGCCTCTTGGATTTGAGATTGATGATAAGCATTTAAGGCGTGCTGGACTTGACTACTGGGCGAATTTAAATCCCATAATTTGGGAGAGTTTAGGGGAGTTTTTAGAGGCGAATTTGGAGTTTAAGGATAGATTTTTCTTTGCGACCACTAAGTGTAATAAATTATATTTTAAGGCTAAATTTAATCCAGAAGATTATCTGATTTTTGGTGGTGAGGATTGTGGGTTGCCTCTTGAGCTGATGAGATTAAATAGGGATAATTGCATCACAATTCCGATGACAAGCCAAGGAAGAAGCCTGAATTTAGCCACTAGTGTGGGGATTATTACCTATGAGGCTATCCGCCAAAATATAGATAAATTTGATTTTAGGGATAGTGTATGCGAGTTTTGATTGCTTTTATGCTGCTTTTTGGAGTGCTGTTTTCATCGGAGTTAAAGATCGCTACATATAATGTTGAAAATCTTTTTGATGATAAGATTAGCGGTAGCGAGTATGCTGATTTTAAATCAAATAGATGGAATAGTGCGAAGTATCATCAAAAATTGCAAAAAATCGCTAGAGTTTTAAAGGAATTAGATGCTGATATTATCGCTTTAAATGAGATTGAAAATCAAAATGTAATTGAAAAATTGGCCGATTTAAGCGGATATAAATATTATAAATTTGCTACCACAAAGGGTGCCCCAGTAGGGCTTGGACTGCTTAGTAGATATAGGATTAGTGATAGTATGGTTTATATAGTGCCAAATGTCAAAACTAGGCCGATATTGATGAGTAGGGTTGAATTTGATGGTTATAGTGTTGAGTTTTTTGTAGCTCATTTTCCAGCGGCTAAAAATCCACTTAAAAGCAGAATTGCCGCAGCCGATACTATGAAAAAGGCTGTAAAAAATAGTAAAAATGGGGTGATTTTAGGCGATTTAAATAGCAATTATGGATATAAATTTCTGCTTAATGATCTTGATGAATGGACGAATTTATGGGAGTTTGTCCCTGCTAGTCAAAGAAGTAGCTATAAAAATGGCAAGAGTGCGATTGATCATATAATATTAAGTAGTGATTTAATGGGTGGAAATTTGCGTTATAAAGATGGAAGTTTTGGCGTTTTTAAGGCAAATTTTATGGATAAAAGCTACTCTGATCACTACCCTATATATGCAACTCTAAGCACAAAATCACTCTTTGAAGATCTGCCTAAGGTATCGATTAATCAGATTAAATCTACCAAACAAAGGGCTAAAATCACTGGGGTAATTGTGTATAAGGATAAAAATGGCTATATAATCTGCGATGAGAGTAGGCGTGGAATTTATATCTATGAGAAAAATCCATCGCTTAGCGTTGGGGCTAAGGTTGAAGCGGTGGTAAATAAAATTGAGAATTATAAAGGAAATATCGAAGTTACTAGCCTATCTTATATAAGTGTAGATACTGAATTTAAAGCAGATGAGAGCAAGTATTTAATGGATAAAAAAGATATTAGTATAGCTACAAGTGGCGATGTGATAGGTGATATTACTTTAGATATTAGTGGTGGATTTGCTAAAATATCTAAAGATAAATTTAAAATTTACTCCCCAAATCGTAAAATAAGCGATGGGAAAATAGCGGTTAAAAGGGCTGTTGTTTGGAATTATAAGGGGCAAAAGGAGCTGATAATTGAGTGATTTTTTAGGTTTTATGGGTTGGGTTGTCGTTATATTTATTATTTTTGTCCTTGTCGTTGGGTTTAATCGCCAAATGATGGAGAAAAATAGGATTAGAGATGAGATAGTAGCTGCTAGAAAGGCAGCTAAGGATAAAAAGCAAAAAATAGATGGAGAGAGTAATGAGAATGTTGATTGAAATTGGAGTAGAAGAGCTTCCTGCGATACCATTTTTAAAAGAGCTTGGCAATATCAAGCCTAAATTTAAAGCCGTATTAGATGAGTATAATATTAAGTGTGATTTTAAGCTTGATTATACCCCTAGAAGAGTTGTATTGCATGGTGATATGGATGAATTCGCTGGTGATAAGGTGGTTGAGAGTATCGGCGCACCAAAGCATGTGGCGCTAGGTAGTGATCATAATTGGTCCGCAGCGGCGATAGGATTTGCCAAAAAGTGCAGTATAAGCTTAGATGAGCTGAAATTTGAAAATATTAATGGCAAAGAGGTTTTGTATCATAAGAGCGTGATTAAGGGAGATTTGAGTAAAAATCTGCTTGATAAGGTTATAAATAAGTTTATATCATCTTTAAATTTCGGTAAATCTATGAGATGGGGAGATGGCAAGTATGAGTTTATCCGTCCGATTAGATCTATTGTAGCGGTTTTGGATGATGAATTAGTGGATATGGAGATTTATGGCGTTAGGTCGCAAATGGCATTTTATCCGCATAGATATTATGGCTATGAGATGGTAAAATTTAGTAGTATAGATGAGTATTATAGTGCTTTAGAGCTTAATGGAGTTATCCTTAATGCTGATAATAGACGCCAAAAAATCTTAAATGAATTTAAACAAATAGAGCAAAATAGTGGTTTAAAAATCGAATTAGATGAGGATTTGCTAGATGAAGTTGTGGCTATTACAGAGATGCCTACCGCGCTTATGGGTAGCTTTGAAAAGGAATTTTTAGAGGTGCCAAGCGAGGTTATTGTTACTTCTATGAAGGAAAATCAGCGATATTTCCCATTATATAATCAAGATGGAAAATTAAGCAATCACTTTGTGGTAGTTAGCAATTCTATTAGCAGCGATTCAAATTTAATAATCAAAGGCAATGAAAAGGTGCTAAGAGCTAGACTTAGTGATGCTAAATTTTTTTGGGAGAGTGATTTAGCTAGTGAGTTTAGCTCAGCGAAATTAAAAAATATCACCTATTTAGCCGGTCTTGGCTCAATGTATGATAAAGAGATTAGAGAGCGTGATATTGCAAGAGAGCTAGCTAAAATCTATGAAAAAGAGCTTAAAGATGAGTTTGGCGGTGAGTTTATAGATGAGCTTGATCGTGCTGTGATGCTTAGTAAGGCTGATCTTACTACCTCGATGGTGTATGAATTTACTGATCTTCAAGGGATTATGGGGAGCTATTACGCTCAGTATAGAAAGGAAAATCGCTTTGTAGTTGAGGCTATAAAAGAGCAGTATCTGCCTAATAAAGAGGGTAGCGTTTGTCCTAAGAGCTACTTTTCTAGTATGGTAGCACTATCTTCTAAGCTTGATACTTTGATGGGGTTATTTAGTATAAATAAAATCCCAACAGGCAATAAAGACCCATACGCATTAAGGCGAGCCGCAGCTGGGATTATACGCATTGTTTTAAATTTAAATATAGAGTTTGATATTAAAAAAATCCTATCTTTAATAGCTAAAAATTATGCTAAATTTAACTTAAATAGCTTAGAGGAATTTATCACAGATAGGCTTTATACTATGTATAGTGCTAATCCATCGGTTATAAAAGCTTGTTTAAATAGCGGTATAAGCGATATTAAGAGATTAAACTCAGCAATAATCGCTCTAGATGAAATCAGCAAAGATAGCGAATTTAAAGAGAATTTCTCCACATTTAAGCGATTAGCTAATATCATTAAAGATAGCAAAATTATCAAAGTAGATGAGAGTCTAATGGAGCATGAGAGCGAAAGAGCATTACACCTAGCATTTATCTCTTTAAAGCTAGATATTAGCGATACAAAGGGCTATTTATCAACTCTATTTAATCTCAAGCCACAAATTGATGAGTATTTTGATAATGTTATGATTAATAGCGATGATCCAAAGATTAAGGCAAATCGTATATCGATAATTGGTCAAATTTACCAAGCATTCTTAAAAGTAGCTGATATTAAAGAGATAACTATATGATTTTAGATCCCGCTTTAAGGGATCGATTTTAAATGAAATTTAAAGATTAAAATAGGGCTTTAAATAGCTTTTTAGAATCTAGATGATACTCGATTGCTATTTTATTTTGCTCTCTATGATTTTTTAGATATTGTGCGATTTTGCTTGAAATTTCATCAAATTTAATTCTATTTATAGCCTTTTTTCCACTTATTATAAGCGTTAAATTATCTTTATTTGAGTCTATTTGAACATCGTGTAGTATATCATTGTATCCAAGCATTATATCTCTTTTATTATGCTCATTTGCATCCATAAAATCCACTTCTATATTGTATGATTGTATGGATAAATCATCTATATTCTGACTCTTTTGAGCACAGCCACTAAGGCAGATTAAACAAGGTAGTATTAAATGTAAAATTCTCATCATAGCTCCAAAAATTTGGTTGGAATTTTAGCATAAATTTAATTATCAAAATATAAATTTCAAAGTTAGATTAAGGAATTTTGGGTATTATTGCGAAAATTTTTTAAGGAGACATAGTGAGTTTTGATGAATTAGAATTAGAAGCGATTATACAAGAGGTTTTAGAAGAGTGTGGGGAGTTTGAAAATTTAGATGATGAAGAGCTTTATGAGCTTATTGAAAAGATTAAAGAGCTAACAGATGGCGATACAGAAGAGGCGTATGAACAGCTAAATGGATACTCTCCAATTAGTAGAAAAAGATTTTTATCCCTATATTCAGTTTGATTATGCGAGTAGTTTTCTCTCTTTTGATTTTTGCTCTATTTAGCTGGGGTAATACTATATTTAATGGTGGATTAGAGATTATTAGCATTGAGTCAGATTACGCAGGAGAGCTAAGGGTTAATGATAAAAGCTCGTTATGGCTAGATCACCCTAAGAAAGATGGGGTAAAAGTAGCTTTTATTCCTGTGAGCTATTATGCTAAAAATGATATAAATATCACAAATAGCTTAAATAATCAAAGTAGCTCAATGTTATTAAAATTAGAACAAAAAAGCTATAAAAAAGAGAGTATAAGCGTAGCTCCAGCAAAGGCAAATCCACCTAAAAATGTGATGAAACGCATAGAAAAAGAAAGAGATGAGGCTACGCAGATATATAGGACTTTTAGTCCAAATTTGCTAGTAAATAGCCAGTTTATATCTCCGATGAATAGCTTTATTACCAGTCAGTATGGGAATGCTAGAGTGTTTAATGGTAGTGTTAAAAGCTATCATGGTGGGGTTGATTATAGGGCGGCTATAGGGCAGAGTGTGATAAGTGCTAATGATGGCATTGTAAGAATCGCTAAAGATAGATATTATGCTGGAAAGAGCGTTGTGATAGACCATGGTGGCGGGATTTACACTCAGTATTACCATCTAGATAGAATTGATGTTAAAGTAGGGCAAAAGGTTCTTAAAGGCGATAAAATCGGTCTAAGTGGTGCAACTGGTAGGGTAAGTGGCCCACATTTACACTTTGGTGTGGTAGTGCAAAATATTCAAGTCGATCCATTAGTTTTTATAGAAAAATTCAACTCTCTTTTTTAAATTCACATTTTTTCAACAAGATCTATATATAATTTCGCTATATTTTAATACAAAGGATTTAAGATGAAAAAAGTGTTAAGTATAGCCTTAATAGCTATGGTAGGTAGTAGTATAGCATTTGGTGCTGATAGCCCAGCTAGTTTAAGCAAAGAGATGTTTGAGTTTAAAAAAGAAGCTAGTAGGGAGTATTATAAAATTCAAGAAGGTTGCGATAAAATTCACGACAAAATAACAAAAGCAACCCAAAATATGGATGCTAAACAAAAAGAGGAATTTTATAAGGAATTTAGATACCAAATGCGTCAAAATATGGCAAAACTAGGTAAAGATGAGAAGTTTTATAAGGGAATTTGTGCTGGTAAAAGAGTAAAATATCATCACGAGCGTCCAGGTAAATTTACCTATGACTATCCAAATTGTATAAATTTAGATTGCCCGGCGAGATAGATTGTGAGTAGCAAAATACTTCTTATAGAAGATGAGCCAATGCTTTGTGAGATGATTAAAGATTATCTTACAGAGCAAGGCTATGAAGTAGTAAGTAGTGATAACTATGATGATGGATTAAGCCTAGCGTATGAGGGTAAATTTGATATTTTTATCTTTGATGTTAAGATTATTGGGGGTAATGGCTTTGAGTTGCTTAGTAATCTTAGAAGCTCAGGAGTAGATACTCCATCTATTTTTATAACATCGTTAAATGATATAAGTGATTTAGCCAAAGGGTTTAAAAGTGGTTGCGATGACTATATCAAAAAGCCATTTGAATTAGCAGAGTTACATTTAAGGGTAGATAATATCTTAAAACGCAAATTTAGCCACTCAAGTAGTGATAGCTATGTAGAAATTTCTCCAAATATAAAATTTGATATAATCCAAAAAAAGCTAATCAAAGATAATAAAATAGTCCAAATTGCTAAAAAAGAGGCTGATTTGCTAGTATTATTATTAAAAAATCGTGGCAAAATATTAAGCAGAGATGAGATTTATATGAATTTATGGGATTATGGGCAAATACCAAGTGAGCTTAGCTTAAGAGTTTATATCAGAAATTTACGCAAAATCATAGGCGAGGAGAGGATAATCTCGCATCCAAAAATAGGCTATGAATATGTATAGTAAAAAGTATATTTTACCAATATTTTTGCTATATACTCTCTCTAGTATGATTTTTTTAATCGGATTTGCCACTATGTATTATAAAGAGGCCAAATTCGATATAATCAAACGAGATATGATACGTATGGAGGCATTTGCTAAAGAGCTTGAGTACCTTCTTCGCTTAAATGATAATATAGATAATATTATGAAACTAGCAAGTCTTTACCCAATCAATCTTTATAATATTAAAACAAATAAGTATATATATAAAAGCTTTGATATTCCTAAATTTAAAGATAAATTTTATGAGACTTCTGATGCTTTGTATATGAGAGAGAATATCCACTCAAAAAGGCGAGCAATAGAGCTATTTGTAGAGTTAAAAAGCGAAGATACTATTAAGGATATAAATCAGCTTTTTTGGCGTGTGTGGCTTATTGCTGGGGCGGTTTTTGTTTTAGTTGGGCTTATTGCTTTTGTTTTGGTTAAGCTTGCGTATTTGCCACTTTTAGCGCAGATAAAAGCGCTTAATAACTTTATCACAGATACTACGCATGAGATTAATACTCCTTTGAGTGTGATACTTATGAGTAGTGAGATGTTTGATAAAAATCCACCAAAATATTTAGAAAATATCAAAATAGCAGCCAAAACTCTGAGTGGAATTTATAATGATTTGGCTTTGAATTTAAAGAATAATCCAAATGTTATTAGTAAATTTAATATCCAAACTCTGCTTGAGAGTCGCATTAAGCTATTTGAGCTTTCAGCTAATTCAAAGGGGCTTAAATTTGAGATTAATTCTAACTCTTTTGAGCTATCTAGCGATATACAAAAAGTTGGTAAAATATTAGATAATCTCATATCAAATGCGATAAAATATAGTAACAAAAATTCCAAAATTATTATCAATTTAGACCAAAATAGCTTTGAGATAATCAACTTTGGAGCTACTATCTCTAAAGAGAATATAGACAAAATCTATGATAAATTCAGCCGTTTTGATACGCAAAATGGTGGCTTTGGGATTGGGCTTAGTTTGGTTAAGCGATATTGTGATGAGCTTGGTCTTAGTATCGAGTGTGAAAGTGGCGATAATCAAACTAAATTTAGAGTGATTTTAAGAGATTTTAAAGATAGATAATTGGCATGGAGAGTCTCTCCATGCGATTTTAATATAAAATTAAATGTGCTTTTTGTGAGCCATGAACGCCAAAAACAGTTATAAGCTCTATATCGGCTGTCCTAGATGGCCCAGCGATAAATAAAATATTGCTTGGTAATTTGCCGTTTTGATCGACTTTTAGAGCGTTTAGAGCGCTTACTAGTGAGTTTTTGACTTTATCTTTTTTAAGTAAAACTATACAAAGATTTGGAGCTAGACTTAGCATTCTAGGTTGAGCTTGGCTAGATTTTAGCAATGCTACGCCATGAGAGCTGACGCCGTATTCGGCATGAACTATAGAGAACTCACTATGAAATACATCGCTTCTTAGCTCTTCTATAGGCTTATCGAAGCAGATTTTTTGATCAGCTTTAATCTTATCTAAATTTAAATTCAACCCACTTCCATAGATCATTTTTTTATACCCATAGCTAGCTACAACCTCATTTATCGTATCTTCTAGAGCTGATGGCTCGCACTCATGGACGATATATTTGTTATCGCTCATTTTTTGCTTCATTTCAGTAAGAGCATTATCTGTAGTTTGGATATGCTCTACTGGATCTATGCTAGGAGTGGATTCATGGCCTGTGATTTTGTAGCTATCTTTTAAGCGAGAAAGAATTAAATTTTTTGATTTAGCTGAAATTTCATCTATTCTATTCATAGCGAACTCCTTCCATATTTTCAAGCTCTTTATATAGATCTTTTTTAATCTGTGGTAGCTCTTTGTATTGGCTCCAGCTTTTTATAACTGGGATTGAGTTTTGGAATTTATGTAAAACTGAGTTAAATAGATGAGTTTTACTAAGGCTAAATCTCCATAAAGCACCATTTGTAGCGATCTTAGCAAACTGCTTCATCGCAAATGCTTCGGCTCTATTTTTATGGCTATTTTGCGTGCTAAGTGGTGGATTTTTGCCTTGGCCAACTTTATTTGCTCTTAGCTTTCTAATTAGATCAGCTAGCGGGATTCTAACAGGGCAAACCTCACTACATCTACCACAAAGCGAACAAAATGTAAGTATGTCACCGGTTGCTTCCATACCAAAGATATTTGGGCTAATAACTTCGCCAATAGGCCCTGGATAGATAGTTTGATAGCTATGGCCGCCGATTTTGTCATATACAGGGCAGAAATTCATACACGCCCCACATCTAATACATCTAAGAGCCTCATAGTAGTCATGATGAGCTAGCATATCACTTCTGTGATGATCAAATAGTATCAAATGAACCTCTTTGGGCCCATCGAATTCATCATTTCTTGGGGCTGTGATTATGTTGTTATATGTAGGGATGAATTGTCCCGTGGCTGATGGTGTGAGTAGATGAACCATAGTAGCAGCATCTTCAAAGCTCTCCATAACCTTCTCAATCCCACAAAGTGCAACATGGATTTTAGGAGCGGTAGTACACATTCTACCATTTCCTTCATTTTCAATGAGCCAAAATGCGCCCTCTTTAGACATAGCGAAATTCACACCACTAAGCCCCATCTCTAAGCCTTCAAACTGATCTCTTAAATGTTTTCTAGCTATTTGATTTAGTTTTTCTGGTTCGCTTTCTAAATTTGAGCCTAATTTTTCTTGAAAAATTTTGCCTATTTCATTGCGATTTTTATGGATTGCTGGGACGACTATATGGACTGGTGCTTCATCATTTAATTGTATTATTAGCTCACCAAGGTCAGTCTCAACAGCATTTAATCCCTTATTAGCTAGATAGTGATTAAGGCCGATCTCTTCGCTAGCCATAGATTTGCCTTTTAATATCTTTTTGATATTGTTTTGGCGCATTAACTCATATATTATCTCACAAGCATCAGTAGCTGAGCTAGCCCAATGGACTTTAATGCCGTTTTTTGTGGCATTTTTTTCGAATTCAATTAATCTATCGCTAAGAGACATTAGGGCGTTATTTTTAGCTTTTTTAGCCTTATCTCTTAATCCTTGCCAATTATTAAATTTCGCATTTATCACATTTAGGCGGTTTTTTTGTAAGGTGTGCATAGCGACTGTGAGATTTTGTCTTAATTGAGTATCGCCAAGTTTGATTTTTACGATTTGTTCGTGTGGCATTTTTTTACTCATAGAGATACTCCTTCTAAGCGTTTAATCAAGAAATCATATAGATGAAGACATTTGATATCTACGCCATTTCGTTTCATTGTGCCTGAAATATTTAATAAGCAACCACCATCGCCACTTATCAAGTAGCTAGCACCTGTATTTTTGATATCTTCTATTTTGGCTAGTGCCATTGCGTTTGAGATATCGCTCTCTTTGATTGAGAATGTCCCACCAAATCCGCAGCACTCCTCTTCATGTTCAAGCTCGATTAACTCTACATTTGATAGTTTGCGGATTAAATTTTTGCTAGATTCTACGCTTTTAGCTACTCTTAAAGCGTGGCAATTAGAGTGCCATGCGACTTTGATTTTATCGCCTTTATCTTGGTAATCTACTTTTAGAATTTCATCTAAGTATTGACTTAGATCATATACCCTAGCGGCGAATTTTTGAACCTTGTCAAATTCGCTACTGCCTTCAAAAAGCTCTAAATAATCATGCCCCATCATACCAGCGCAAGAGCCACTAGGGACGATAATCGGGATATCTTCATCAAATAAATTTATATTATGCATAGCTACGGCTCTACTCTCATCAAAATATCCGCTATTAAAAGATGGTTGAGAGCAACAGGTTTGATTTTTTTTGAAAATCACCTCCACGCCCTGGCGGCGTAGAAGTTTAATAGCATTTAAAACGCTATCTTGCATAGCAGCACTACCAAGGCAAGTAGCGAAAAAATATACTTTTCTCATAGATATTAACCCTTAAGTACGATATCTGGGATAATTCCTTGCATAAAGAATGCGATGATTAAAGTCCAAATACCAATTAAGATAATGAAAGCAACTGAGTATTTAAGTGTGAATTTAAATAGCTCACTCTCACGACCTACTAAACCAACAGCAGCGCACGCTATAGCGATACTTTGTGGGCTTATCATCTTACCTACGACACCACCAACAGAGTTAGCTGCTAAAAATAGTGCTTCGCCAACACCAAGCTCTCTAGCACTAACTTGTTGAAGTGGGCCAAATAGAAGATTTGAGCTTGTATCCGAACCTGTTAAGAATACGCCTATCTAGCCAATCACAGGGCTAAAGAAGGCAAAAGCATCGCCAGTTTGAGCAAAGGCAAGACCTAGAGTTGTACTCATAGCAGCGTTTTTAGCGATAAAGGCAAATGATACAACAAGACCGATTGTAATACAAGGAATCGCCATCTCTTTTAGTGTATCCCAGAAGCAATCTGCGGCATCGTTGGCTTTGATTTTTAAAAACCAAATTGATAAGAAAGCAGCTAGTAATATAGCGGTGCCAGCTTGAAGGCCTACAAAGCTGATATTTAAATTTAACCCAATAGCCTTACCAGTAGCATCAACTATGCTTGTGCCTACATTGTTAGCAGCTAGAGTTACAACTGTGTAATCAAATATTCCGCCTTTAGCAAATAGCGCTTTAAACCATGGTTGAGTCCATAGAATTATACAAGCGATTAATAGGATAAATGGTAGCCAAGCTTTGAATATTTGGCCGTTACTAAGTTCGGTTTTGCTTGTAAAGTCTGTTTGGTCATCAAGTCTAAATATATTAGATGGTTTCCAAATTTTCAAAAATGCAGTAGTACAAATAAGGGATACAACAGCAGAAACAATATCAGGAAGCTCGGCACCAAGGTAGTTTGAGCTGATAAATTGTGTAGCAGTAAAGCTAATTGCAGCTACTAAAATTGCAGGAAATGTCTCTTTAACACCTTTAAATCCATCCATTAAAAATACAATGAAAAATGGAACAGTAAGGCTAAGTGGAACTAGCATTCTACCAACCATCGCTGAGACTTCATATTGTTCTACACCAACCAAATTCGCCATCGCAATAATAGGAATACCCACAGCACCAAAGGCAACAGGAGCAGTATTAGCTATCAGACACAATCCAGCAGCATATAAAGGCTTAAGTCCAAGACCAACTAAAAGCGCAGCAGTGATAGCAACTGGGCCACCAAAACCGATAGCACCTTCTAAGAATGAACCAAAACAAAATCCAATTAAGATAACTTGAATTCTGTGGTCTGGAGTGATGCTAATAACGCTTTGTTTGATAACTTCAAATGAGCCAGATTTAACTGAAAGTTTGTATAAGAATATCGCAGCGATGATGATCCAAGCGATCGGCCACATACCTTGTGCGAAGCCTTGAACGAAGCTAGCACCGATGAGAGAAAAAGGCATATCATATACAAATAACGCCAAAACAGAAGCCAAAATAACTGTTAAAAAAGCAGCCATATAGCCTTTTAGCTTAAAAACTAAAAGCGAAACCAAAAAACATAAAATTGGCAAAAACGCCACCAACGCACTTAGCCATATATTGCCAAGTGGATCATATATCTGTGTCCATTGCATATAGACTCCTATCGATAAAAATTTTGTGAAATTTAATTTTAGCGTAAATTATTATTAAATTTAAGATAAATTATAAAAATTGTTTAAAAAAATCGTTTGAGTGTGTATAATCGTAACATTATAATTAAATTTATTTATAAATTTCAGTTTGATAGAGTATCTCCGCCCAGAGTAGGGCAGAGTAAATTTATAGAGCTTTGGATATAATTTTAGCAAGTTTAGAGCTAAATTCGCTTGGATTTTCTATGCTCATACCTTCGCTGATTTTAGCCATATTTAGGATTAGTATAGCAACATCGTTTATCATCAATTCGTTATTAGCTAATTTGGTGATGATTTCGTGATTTGGATTGATCTCTAAGATTGGCTTGATTTTTGGTGCTTCTTGACCCATCTGTTTTAATAAAGTTTGCATAGCATAATCTGGGTCGTTTTTGTCATAGATTAGGCACGCTACGGAGTCGCTTAGGCGATTTGATATTTTGACATCTTTGACTTCATCTTTTAAGATCTCTTTTATTTTGCTTATTAGGGCGTTTGTTTCATCACTAGTTGAAATTTCACTGCTAGTTATCTCGCTATCTATATCAGAGCTATTTATGCTCTTAAATGGCGTGGAGTCATACTCATTTACCATAGGCAAGACTATTGTATCTATCTCTTCATCACAGATTAGAACATTTATCCCTTTGGATTTAAATCCTTCTAGAAGTGGTGAGTTTCGTAGCATACTCTCATTTTGGCCGCTGATATAATATATCGATTTTTGATCTTCTTTCATTGCGGCTTTATACTCTTTTAGCGTGATTGGCTTGTCGTTTAGAGTGGATTTAAATAGGCATAAATTTAAGATATTATCTTTATTAGCATTAAATCCATATAGGCCCTCTTTGATAACATTACCAAAAAGAGAGTAGAGCTTGGAGTATTTTTCTTTATCGTTATTTAGTAGTTTTTCTAATTCGCTTAAGATTTTTTTGACGCTTTGGTCTTTGACTGCGGTTAGAATTTTATTCTCTTGTAAGATTTCACGGCTTACATTTAATGGGATATCTTCTACATCCATAACCCCACGCACAAATCTAAGATATGGTGGTAGAAGCTCTTTAGCGTCATCAGTGATAAATACACGCTTAACATAGAGTTTTACACCGCTTTGATAATCTACTCTAAATAGATCAAATGGTTGAGTTGATGGGATATAAAATAGGGTAGAATACTCTATTTTGCCCTCTGCTTTTGTATGGATATGCAGTAGTGGATCGCTACTATCGTGGCTTATTTGCTTATAAAAGTCATTGTAATCGCTATCTTTTAAAGTAGATTTACTCATTCTCCATAGGGCGCTTGCTTTGTTGATTTGAGAGTTTTTGCTCTCATAATGGCCCTCTTTGTTCTCATCTTGTGGGGCTATCCACTCATCTCTATCCATATAGATAGGATATGGAATGTGATTTGAGTATTTTGTAATGATATTTTCTATTCTAAAACTATCTGTAAATTCATCATCATTAAGGTATAGAGTGATCTGTGTGCCGTGGCTATCTAGCGTGGATTTTGAAATTTCATATCCATTTGTATCGCTACTCCATTTATATGCATCGCTACTTAGGGCTTTGCGACTGATAACTTCTATTTTGTTAGCTACCATAAATGCTGAGTAAAATCCAACCCCAAATTGACCTATTAAAGAGCTATCTTTTTTCGCATCTCCGCTCATGGATTCTATGAAGCCTTTAGTTCCGCTCCTTGCGATAGTGCCTAGATTGTTGATTAGGTCATCTTCATCCATACCTATACCATTATCTGTAATTATTAAGGTCTTACTCTCTTTATCTAGTTTAATATCGATTCTAGGGCTATACTCAAGCGATTTATACTCATCATTAGTTAGGCTTAGATAGTTTAGCTTATCTAATGCATCGCTTGCATTTGAGATTAACTCTCTTAAGAATATCTCTTTATTAGAGTAGAGTGAGTGGATCATTAAATTTAAAAGATCGCTCACTTGTGTTTGAAATTGATGTTTTTGCATATATTCTCCTTTTGATTTATCAATATTATAACTAACTAAATTTAACCAACACTACTCAAATATCACAAAGGGCAGGGTTAGTGTATTTTTAATTATATTAAATGGGGTTTTTAAGACATCATTTATCACTTGAGTTTGAATATCTGGCTCATCTATTGTCCCTTTTATGGCGATGATGGTTGATATGCTTTTATCTTTGCCTAATAATATGTGATTAACCAAAGGTATCTTATCTATTATGGTACTAGCGTCTTTTAGGAGTTTTAACTCCAAGGTTATATCTAGGCTATTATCTTTTAAATTTATACTCCCGCTACCTACTATATCTGCACTTGCTCCTTCTATATCTATGGCGTGTATGGTAAGATTATCATCAACTCTTTGAATTCTTATATTTCCATTTTTAACACTAAAACCTTTGGTATTAAAATCAGGAACTTTAAATATAAGCAAAGATGGAACGGAATTTAAGAAAGTTAAGAGCTGTTGGTAGATTATATAATCTTTTAAATATGTGTTTTGTAGCTCTAAATCAGCCTTAAAATTTTTACTACTTTTGCCTATTAGTTTAATCCCAAATATACCTTCACTAAAGCTATTAAAGTCTAAAATATCATTTACGGTTTGAGCTGATATGCCATTTCCCCTTGCTTTTAATATATCTTTCCCTTCAGTTAAAGATATATATCCCCCATCAAATTCCCCGTCAAATCTAAACTCATCTTTTTTCTTGCTACCGCTAAAATGCTCAAATAAAACGCTTTTATTAATATCAGTAGCATTTATGGCTGTATTATTAGCTATGAAATTTATATTGGTATCTAAGCTACTTTTTGCCGCTTTTGAATCTATGGAAATTTTAGCTGAGTTTAAAAATAGATTGATCTCATCATTTATAATGGTTGCATTTATCACTCCACTATCGCTTTTAATATCTATAACATCGCTAATTTGTATGGTGAAGTTATCCTTAGTGTAGCTCTCATCTTTTTTATTTATGATTGGTAAATTAAAATTTACATCACTTGCCCTAGCTGTAATATTGCTAAAATCATCAGTTATGATTGATATATTGGCTTTGGTTATGTTTAGGTCATTTATCAGCTTAGAATATGGCTTAAGCGGGGAAATGCTAGGGATATCTATTTTTATTGGCTGATTTAAATTTATACTATAGCCTAGGGCTTTTGAGCTAATTATAGTATCGCTAGCAAATTCTAAAGTGATATTATCATCTAAATCTTTAATATCAAGTAGATTTGGAATTTTCAGTGAGTTAAATTTGGTATTAAATTGCGCTACTTTGCTACTAGCATCTATCAAAGCAGTGAAATTAGAATCAAAAATATCATTTTGTATATGTGCGTCTTGGATTGTGATTTTATTATCTTTTAGAATTATTTTGGCGTGTTTGGAGCTAAATTTAGCCCCTGCTATATCTATAACGCTATCATCTAGTATAAACTCCCCATCAGCTTTAAGATTTGAGCTATTAAGGTTTATATCAAGACGCAATTTAGTATCAAGAGATCCGCTATTTTGTAATATTGGAATTCCTATATCATAGGCTTTTAGTATATCGTTGATACTACTATTATATAGAGATTTTGTGCTAATATCTAAGATTAAATTTGAGTTTTTATCTAGATTGTTTATACTAAGTCCTATATCGGCTATTTGGTCTTGATAAACTGGCTCTTTGATATCAAATATCAAATTTGAGTTTTCAAATGTGATTATAACAGAGTTAGCAGTTGCCGCTGGGAGATTTGGGTGGAATTTGACAACTGGCATATTAGCACTTGCTTTGCCATATATTTTAGAAATAAGTGGGTCATTACTCTTAAGATTAAACTCTCCACGCAAAATCTCAAGCCTATAATCACTAGCAATGATATATCCATAAATCCAATTTTTAACCTCGCTATCTAGGCTTATTGCACCAGCTAAAGCGTCCATAAATTGAGCTATGGTTGGTGCTTTTACATTTGAAATTTCATAGCTTAAAATATCTTTATCTATATTTAAATTTATATCCCCATTTAGCTCATATGAGTTAAATTTGCCATTAAAACTATGCTTATCATCATAGAAATTTAGCCTTAAATATCCGCTAATTGTGGTATTAAAATCCTTAATATTTATCTCATTTATGGCTAAATTTAGATTATTATTTTGCCTAGCTAAATGTGCGTTTATATAGATTTTTTTGCTATCAAGATTAAATTTATTATCTGTATAGATGAAGTATGATTTTTGCTTACCAATTGATATGTTTTCTAGCTCTATTTTATCAAATAGCATATCAATCCATTTAGCATAATGTATAATCTGAAGTGATGATTTTTGGCTATTTTGCTTATCATCAGATGGGAAAATATCTATATTTTTTGCTCTTAGTGTAATTTTGTTATCTAATTTTATATATAATTGCGAAATTTTAAATCGGTTAAAATCCAAAGATTCTATTTTAATTCCGATTTTTAACCATATAAAAAGGGCAAAGATGGCTATAATTAGCGTTAAAAACAGCATTAAAAGGCGATTTTTAAATATAATATGTGAAATTTT
This sequence comes from Campylobacter porcelli, assembly GCF_002139855.1. Lineage (NCBI taxonomy): Bacteria > Pseudomonadati > Campylobacterota > Epsilonproteobacteria > Campylobacterales > Campylobacteraceae > Campylobacter > Campylobacter porcelli. Next base: position 785,789 of record NZ_CP018789.1, read on the forward strand.
ATTCATATTTTTCCTAACGATTTTCGCATCACTATCCCAAACAATGAATACAAGTAAGGTCGTATATTTGCCACAAGGAAGCGTAGGTGAAATTATATCCTATTTAGCTAAACTAAATTTTAAGGTTGATGGATTTGATAAATACATTTTGGTTTTAATGGGATTTCCGCAATCTGGCTGGATAGATATCGGTAAGACCACTCTTAGCAAATTTGACTTTTTATACAAGCTTACTACAGCTAAGGCTGCTATGAGAGATATTACTTTAATTCCTGGAGAGACTACGGCATATTTTTTCTATGATATTTCTAAGAAATTTGGCTTAAATTATGATGAATTAATGAGGAATTATCTAGCAAATTCGCCAATTAAAGAGGGGTTTTTAGTCCCTGAAACATATAAAATTCCAGTTGGAATTAGCGAGGCTCATCTAGTTTATTACCTTATAAATATCTCAAAAAAACAGCACGAAAACCTAAGCAAAAAGATATTTGGGCAGTGGGATGAGAGGCGGTGGTATGAGTTTATAACCATAGCATCAGTAGTGCAAAAAGAGGCCGCAAATAAAGATGAAATGCCTATTGTAGCCTCAGTTATATATAATAGGTTAAAAATCGGAATGAAACTACAGATGGACGGGACGCTAAATTATGATCTACACTCTCACGAGAAGATAACACCACAAAGAATAGCTAATGACAACTCAAGATATAATACCTATAAATATGCTGGTCTTCCGCCAAATGCGGTTTGTAATGTCAGCTTTGATGCGATTAAGGCAGCAATTTTTCCTAAAAAGACAAATTATCTATATTTCGTAAGAGATAAGAGCACAGGAGCTCATATATTTAGCTCTACTTATGAAGCCCATATAAGAGCAATTAATCGCTCAAATAAGGCTAAGTAAATGCCACTTTCAAAGCTAAATAAAGAGCAGTATAGAGCCGCTACAGCACCTATGGGGCATAATCTCATTATAGCAAGTGCAGGAACTGGCAAAACTAGCACAATAGTAGCTAGGATAGCTCACCTTCTAAATTCAGGCATAAAAGCTAATAAAATTTTATTATTAACATTTACCAATAAAGCCGCTAGCGAGATGATAGAGAGATTGGAGCGTTATTTTGATAGCTCCACAATATCGCAAATCACAGCTGGGACATTTCATTCAGTTTCAAATTTACTCCTAAAAACTCTTGATAAAGGGGTGATCTTAAAGCAGCCTAGTGAGCTAAAGACGCTATTAAAGAGCATTACAGATAGAAGGCAATTCCACAGAATTAGCGATATTAAGGGCTATAGCGGGGCGTATTTGTATGATATATACTCTTTGTTTTGTAATAGCTGTGTTAATGATGAGAGCTTTGTAGATTGGTTTAGCTTAAACTACCCAGATCAGGCCGAATTTGCTGAAATTTACGATGATATTTTGCGTGAGTTTGAAGAGACTAAGGCAAATTTTAATTATGCTGATTTTAACGATCTATTAATCAAGATGAAAAATGAGCTAAAAAAGGGGGCTAGAATTTATTTTGATGAAATTTTAGTTGATGAGTATCAAGATACAAATTCCCTTCAAGGCTCATTAATAGATGCTTTTAATACTAAAAGTCTATTTTGTGTAGGGGATTTTGACCAAAGCATTTACGCTTTTAATGGGGCAAATATAGGGATTATTGGTAGCTTTAAAGATAGATATTTAGATTCTAATATGTTTTCTTTGAATATAAATTACCGCTCAAGTGCTAAAATCCTAGCCTTAGCAAATAGGGTAATTTCTAACAACCCACGCCTATATCCAAAATCCCTTAAAGTAGGGCGTCAAGGGGAGTTCAAACCCCCAATTTTGCTTACTTATGATGAGCTTTTTATCCAGTATAGCTCTGTAGCACAGCTAATCTCAGATAGCAGATATAATAAAAATGATATCGCCATAATCTTTCGTAATAACTCAAGTGCAGATGGCTTAGAGATAGCATTAAAAGAGCTTGGCATAAGCTGTAAAAGAAAGGGCGGGATTAGCTTTTTTGAGTCTCGTGAGATAAAAGCACTCATTGATCTAGTGGCAATTTTGGTAAATCCTAGGGATATTATGGCATTTATCCATATATTAGAGTATGCTAAGGGTGTGGGTAATGCTCACGCTAAAGAGCTTTTTGACATTATAAGCTCAGCAGGTCATGGAAGCATAATAAAAGGTCTTAGAAATCCAGATAAAAATAGTGTAAAACTCTCTACTAAAAAGCACAATTACCAGCTTGGATTGTTTGATGATTTTAGTGAATTTATACCTTCAAATAGATTTTGTGATCTTGGATTTGATGATGAATTTATGGCATCTCCTATTTTAAATTACTCAAATTTAAATCAAAATGGTGCAATATTTTTATATGAGCTTAGAAATTTAATCCTTAATCTAGATAAAAATAGTAGCTCAAATGAGATTATAAACACGATAATAAAATCTAAAATTTACAATATAATAGTTGATATTTTAGCAACCAAAAGAGCAACGCTAAAAAGTGGTAATATAGATAATGAGCTAAAACATAACGCAATGGAGCGTATAATATCAAAGGCTAATGTGCTTTTAGAGATTAGCAACCGCCATAATAATATTGATAATTTTTATAATTTTCTAACCTTAGGCAAGAGCGAAATGAGCCAAGGCGAAGGGGTAAATTTACTTACTATTCATGCTAGTAAGGGGCTTGAGTTTAATCTTGTTTTTGTGGTGGATTTAGCTCAAGGTAGATTTCCAAATTCAAAATTAATGAGTGATATAGAAGAGGAAAGAAGGCTATTTTATGTAGCTGTTACAAGGGCAAAAGATGAATTAGTGCTAAGCTATGCTAAGTATGATAAGATAAGAAAAGTTCAGTATCAACCAAGCTGCTTTTTAGTCGAAGCTGGTATGGCAAAGCCATCGATTTAAATATTAAATTTGGCTTAAAATAAATTTCTACTATTAATATTATAAGAGAAATTATAGAAATTTTGCTTATAATCAAGTCAAATTTTAATTAAAGGATAAAAATGATTGACAATACTATAAATGATACTAGTCGTATCAAAGATGCTAGATATTTATCTAAGGTTATCAAAGCTGATGAAGCAGCAGCCCTTATCCCGCATAAATCTCAAATCGGATTTAGCGGATTTGTCGGTGCTGGAAGTCCTTTGTATGTTCCAATTGCAATTGCCAATAGAGCGCAAAAATTACATGCCGCTGGAAATGAGTATAAAATTAGTATATATTCAGGTGCTAGCACTGATGTGGATTTAGATGGTATTTTGGCTAAGGCTAATTGTGTTGAGTTTAGAACTCCATTTAATACAGACCCAAGTATGAGAGGTCGCATTAACTCAGGTGAGACTAGGTATCTTGATGTGCATTTATCATCTCTTGCGTGGCAAGTGGAGTGTGGATATTTTGGTGATATGGATTTTGCAGTTATTGAAATTTCAGGCATTACAGAAGATGGTAAATTAATCCCTACTACATCAGTAGGCAATAACCAAGCTTGGCTAAACGCTGCTAAAAAGGTTATATTAGAGCTAAATATCAATCAGCCAAAAGAGCTTGAGGGCTTCCATGATATTTATGTCCAAGCAAAGCCGCCATTTCGTGAGCCAATCCCGCTTAAAACTGCTAGAGATCGCATAGGAACTCCATATATGAGCGTGGATTTTGATAAGGTTGTAGCTGTGGTATTAAGCTCTACTGATGATAGGCTAAATAGCTTTACTCCGCTTGATGAAGTATCAATAGCAATTGGGGATAATGTAGCTAAATTTTTTGCTGCTGAAGAGGCGGCTGGTAGATTACCAAAAGGCAAATTATTGCCACTTCAAAGCGGTATTGGCAATGTAGCTAATGCTGTTTTAGCTGCTCTTAGCAAGGCTGGATATAAAGGGCTTGAGTGCTACTCAGAAGTTATCCAAGATGGTATGCTAGATCTTGTAAAAGACGGCACCGTTGATCTAGCCTCAGCTTCAGCTCTCTCACTTAGCCCAACTGCGGTAGAGGAATTTAGAAAAAATGTTGATTTCTATAAAGAGCATATAATTCTTCGCCCACAAGAGATATCAAATAGCCCAGAATTAGTAAGACGCCTTGGAGTTGTAGCTATGAATGGTATGCTAGAAGCTGATATATATGGCAATATCAACTCAACAAATGTTATGGGAACGCAGATGATGAATGGAATTGGCGGTAGTGGCGACTTTGCTAGAAATGGCTATCTATCTCTATTCTTAACCCCTTCAGTAGCAAAGGGTGGAGCAATATCTGCAATCGTGCCATTTGTAAGCCATATTGATCACACTGAGCATGATACTATGGTGGTTGTAACTGAGTATGGATATGCTGATTTAAGAGGTTGTAGTCCAAGACAGAGAGCGCAAAAGATGATAGCTATAGCTCATCCAGATTATAGAGATATGCTACAAGACTACTTCGATAGAGCGTGCGCTCAGCCAAAGCCAGGTCATACTCCACATATTTTAAGCGAAGCTTTAAGCTGGCATGATAGATTTAATAAAACAGGTAGTATGAAAAAGTAGATTAATATTTTTAGAGTTACCATTTTTGGTAACTCAGATCGCCACGACTAAGCTCCTTATAATATTTCAAGTGTGGCGATCTTTGGTATTATTTTATAATTTAAGCTCTATTTGGCAATTATGCAGTTTTTGACACTTCTTTTACCTTTATATAGCCTTTTATCAGCTTGATCTGTAAGTTTGTTTGGATCTGTCCCGCTATCTGAAATTCCAAATGTTACTGTAAAGTGAATGGATTTATTATTAGAGATTTTAACTGGAGTTTGATTGATTATAAATCTGATATTTTGAATTTGGTTTATAAAATTTATTCTACTAGTATTGGTTGCTACGATGACAAACTCCTCTCCGCCCCAGCGACAGACTATATCAGACTTATTTGTATTTTTGGTAAATATCTTAGCTAGAGTTTTTAATACTTCATCGCCAACATTATGTCCAAATTTATCATTTATACTCTTAAAGTTATCTATATCGCACATAGCTATGGTGATTGTTTTATTGGATTTTTTAGCTAGTATTATATTTAGTGCTCGTTTATTTATAAGACCTGTTAGGTGATCTGTCTGAGAGGCAGTTTTTAGCTCATGTCTATATCTGTGAAGGTCTTTGATATTTATCTGATTTACGATACCATAAACCTTAAATATCACAACAAATAAAAATAATAAAAAGGCAAGATTGCTTATATAAAATATCTCTACAAATTCTCCTGGCTCTTTTGGAAAATATATATTTGAGATCATATAAACAAAGATAAAAATAGCAAAATCAAATCCAGCTAATAGATAAGTAATCACTCTATTTTTAAAGATATTTAGATATGTAGTTGATGCAATAGCTATAATAATAAGATAAAACCCATAATCCCACCCAAGTATAATAGTAGCCAACACCGCTGATATGACAATATGCAAATGCGATAGCAAAAATACCCTATCATACTCATTTTCATCTATGGATTTAATAGAAACAGCATAGACAAAAAGCCCCAAAAATGAGACAACAGATAGAATATACATATTCATCATGTAAAATATAAAAGAGTATAGAAGTGTAACACACAAAAATAGCATTAATACAAATTTGAAATTAAATGAGAGATTATCGTTTATTAGATTCATATTTTTCCGATACTACTTGATTTTTACCTTGATTTTTGCCGCGATAAAGTAGGTTATCAGCAAGGCTAATAGCTTGATTTATATCTATGGCATCTTCTATATATAATAGACCAAATGTAGCACTAATTGGGACTTTATTTGGATTGGCATTATGAATGGCTACTCTAGCAGATTCTGCGATTTGGATTGATCTTTTTATATTTTGAGCTGGAATTATAGCTAAAAATTCCTCTCCGCCCCAGCGACTAATCTTACCAAATTTAGATATTTTATTATCTAGTATCTCTGCTACTTTAGATAGAACTATATCACCAAATATATGACCATAGGTGTCATTTATGCTTTTAAAATTATCTATATCACAAAGGATAATAGCTAGTGATTTAATCTTTTTATTTGATAGCATTTTGAAATTTTGCTCTATTATCTCATTCATTGGAGCTCTATTATATAAGCCAGTTAGATAGTCAATTTCAGCGATATTTTTATAGCTGATATTCTCATTTTGTGTAGCGATAATATCCATAGCATAGGTATTGCTGTGGCTATCTTGTAATACTATAAATTTAATAGCAATCATAAAAAAGCAAAATAGAAAGCTAATATGCTGAAGTGTTGGTGAGCCATATTTAATATCTTGATCTCCAAATGTAAAGTATAAGACTATAAATAGAATTAGCTGAAGAGATGGAAGCATAAATTTGATAAATAAATTTTTCATTGGCGATACATAGCAAACGCCTATTAACTCAAGCAAAAATAGCTCAAATCCATATCCCCAGCCTAGTGTAATTATGGATATAACCATAGCATAAGTGGCACTAATTTGAATCCAAAAATTTATAATTTTTTCAAATTTTGGCTCGTTAAAATCAATATAAAGAGCCGTAGATATGAAAAAGCATATTGCAAAATTTGTAAATAGAAAAAATAGCCCAGAGTAAACATACATTGAGCCATATACAGCTAAAATAATGATGTATAATAGCATTAGCTTTTGATAAATTTTTGGGTGTAATTTTAACTCTTTTGTGGCTGTATTCATCGCAGTAAAGTAGATGTAAATCCAAATTTATTTGCAGCAGCTTGGAGATCTTCGATGGTATCAATACCAATGCTACTACTATTTATCTCAAGCATAGCTATATTTTTGCCACTTGATAAGGCTCTTAATTGCTCTAATTTCTCTATATTTTCAAGCTCTTTAGTAGTAAGTGAGCAAAACCTAGCTAAGGTATCTACGCTATAGCCATAGATCCCAATATGTGCTTTATATAGATCGCAACGACTCCTTGGATATGGGATTAGTGAGCGTGAGAAGTATATGGCGTAATCATCTTTATCGGTTATTACCTTGACTAAATTTGGGTTTTTAGCCTCTTCATAGCTAGTAAATTTCAAGCAACTAGTCATAAAAGCCCCATCTTTGATTCTTTGAGTGGTGAAGTCTTTAAATTTAATTAGATTTTTCTCTTCGAAAAATGGCTCATCGGCTTGTAGATTTATCACAATATCATCGCTATTTAAATTTAGCTTTTTAGCCGCTTCGTTGATTCTATCAGTGCCACTATTGTGCTCTTTGCTTGTCATTATGGCTTTTATTCCAAATTTGGTTGCGATTTGTGCTATATTCTCATCATCGCAAGCTATGGCTACTTCATCGCATTTACTGGCTAATTTGGCAGTTTTTATAAACATAGGAATCCCGCCTATATCGGCTAGGATTTTATTAGCAAATCTAGTTGAAGCTAGGCGGGCTGGTATGATTATCATCTTTTTATCCAATCTATTATATTTGATTTTATCTCATCTTTTTTTACGACTTGAGTGTGAATTTCATCTTCTTTAAATAGTTTTATTATGCTTTTTGGAAGTTTGATATGATATTTATCAGCTAGCAACTTCATATCGGCTAGTTCATCACTGCTATCTCTATTTTTTAGTGCTTTAATCATACTTGGAGTGAATTTAACCCACTGAGCGGTTGAGGTGATCACGCTTATTTTATCATCTTGAGTTAATTTTAAGCATGTAGCAGTGTGTGGGTCTATTAATATACCATTTTTAGCCACTTTACAAATATTCTCCATACACTCATCATCATCGCAATAATCTGCTTGAAATTCAGCCTTAAGCACCTCTAACTCATCGTTTGTTAGCTCATATTTTTTGTTATTTGCTAGGTTATCCATTAGCTCTTTAGTTCTTACTGGGCCAAATTTATCAAATAGCAATCTTTCAATGTTTGAGCTAATTAAAATATCCATCGCTGGGCTGATTGTATGGATTAGCTCTTTGTTGTTTAGATCGTAAATTCCGGTATTAAAAAACTCGGTTAAGATATTATTTTTATTAGAAGCTATCTTGATTTTATCGATATTTGCACCCATTTTTTTAGCGTAATACGCTCCAAGTGCGTTGCCGAAGTTCCCACTTGGAATGATTATATCAATTGGTTTTTCATTTTTGTTTATATGCACACAGACATAGATATGATATATTATTTGAAATAAAATTCTACCAAAATTTACTGAATTTGCCGCACTGAGATTGTAGCCTAAATCTTTTAGAGTGTTTTTAAATTCATCATCATTTAATAGCATTTTAAGTGCTTGTTGCGCATCATCAAAATTACCCTCAATACCAATAACTTTGAGATTTGGCGCCTTTTGATTTATCATTTGGAGTCTTTGGACTTGGCTTGTGCCATCTTTAGGGTATAGACAAACTACCTTAATATCCTTAGCATTCTCAAATGAGCTTAAAGTAGCTGGGCCAGTATCTCCGCTTGTAGCACACATTATTAGCTGTTTATTGCCATTAGAAAGCGAACTTAAAAGCTCTCCAAAAGGCTGAAGTGCCATATCTTTAAAGGCTCTTGTAGGGCCGTGCCAAAGCTCATTTATATATAGATTTTTGTTTATTTTTTTGATCTCTACAGCACTTTTATCAAATTTATTATATCTATCTATGGCCTTTTTAAATTTATTTAAGCTTATATTGAAGTTAAATTTTTTGATAATCTCTAGAGCAAATTTATTATAATCCATATTTGAGAGCTTTTTAAACTCTTTTTTGCTAATTAATGGTAGATTGATTGGAGCGTATAATCCGCCATATTTAGCCGCTGGATTAAGAAGTGCGTAATCCAAATTCACAGGCTCATTATCTTCATCTGTAAAATTAGCTCTAGTGCCTACTAATTTTGGTAGATTAATATCTTTTAGCGCCTTAATGCTTTTAGGATTCATCTCATTTAGCTTTCTAGCTTCTAAATTTCTAATAAGCTCAGGGAGATCTCTTTCTAAGATAGATTTAATCTTCTTGTATTTGCCTATGATTGCTATAAGCTCTTTACTATCATCAATGTTAATATCTAATATTTTCTTAGCGTTGTGCTGGTTTAAGTGGTAAATTTCATATACTGATTTATGCTTTGAAAGCTCTTTTAACGCCTTTTTACTCATATCTTTTTCTAATTTTATAATTATAAATTTCATTGTATTATACTCCCTATGCCTTCATCTGTGAAAATCTCTAATAGCAATGAGTGTGAAATTCTACCATCAATTATATGTGCTGAGCCTACACCGCTTCTTATACACTCTAGACACGCATCTATTTTAGGTATCATTCCACCACTTATTGTGCCATCTTTTTTAAGCTCATTAATGCTATTTTCATTAAGTTTGCCAATTAAATTTGAATTTTTATCCAAAACACCTTTTATATCGCTTAAAAATATTACCTTATTGGCTCTTAATTTACTAGCAATCGCACTAGCACATAAATCGGCATTGATATTGTATGATTCGTAGTTTTCTCCAATGGCAATTGGTGCGATGACTGGTATCAATCCATCATCTAAAAGTGAGTTAATCAGCCTATCATCTACGCTGGTAATATCGCCTACAAAGCCATATTTGCCATTATCCATAGCTTTAGCTTTTAGCATATTATCATCTTTACCGCTAACTCCTATGGCTCTTGCGCCGTGCTTATTTAGCATACTAGTAATCTCTTTATTTACTAAGCCACTTAGTGCCATCTCCACTATTTGCATAGTCTGGCTATCAGTAACTCTAAGTCCATTTATAAATTCGCTTTTAATCTCAAGCCTATCCAAAAATGAGTTAATTGTTTTACCGCCCCCATGGACTAATATAACCTTGATACCAACAATTTGTAAAAGCACAATATCCCTAGCAAAGCTATCTTTGAGCTTATCATCTATATGTGCTGCGCCTCCATATTTAATCACAAAAATTTTATCCCTAAATTTCTGTATATATGGCAAAGCACTAAGAATTACTTCAGCTGTTCTACTGCTTTTTAACATAGATCTCCTTTTTGTGAATTTGAGTATATTCTATCTGAAATTTGGTAGCTTTTGATAAACATATCAATTTTATCTATTAAATTTGGTAAAATAGTAGTTTTAAGCTCTAAAATTGAGAGCTTTAAGCCAAAATCTTTAATCTTTACATAATCCTTTTGCGTTACTAAAAGCGAATCGGCGTTATATTTTTTTAATATACTCTCACACTCAAATTTACTAAATTTATGATGATCGCCAAAATGCTCATATCCAACGCACCTATCATATATGAAGCTAAGCCTTGAAGGACTAGCGATACCGCTTACTAAAACCATTTTATCAGTGGGGTTTATAATGCTATTTTCTTTGATTATATCGCTACTTTTTAAGGTAATATCAGCTAGGTTGTAAAAACTCTTTGGATAGCGATAAACTCCGCTTGGTATGGTGAAATTTAATCTTGGCTCTTTGGCTGGATGGAGCAAAATATTTAGTTTATAAATATCAGCCTTGCCAAATCCATCATCTAAAATTACAAGATTAGCACCAAGGCTAATGGCTTTATCTATAGCGATTTTGCGGTCATTTGAGACGATTACATTAGCATTTTTAAGGCTTATGGCATACTCCATAGCCTCATCGCCGCTAGTTGCTACATCGCACTTTATAACGCCATTTAAGGCGACTATTTGCATACCTTTAGACTCTCTTTTATAGCCTCTTAGGATTATAAATATCTTATATTTGTGGCTAAATTCATTAAATATCGCCTTTGTAAGCGGGGTTTTGCCGCTACCGCCTAAGATTAAGTTACCAACGCTGATGATTGGAATGCTAAATTTAACCGGCTTAGCAAGTTTAAATTTCAACCAAACCAAGCAGTAATATATCAGTGAAAGTGGCAAGAGTAGGGTGCTAATAATTAGCTCAAAATAGCCTGGCTGATAAAAGTATCTCTCCAGCCAAGCGTGTAATTTAGGGTTAAACACGATTTTGCGCTACTGATTTGACTGCATTGCAGATATATAGCGCCTCTTCATCGCTTAAGGCAGCATATATAGGTAGTGAGAGAATTTGCTGATAAGCTTTAAGTGCTTTTGGGAAGTCATTTACCCTTAGGTGATATTTATTTTTATAGTAGCTTAATAGATGCATTGGGCGGTAGTGAAGGCTAGTGTGAATGCCAATATCCTTTAGCTCCCTAGCAAAGCTATCTCGGTTTTTATCAATTTTGATTATATATTGATTATAGATGTGATCTCGCTTAATTACTGGAGTGGTGATATGTGGGCAATCTTTTAACTCTTCATTATATATAGCCGCTATAGCTTTTCTACGCTCAATAAACATATCAAGCTTTTCAAATTGAGCGATACTATATGCCGCACAGAGTGAATTTAAATCATATTTTTGTCCAATATCTATAACATCATACATATATCCTAAATTTCCATCTTTATCAAAGCTATCATTGATTATAGCGTGGTTGCGAATGAGCCTTGCACGACTAGCCATCTCATCATCATTTGTAACTATAATCCCAGTAGTTGCTACTGCGTGTTGGACTTGTGGATTGATCTGAAAGCAAGACATATATGAGCTCATATTGCCAATTAACTTACCCTTATATGTAGCTCCCATCGCTCTACTAGCATCATCAATAATCTTTATATCATACTCATTAGCAAGGGCGTATATGGCGTCCATATCGGCACTTTGACCGGCTACATGAGTGATAAATGCGGCTTTTAGTTTTTTATGTTTTTGGGTTTTTAGGATTTTTTCTAAATCATTTGGGTCTATATTAAAATCATCTTCATTTATATCGACAAAGATCGGCTCAGCATCAAAATGCCTAATGACTTGAGCGATACTAGGAAAGGCATTAACAGAGCAGATGATCTTATCTCCACGCTTTAAATCCATCGCACATAGGCTTAGATGGATAGCAGCGGTGCCGTTATTTGTCGTAATGGCGTGTTTGGCACCAAAGAAATTTTTTATGTTGTTTTCTAAATTCTCAACCATATAGTTTGCATTTTTCTCTAAGGTCTCTTTGATAAGCTCGTGTTCTCTATCTGTAATCAGTGGGCGAAAAAATGGTATATCTCTCATTAAATCTCCTAATTTATGGTATCGCTGGTGGTTTTAGTTTGAAGCTATTTTTAGCCATTCTATCTATGATTTGGCTTTTAAGCTCGCTATCAAATTTGGATAGATCATCACTATTTTCTATAGCTTTTAATAGCTCATCAATCTCTTTATAGCTATATCCTAGCTCACTCTCATCGCTTTGATTTGGCCATAGGTCAGCACTTGGGGCTTTATCTATTATATTTTGATTAATCTCAAGATATGAAGCAAATTTAAAAAGATCGCTTTTATAGATATTAGCAATTGGATTTAAAGCACACGCCATATCTCCATATATTGTCCCATATCCTAGTAGTCTCTCGCTTTTATTACTCGTGCCTGCGACTAAATATCCTAGCTTAGCAGATTGATCATATAGCATTATCATACGAATTCTAGCAGTGATATTACCAACTCTTAATCTATCATTTTCATCGCTAAAAGGTAAAAATGAGGCTAAAATTTCGCTGATATCTACTATTTGATGATCTATTTTTAAGCTTTGACATAGGGTTAGAGCGTCATTTAAATTTACTTTATTTGAGATAGAAGTAGGCATTATAAGGGCTTTTGTGGGTGCGACTTTAGAACAAAGAGTAGCCACAACCGCAGAGTCTAGACCGCCACTTAGCCCAAGGATAAAGCCATTTGCTTTAGAGCTATTTAGATAAGAACTAAGAAAATTTATAAGTTTATTTTCTAAGAATTTAAAATTTTCCACTAATATCACCTACAAAAATATTGGCAAAATTATATCTATTTTAAGGTAAAATATATCTTATAATATTTAAATTTATTATCAGAAAGGTAAAAATGCAGATTATTTCAAGGTCTTTTGGTATTTATGGGACGAATTGTTATGTGGTTGTTTTAGATGGTGGTGAGGTCATAATAGACCCAGGTGATGGGGCTTATGAGTGGATTAAAAGAGTGTGTAAAAATCCTTTAGCGATATTATGCACTCATGGGCATTTTGATCATGTTTATGATTGCTTAGCTATAAAAGATGAGTTTAAAATCAAAATTTATATCCCCAAAGATGATGCTTTTATGTGCCAAAATGATCCATTTGGGCTTTTAAAAGCGAAATTTGAGCCAGATATTATGGTAGATGATAAAGATGAGATTGAGCTTGGTGGGGTTAAATTTTGCTTTCATCACTTTGCTGGGCATACGCCAGGGTGTAGCGTGATAACAGCTGGTGAAGTTATGTTTAGTGGGGATTTTATATTTAAAGATTCAATAGGTAGATATGACTTTCCTTTTAGCGATGGAAGTCTAATGAAAAAAAGCCTATATAAGGTTCTTGAATTTAGAAATTATAAGTTATACCCAGGACATGGAGAGCCAACAACTCTAGATAGCCAAAGAAGCTCTTTAACCAGATGGGCTCAAGCTATATAGGCTACTCTTCATCGTTGTTGTCAGATTTTTTCTTTTGTTGAAGTTTAAATATATGCTCTTCTAATACAACTATTTGGTATGTGCCTTCAAAGACCTTTACGCCTTTGATGGTGCCTACTACTTTTATCTCACGCTTTTTGGACTCTTCAAAGTAAGCGTGAGCTTCAAATTCAATCAAATCCCCAACCCTAGCTGGAGCGTATAAATTTGCTTTTGTGCTTATGGTAACTGAGTATTGAGTATTTACAGCTACATGTGCAGCCCACTCCCCAGCTCCAATGATAAATCCACCATGAACTAATCTCTCATCATCAAAAACCATCTCATTACTAGCCATCAAAGCGGTTTTAGCGTAGTTTGACTTCATATCTAATATTCCACCACATAGTGTTGAATTTATAGACATTGGAATATTTAAAATCCCTTGAAAACGCTCTGAGCTATCTATCAATCCAATATCTTGCAAACTCTCATCATATTCACTCATAATCTACCTTTAAGTTAATCTTATATAAACTCTCTTTGGTGCTGGATAGCCCTCAATTGTCTTTGAGCTATCATTTGGGTCTAAAAAATCCTCCAAGCTTTGGCTATCAATCCACTTAGTTTTGCGTTGCTCGAAGCTATCAGTATCTTTGGTGGCTAAAATTTCAAAGCTTTTAAATTTAGCTCTTTTGACCCAGTTTTGCAGTGCTTTTATACTTGGGATAAAGCTGATATTTGGGATTTTGGAGTAGCTGCCATTTGGACTTAGCACCATCTCATCATCACGCTCAATATACATAGTATCTATAAAGACCTCGCCACCTTGCTTCATAGCGGATTTTAGCTCCTTTAAGCACTTTATAGGATCGCTCCTATGGTATAAAACTCCAAGGCAAAAAATCGTATCAAATTTAATACCATAACTAGGCAAACTCTCCACTCCAGCTATCTCAAATTTTATATCACTTTTAGCAAAATGGTTAATAAAGCTAAATTGCAAAAATGCTAACTCACTAGGGTCAAATCCAACTATGCTTTTTGGCTTAAATTCGAGCATTTTAAACATATAATAGCCATTATTACAGCCTACATCAGCTACAACCTTATCTTTTAAATTTAAATGCGGTTTTAGGATATTAAACTTAACAAAACTTCTCCACTCGCTATCGATAAAAAGCTCATTTAGATGAAATGGCCCCTTTCTCCAAGGCTTTAGGGCTAGAGCCATATCCTTAATATCTTTAGTAAAATTTGGTATCTCTAGCCTTACGCTATCATCTAAGCTAAGCTTGGAATTGCTATTATCAAGCTTTGAAATTCTAGCTAAAAGCTCATTATAAGTGCTATTCATAAATCTTTCCAATCTATTAGATTTTCATCGCACTTTTTATGATAGACCCCAGAGGCGTCATAATACTCTTTACAACCATTGTAGTATTTATCTGAAATTCCACGCTTATTTACCCATAAGCAACCTTGTAAAAGTAGCACCAAAATAGTAAAAATAATCAAATTTCTCATAGCGATAATGTTACCATTATTTTGTTTAATTAGATATAATTTTGCAAAAATTTGGGAGTAAAATATGCAAATATTAGATAAATTTAAGCAAATTTGTGCCATTCCTCATTGTAGTTTTAATGCTTTAAAGCTTAGGGATTATCTGGTTGAATTTGCTAAAAGTTGTGGATACAGCGTTGAAATTGATGAATTTGATAATATATACGCCTTTAAAGGCAAGCCAAAAATTTGCCTTCAATCACATTATGATATGGTTTGTGTAGGTGATGCGCCAGATATTAAGCTGATATTTGATGGGGATATTTTGCGTGCGAAAAACTCTAGCTTAGGTGCTGATAATGGAATTGGCGTGGCGATGATGATGGAGATGATGAGTAAATTTGATAATCTTGAGATTTTATTTAGTGCTAATGAAGAGGTTGGGTTAATCGGAGCTAATGGCTTTAAAAAGGAGTTTAAAAGTAGTCGGCTTTTAAATTTAGATAGCGAAGATGAAGATGGGGTATTTATAGGGTGTGCTGCTGGGGAGCTAATTAGAGCTAAAATATCTAAAGAGATGGTAGCTATAAAATCAAATTTATATGAGCTTAATGTAAGTGGCTTGCCTGGAGGGCATAGTGGGATAGAGATTATCAAAGATATACCAAATTCCATAAAAATAATGGCTGAGTTTATAGCCAAAAATGGCGGCAAAATAGTAAGCTTTAGCGGTGGTGAGAGGAGCAACTCCATTCCTGTAAATGCTAAGGCGTTAATGGTGTGTGATAATATCTCTTATAATGATGATAGGGTGAGTGTAAAATATCTTAGAAATTGCGAGTGCGAAGTGATTAAGCAAAGCCAAAATATACTAGATTTTATAAATAGCTTCTCTCAAGGCGTTAGGAGCTATGATGAGAGCCTTAGAATTGTTAGAGATAGTATAAATTTATCTATAATTAATGATAGTAAAGATAGCTTAGAGATAGATTTTTTCGCTCGTTCAATGAGTGAAGATGGGCTAGAGAGAGTGAAATTTGAGACATCAAATTTAGCTAGACTTGCTGGGTTTGATGTAAGCTTTTTTGAGCGTAGTGGGGCTTGGACACCAGATATAGGCGAATTTGCTAATTTAGTGCTAAATTTTATGCAAAAACATAATCCAAATGCGAGATTTCAAGCAGTTCATGCTGGACTTGAGTGTGGGGTATTTGTAGCTAAGCAAAGGGGCTTACAAGCTGCATCAATCGGACCCAATATCCACTCACCGCACAGCATAAATGAGAATTTAGAGCTAAAATCCTTAGATAAAATATCAAAAGTAGTAAGCGATATAGTAGCTTACTACCAAGATTAATAATCTAGTTTTGACATAATATCTTTAACGCTATAATCGCCCTTTATAGGCTCTATCTCCCAGATAGGGTCTTTAAGCTTATAATCTCCATTCTCATCAAGTTCAAACATATCACCCCTAAATTTATTAGCATGATCTATAATCTCATCTTTGCTAAGGTCTAGATATGAGCTCATCTTATCCATGTAAAATTCCCCATACTTGCCATCTAATTCACGAAGTAAAAATTTAGCCTCATCTTTGCTTATATTCTCTTTTCTTAAATCATATCCGACATGATCAGCGCATTGCCCAAAGCCAAATTTAACATATTTAAAATATTGATTTACTATAGTTGTATAAGCATCAAGCTGAGAGCATCTGCGATATGTGCCTATATCATATGGATTTATATCTTTTGGATATATGCTAAGACCTCTTTGCATTGAGAATTTAGCATTATTGCCTGTGCTCCATTTGTCTGTGTAGTAGTTTAGCCACACTGCGGTTATATCTTTTTGCATTAGCTCTTTTACTGGAACTTTGTATAAAAATAGATCTTTTAACTCTATCTCTTCATCCATATATATAGATAGTGGGTCATCTTTTAAAGTGTTTGATTGGACTATATTTAAGGCGTTTCCGCTATTATCTTGAAGGCCTTTATTGGCTCCTAAGGTTAAGGCGGCATTTTCGCCTTGTAAAATCATAGGGATATTAAACATATCAGCAATTATATAAGCTGATGCGTATAGGGTGTATTCAATCGGTTTTGTGGGATTTAGATACTCCCAAAACGCCTTTTTCATCAATTTTTTAGCTATGTGGCGATTTGGATTTATAGATATTGTCTCAAATCCATGGTTTTTTAAATTCTCAAAATTTGCTCTACCAATAGGCGTTATCTCCATTGGCTCGTGATTAACTAACAAAACACGAAGTCCAAGCACATCCCTAGCATAAAAAGCTTGAAATGTAGAGTCCTTGCCACCACTTACACCAACTACGCAATCATAAGCGCCCTTGGCTTTGGATTTGGCATTTTGAGCTATATCCTTTAACTCATTTTCTCTTTGCTTCCAATCAATTAACTTAGACTCTTTTTCCCATCTGCAAGCACCGCAAATTCCATCTATAAAAACTACCCCCGGACGAGTATCTGGCTGCAAACAATTTTTGCAATACTTCATAATTTACCTTTATATTTAAATTTAGAATAAATTGGGGGGGGGTATAACCCCCTTTAAGAATATTTATAAGGATTAATATAATCCAAATTTTCCATCATTTCTTTTGTATATGACACGCATTTTAGCATCCATATCATTAAATACATAAAATTGCGCACCGCTATCTTTGAGTTTATTTAAAGCCTCTTCAATCTCCATAGGTTTATATAGCTCAAGCTCAGTAGGGACTATCTCATCAGCACCATCAATAGCTATCTCATCAGCTATTTTACTCTCTTTAATCTCATCGCTATTTTTGTGAGTTACTAGCTTATCGTGGTGTCTGCGAAGAACCTTACTGGCCCTATCAAGCGCTAGATCGATTGCGGCATATAGATCTTTATCTTTTTGGCGAATTACTATTGTATCTTTTTTAGCTAGATTAATAGCAAATTCCACATCAAATCCCTTTTTGCCATTTCTTTCATCAGCTGAGATTATAGCCTTAGCAGATATAATATCTAAATTATATTTACCAAGGGCATCAAAAGCACTATCGCAATAGTTTTTGATAGATTCAGTTAGCTCAAATTGTTTGCCTACAATACTTGTATTCATTGCACTCTCCTTTGAAAAATTGGACCTATTTTATCATAAATAATCTTATTTAGGGCTTTTGAGTGGTTATTTTACTTATATTTACTGGGGTTATTAGTAGATTTGGATTGGAATTTACTAAAGTATGCATTATGGCTGCTTTTATACCGCTACTATCTTTGCTCTCTTTCCAAATTTGAGCATTACAAGTTTTAGGCATTTTACCGCCGATATATTTGATTGTAACTACGGATTTTAGCATATAATCTCCATTATTTGGATAATATAGCGTAAATTGGCTCGGACAGCTTTTATCAAAGTCATTACGCTGGATATTAGCAATGGCATTTTGTGTAGATGAGATAGCTATTAATTTTGCTTGGGAGTGTAGATATAGCTGGTTTGTCATAGAGATTGTGGTTGAGTTTATGGTTATAATATTTAAGGCGATGCTTGAGATGGCAAGTATAAAAACTATAGTCAAAATCAAGCTAAATCCACCTCTCATATTCCGCTACTTTTACAAAGCTCTACATCATTATCAAACATACATAGACTAAAGATTATATTGCCTCCATTTTGTTTGATATTAAATGAGCTTACATTGGTGGCTAAGATATTACTTCTAATGGGTGAATTTAGGTTTTTTGGGCTAAATTCATTTAAGATTAGAGTGTTATCTTGTAGTTTTAGCGATATTAGATTGTGGCTTAGATAGTAAATTTCACTTATAAAAATTGGTTGATTTTCTCTTTGGATTGTGATATTTTCGCCATTTGAGCTTAGAATTTTATATGCGTTTTGATAGATATTATCACTACCTTTAAATATCACTCTTATATCATCATTATCAAATTTAAGATTATTTATAATCCTATCTTTTAAACTAGAGTTAAGGCTACTTAGAGGTGAATTAATAGTAATTAAATTTTGCTTAATCTCTAAATTATCAATATCTACAAATCCGCTCCACTTAAATTGGCTACTACTATTTTGACGACTCTCTACACTTTGATTAAACCATATAAACTCATCTGAATTTATGCTAGTATGAAGTGGGAGAATTTGATTATTGCTTTTTATAGATATTGATTCTTTAATGCTTTGATTTAGATAATTTTCTATAATTAGCATAGTATTTATGGAGCTAGATTCTAGCTTGTTAAGCGATGATGTGTGAAGGTAATTGCTATATAAGAGATTATATATTTGTATTATTACCCCTATTAAAATTACCCCGACGACAATACAGATTATCATCTCTATTAGGCTAAATGCTCTTCTCACGGCTGCTCTTTTGCTGGGATTATGAGGCTTTTGATTAGTGGTTCGCCAATATTGTAGCTATATGAATTTAGTATAATTAATTGATCATTTGCTTTTGTTGATATGCTAATTTGCATAGCATCACTTGAGCTGATACCATTTGGCTTATCTACAAATTTAACCTTAATTAAATAGTCTAAATTTAGCAAACTTTTTGAGCTAGCTTTTAATACTCCGCTATCGCCATCAAATCCATTTATGCTATTTTTATTATTATTTATATTATTTGGCGAAATTTGAGATATCTGTCTGCTAGTAAGTGAATTTAGCGGTAGAGTATCGCTGTGGTAGATGGGCTGGGGTAGGGCTGGATCTATGCTATCACTCCATGGGTGTGAGATTATATTTAACATTTTAGTATAGCTTTGGCTAATTGCTTGGGATAAAATCATATCACTAGCACTTTTATGTGAGATTTGTATTATTGATGGTATCGAATAAACTCCAATCGATACAATGATAATTGAGATAACTAACTCAATCGATGAGAAGGCATAACGCATAAATTCGTGGCTCAAATAAGAGCCACTATAAGCAAATTATTGTTTTTGGACATAATTGCTAATTTTCTCTGCTTGACCAAAATTTGGATAGTAGCGATTATCTAAAACGATCTGTGCTAATGTAGCAGATGTGGTATTACAAAGCACAGGTGCTAAGAAATTCACAGTAGATTCTTCAATTGGGCTACTAATAGCTACAATTGCATAAAGCTCTAATTGCGAATTTTCATCTATTTCAAGTAGATTTTTATATGGTGTTGGAATGTCAAATTCATAATCAGGACGAAGTGCATATGGATTAATCATAGTAAATGATGTTTTACTATCAACATCTTGCATTTTGACAAAAAAATCATCAATCTTAGTTATCTCAACTTCTTTTATACTTTCAAAGCCTGGAATGGGGTTTTTTACAGAATATTTCACTTTACTCTCCTTAAAAATTTTGGTTTGTGATATTGTAGCATTTTTTATTCCAAATTCATAGAGTTTAAAATGTAAAATATATAATTTTTTGCTAATAATACATAAATTTACCAAAATATTGTTATAATCACTAAATTCAATAATAAATCAAGGAAATTACAATGAATATGAAATTCAAATCTGCTATATTTGTCATATCTTTGACACTATTAGCAGGTTGCGGAGCTAAAAAGGATAATGAATTATATAATCTTACTCCAGATCAGTGGTATAAACAAATTTTAGATGATATAAAAGATGCTGATTTAGAAACTGCTAATAAACACTATATATCATTTGCTAGTGAGCATGTGGCTAGTCCATATTTAGAGCAAGTCTTAATAATCTTAGCTAATGCTCATGTAGATGAAGAAGAGTATAAAATGGCAAATTTTTATCTAGATGAGTATATCAAAAAATATGGCACAAAAGAGAGTATTGAGTATATTCAATATCTTAAAATTAAAGCAAATTTCGACTCATTTTCTAAGCCAAATCGTAATCAAAAATTGATCCAAGAGAGCATTTCTCAAATTAATGAATTTTTAAATAATTACCCAAATACTCAGTATAAAGCACTTATAGAGACTATGCTTGTTAAATTTAGATTAGCTGAATATTACTTAAATTCCGATATTTATAATCTTTATGATAAGCTTGATAGACCAGATTCAGCTGCGATATATCAAGATAAGGTTGATAACTCGCCTTTAAATGATATTAACTCCACTAAGGCAAAATTGCCTTGGTATATGACGCCATTTGAGTAGGAGAGATGATGAGTTTAGTAAATTTACCAATTATAGTTGAAGATGAGCTATTTTTATACCCATTTATGATTACGCCTATATTTTTAAGCGATGAGAAAAATATCAAAGCATTAGATCTAGCCATAAAAGACTCCACATCTGTAATGGTAGTCTGCTCCAAGCCATCAAAGGATGGAGAGAGGGATTTTGATAGTATATATGAATTTGGCGTAGTAGGCAATGTGATGAGACGGGTAGCTATGCCAGATGGTAGGGTAAAAATTCTATTTCAGGGATTAAATATCGGCAAGATAGTAATGCCTATAGATATAGACCCACTTACTGCTAAAGTACAAAGTGTAAATTTAGATGATTATGACATAAATAGAGTTAAGGCTAGTTTGGGTGTATTAAAAGAGAGTGTGAAAAACTTAAGCCTATTAAATCACTTTTTTCCACCAGATCTACTTCGTACTATTGATGATAGCAATGAGGCTAATAGGGTTTGTGATCTTGTATGTAGTGCCTTACATCTTAAAAAAGATATAGCGTATAAATTCTTTATAGAGATGAATTTAGAAAAGAAGATTTTAGATATTATAGAGTATGTAAATACTCAAATAGAGACAAACAAGCTCCAAAAAGAGATAAAAACCAAAGTTACTTCTAAAATCGATAGAGCCAATAAAGAGTATTTTTTAAAAGAGCAGTTAAAAGAGATTCAGCGTGAGCTAGGTATAGATTTAGACAAAGAAGCCCAAATAGCTCAATATAAAAATAGATTAAAAAGCAAACAAAAATTTATGAGCGAAGATGCTTATAAAGAGATTGATAAAAATATAACAAAACTAAGCAAACTCCACGCAGATAGCGCAGAATCTAGCATGACTACTAGCTATTTAGATTGGGTGCTTGATATTCCATTTGGCAATTTTAGCACTAAGAATTTAACAGTCAAAGATGTCCAAAAAGAGCTAGATAGCGATCACTTTGGATTAGAAAAGCCAAAAAGAAGAATTGTAGAGTATTTTGGGCTTAAAGAGCTTTTACATAGTAGGGGGCTTGAGGATAATAATGGAGCTATTTTGTGCTTTGTAGGACCTCCAGGGATTGGCAAAACTAGCTTAGCAAATTCAATCTCTAATGCCTTAAAGCGTGAGCTTGTGCGTATCGCACTTGGTGGATTAGAGGATGTAAATGAGCTAAGAGGTCATCGCCGAACATATATAGGAGCTATGCCAGGGCGAATTGTCCAAGGATTGATTGAAGCTAAGAGTATGAATCCTGTTGTGGTTTTAGATGAGATTGATAAGATTGCTAGATCTTATAAGGGCGATCCGACTGCTGTGTTGCTAGAGATATTAGACCCAGAGCAAAATAGCAAATTTCGTGATTACTACCTAAATTTTCATATAGATTTAAGCAAGGTGATATTTATAGCTACCGCAAATGACGCTAGTGCCATACCAGCACCACTTCGTGATAGAATGGAATTTATCTGGCTAAATAGCTATACTCCACAAGAGAAATTTGAGATAGCAAAGCGATATTTGTGGCCAAATGAGCTTAAAAAACATGGACTAAAAAGTAGCGAAGTAACAATCAAAAAAGATGCTTTAAATCTTTTAATTAGTGATTACACTAGAGAGAGCGGAGTAAGAAATTTGCGACATAGAATAGCTGATATATTAAGAAAATCAGCCTTAGAAATTCTAAATAACACAACTCAAAAAGTATCAATAACTACAAAAAATTTAGAAAACTATCTAGATAAAAAGGTATTTGAGATAGAGATTGTAGGCAATAAAAATGAGATTGGTATCGCAAATGGC
Organism: Campylobacter porcelli; assembly: GCF_002139855.1. Classification (NCBI taxonomy): domain Bacteria; kingdom Pseudomonadati; phylum Campylobacterota; class Epsilonproteobacteria; order Campylobacterales; family Campylobacteraceae; genus Campylobacter; species Campylobacter porcelli. The sequence continues at coordinate 808,796 of NZ_CP018789.1, forward strand.
TTAGCTTGGACGGCTGTTGGTGGAGATGTATTAAAGATAGAAGCCATAAAGATCAAAGGCAAAGGAGCTATGCAAATAACAGGTCAATTAGGCGATGTGATGAAAGAGTCTGCTACAATTGCTTTTAGCTTGGTTAAGAGCTTGATAGATAGAGGCGAGATTAAAATTCCTAAAAATTTAATCCAAAAAGACGATAAAGATAAAGAAAAAGCTGTATATGATAGTTATGACTTGCATATTCATGTCCCTGAAGGTGCCACGCCAAAAGATGGCCCAAGTGCTGGAATCACTATGACTACCGTGATTGCTTCTATTTTGAGCGATACGCCAATTTATAGCGATGTGGCTATGACTGGCGAGATCACGCTAAGTGGCAAGGTCTTGCCAATTGGAGGGTTAAAAGAGAAGTTGATAGCAGCTTATAAGGCTGGGGTTAAAAGAGCGATAATCCCTAGTAAAAATTATGATAGAGATCTAAAAGATATTCCACAGCAAGTCATTGATAATATGGATATTATCCCTGTAGATACGATTTTAGATGTGTTAAAGATCGCACTTGTAAAGTAGGTTATTTAAATTTATATCCCAAAATAGGGGTATAAATTTAAATAATAATTTTTCTTATTTAAAAAATATTATTTAAATTTATATATAATTTCAAAACAAACCAAATTTATTAAGAAGGAAAGAATATGGCAAAACAATTAAACACAGCTAGTGGAAATCCAATTAGCTCAAATCAATTTAGTATCACAGCTGGTGCTAGAGGGCCGGTGCTACTTCAAGATTATCAATTAATTGAGAAACTAGCATTTCAAAATAGAGAGAGAATTCCAGAAAGAACAGTCCATGCAAAGGGTAGTGGAGCTTATGGAGAATTAGAGATTACAGAAGATATATCTAAATATACAAAGGCTTCTGTTTTACAAAAAGGCGAAAAAACAAAATTATTTATCCGTTTTTCAACAGTTGCTGGAGAGGCTGGTGCAGCTGACGCTGAAAGAGATGTGCGTGGATTTGCTATCAAATTTTATACAAAAGAGGGCAACTGGGATCTAGTAGGAAATAACACTCCAACATTTTTTATAAAAGATGGTATGAAATTCCCAGACTTTATCCACTCACAAAAAAGAGATCCAAAAACTCATTTACGATCAAATAATGCCGCCTGGGATTTTTGGACTTTAAACCCTGAGACAATGCATCAAGTAATGATACTTATGAGCGATCGTGGAATTCCAGCTAGTTATCGCCATATGCATGGATTTGGCTCTCATACTTATAGCCTTATAAATGCTAAAGGTGAGAGATTTTGGGTTAAATTCCACTTTAAAACTCGCCAAGGTATAAAAAATTTAACAAACGAAGAAGCAGCAAAAATAGTCGCTAATGATAGAGAGAGCCACCAAAGAGATCTATATAATAGTATAGATAAAGGCGATTTTCCAAAATGGGATTTTAAAATACAAATTATGACCGAAGAACAAGCAAATAATTGCAAATTTAACCCATTTGATCTAACTAAAATTTGGCCTCATGCTGAGTATCCACTAATACCAGTTGGCGTGATGACTTTAAATAAAAATCCTGAAAACTACTTTAATGAAGTAGAACAAGCAGCATTTAGCCCAAGCAATATAGTTCCAGGTATTGGCTATAGCCCAGATAGAATGCTTCAAGCTAGAATTTTCAGCTATCCAGATGCTCAAAGATATAGAATAGGTGTGCATTATCAACAACTTAATGTAAATAAACCTATAGTAGATGTAAATAACTATTATGTTGGCGGATCTATGAATAATGGTAGCTATAAGCAAGAATCACACGCTTACTATGAGCCAAATAGTTTTGGTGGTCCAGTAGAGAGCGATAAATTCGCTGAGCCAGATCTAGCTATTGGTGATGTGGCACAAAGATTTAGTCATAGAGAGTATTATGCTGATTACTATACTGATGCAAGATCTCTATATAATATCCTTCCAGCTGATGAGAAAAATAGGCTTTATTCTAATATCGCAGCGAGTATGGAGGGGGTTAAAGATGAGATAATTCAAAGAGCTATTAATCACTTTAACCAAATTGACCCATCTTACGCTGATGGCGTAAAAGTAGCATTAGCTAAATAAAAAGCTCCCCATCTTGGGGAGATATTGTAAATTTAAGTATCACAAAGGTGCAATTTAAATTTGCAATAAGGATAGAAAGATGATAACTCCAGAAGAAGAAAAGCGATATGAAGAGCTATGTGGATATGCCTTTAACTTCGCTAGAAATAACGAAACAAATGAGCTTGAAAAGATGATAGATGCGGGACTTAGTCCAAATTTAAAAAATCATAAAGGCGATAGCTTGCTTATGCTAGCAGCATATAATGGATCATTAGAAACTACAAAAATGCTTATCCAAAAAGGTGCTAGAGTAGATGAGAGAAATGATAGAGGGCAAACTCCTCTTGCTGGTGTGTGCTTTAAAGGTAATCTTGAAATGACAAAGCTTTTAGTCGAAAATGGTGCCGATATAGATGCAAATAATGGAATGGGGCTTACTCCATATAGCTTTGCTGTGATGTTTAATAGACAAGAGATAGCCAAATATCTACTAAGCAAGAGTAAAAAGCGTGGATTTCTAAAGATAATTAGCTTAAAATTTCTTAATTTAATAGCTAAATTTAAAAGAGAAAAAGCTTAAAATTTGGAATTAAATTTGCTTGATATATCTAAATTTTAAAGGATAGATATGCAAGTAAATAACAATCTAAATAGCTACACTCAATATATATCTAAATCTCAATCAAATAGCGATTTTAGCGATATTTTAGAGCAGATGAGTTCTAATCTTACAGATGGTAGCAACTCATCAGATATAACTCAAAATTTTAAAGATAATATAATGCAATATGGCATTATGGCAACCATCACAATGATGAATAATGACAAAATCAAAGAGCAAATTGAGCGTAAAAGAGCTGAGCTATTAAAGGCTCTTGATATGCAAAATATGTCGCCAAAAGATAAGGCCGCAGCCTTAGCTAGTATAGAAGATACGCTAAGTAGATATAAAAAAGAGCTACAAGAAAATAATTATGGTTTTAAAACCCAAAATTTAAAAGATAACACGCTTAAAAAGCTTTTTACACTTTTATAATTTTATAAATACAAATTTGGAGTGAATCCACTCCAAATTTTAATCATAAAGCACGGTTGATAAATATCTTTCGCCAGTATCGCATAGGATTGTTACTATTGTTTTGCCTGGATTTGCTTTGGCTACTTGGCTAGCAGCGTATATATTTGCACCACTTGATATACCTACTAATAGACCCTCTTTTTGAGCTAGTGCTTTAGCTGTAGCGATGGCATCTTCATTTGATACTGTGATAAACTCATCTACAATATCTCTATTTAAATTTTTTGGTATGAAGTTTGCGCCTATACCTTGGATCATATGAGGGCCAGCTTCGCCTTTGCTTAAAAGTGGTGATTTAGCTGGTTCTACGGCGATGACTTTGATATTTGGATTTTTAGATTTTAGTATCTCACCAACTCCACTTACCGTTCCACCAGTGCCAAATCCAGCTACTATTATATCCACTTTGCCATCTGTATCATTCCAAATTTCAAGTGCTGTTGTCTTTTTATGCATCTCTGGGTTAGCTGGATTGTCAAATTGGCTTGGAATAAAGCTATTTGAAATCTCTTTTGATAGCCTTAAAGCTTCATCTACTGCACCTTGCATGCCATATTTTGGATCTGTTAATACAAGCTCAGCACCAAATGCTTTAAGTAGCTTTTGACGCTCGATACTCATTGAGCTTGGCATTGTCAAAATGATTTTTAACCCTCTCTCAGCTGCTATCATAGCTAGTCCTACGCCTGTGTTGCCACTTGTTGGCTCAATGATTGTTGTGCTTTTATCAATTTTATTAGTAGCAATTGCATTCTCAATCATATTTAACGCAATTCTATCTTTAACAGAGTGGCTAGGATTTAAAAATTCGCATTTAGCTAAGATAGTTGCTTCATTTCCAAATTTATTTATTTTTATAAGAGGAGTATTACCGATTAACTCACTTACACTATTTGCAATTTTCATATTTATTCCTTAGATTATGTAGTTTAGATATTTACCAGCTTGTTTTGAGTCTATTTTAATACTGCTTAGAGGCTGCATAAATAGCTCTTTTAATTTATTATTATACTCTTTGAAAAATATATCGTATGGGCTAATATTTAGCTCTATGCTTATTAGATTAAATTCATTTTCTAAGCTGTTAAATATATCATAAAGGGTAATTTCATCTATAGTTTTACTAAGATAGTACCCACCCTTAATACCTTTTATACTTCCTACTATACCATCTTTTCGTAAGCTATTTAGGAGTTGTTCTAAATAGTTTTTTGAGACATCAATGGCTGTGGAGATCTCTTTTAAGGAGACGGGATTGCTCCTATCTCCTTTTGATATTTCTAAGATCGCCATTAAGCCATATACGCCTTTGGTGGTAAGTAGGCTCATTTTAACGCTTCTTTTAGATCGTTTATTAAATCATCAGCGTTTTCTAGACCTATGCTTAGGCGGATTAGTCCTGGGCTAATACCAGTAGCTTCTAGCTCATCAACTGGAATTTGCTGATGAGTCGTGCTAGCTGGATGGGTTATTATAGATTTACTATCGCCTATATTTACTACTACGCTAAATATTTTAACACTATCAAGCACTTTTTTAGCTGTATCATAATCAGCCACTTCAAAGCTTAAAAGCCCACTAGCTAAACCATCTGTGAAATTTGCTTTGACATAATCATTTAGCTTTGAGCTTTTTAATCCTGGATAATTTACATATTTTACCTTTGGATGAGACTCTAAAAATTCAGCCACTTTAAGTGCATTTTTAGAGTGCTCTTTAACTCTTATGCTTAGAGTTTCTAAGCCTTGTATTAACTGCCAAGCATTAAACGCTGAAAGAGTAGCACCAATATCTCTTAACAAGCTTAGGCGAATTCTTAGCGTATATATATCAAAGGCTCCGACTAAATCAGCATATACTAATCCGTGATAGCTATCTTCAGCTACATTGAAGTGATTATATCTTTTATTTCCTATTAATTTTTTATTTAGTTGCTCACCAGCTACTATGGCACCAGCTACGCTAATACCTTGACCGCTTATATATTTACTAGCACTATGAACTACTACATCTACGCCTTTATTTATTGGATTAAATAAAATTGGAGTAGCAACAGTGTTATCGGCTACTGTTACAATGCCATATTTATTTGCTATTTCAACGATTTTTTCTACATTTGCAATGGCAATTTGTGGATTTGATAGAGTTTCAAAAAATATAGCCTTAGTATTATCATCTATCAATGCCTCTAAATCATCAGCACTATCAGAATCAAATATTTTAGCCTTTATACCAAATCTTTTTATAGTATGAGTTAGAAGTGTTGTAGCACCGCCATAAATTTTCTTAGCAACTATTATATTATCACCAGCTTCAGCTAAATTTGCAATCGCAAAGAATATCGCAGCTTGACCACTTGAGGTGCTGATGGCTGCTTTGCCATTTTCAAGTGCTGCTATACGAGATTCAAATATATCAAGTGTTGGATTAGTAAGACGAGAATAGATAGGCCCTAGCTCTTTTAATGCAAATCTATTTGCAGCAGTTTCAGCTGTGCCAAAGTCATAAGCCGTGCTTTGATATATAGGCACTGACATAGCTCCTGTGCCAACCTTTGTATCATAACCATAATGGGTTGCTAAAGTTTCCTTTTGCATTTTATCTCCTTCTAATCAAAATTAATAACCGAATTGTATCAAAAAATTTTAACAATGTCAAGTAAATCAATAATATATCTATATTTTATTAAATTTATCTAATTATTATTGGTAAAAACGGATATTTTAATTATATAGTAGATTTATATTTATTTTAAATATATTATTTTATTTGATTATTAATTTTTCAAATTTATTTTTTTTTTTTTCAATTGGGGTATAATTTGGCGAAAATTTTAAAATTTTAGGAGAATTGATGAAATTTTGTAAAAGATGCGTTATGCCAGATACTAAGCCAAATTTGTATTTTGATGAAGAGGGAGTATGCGATGCGTGTAGATCTCAAGAGAGAAAGAATTTAGATATTGATTGGAATGGTAGAAAGGCTGAGTTTTTAGAGATTATCAAAAAGCATAAAAAACATCCAATATATGATTGTGTAATTGGTGTAAGTGGAGGTAAGGACTCTCACTTTCAGGTATTAACAATGCTAAATTTAGGGTTAAATCCGCTTTGTGTATGCTTTGAGCCTACTATCCCAACTAAAGTAGGTCGCAAAAATCTAAAAAATTTAAATAGACTTGGAATTGATATTATCCATATAAAAAGAGATCCAAATGTCTATAAAAAACTAGCCAAAGCAGCATTTAAAAGGACTGGGGATAATGAGTGGCAAAACCATCTTGGGATCTTTTCATGCGTGCCACGAATTGCTGTAAATTTTGGAATTCCTCTAATAATTTGGGGCGAAAGTCCGCAATTAGAGTATGGTGGCCCAGCCTCATCAAAGGATAATAATATCTTAGATAAATCTTGGCTACATAGATTTGGTGGGCTTTTGGGTTGTAGTATAGAGGATATGATAGGTGTAGATGGACTTACTAAAGAAGATTTGTATTTTTACACATATCCAAGCGATGAGGAGCTAAAAAGAGTAAATGTAACTGGGCTATTTTTAGGCTATTATGTGAAGTGGGATTATAAAGAGAACTTAAGAATTGCAAAAGAGAATGGCTTTAGCTGCTCTGATCGCCCTGTTGAGACTACATATGAGAATTTTGAGAATTTAGATTGCTACTCAAACCATCTACATGATTATATAAAATATTGTAAATACGGCTTTGGAAGGGCTACTGATAATGCTTGTATGGATATTAGACTAGGATATATAGATAGAGAGCAGGGCGTAAGGCTAGTAAATAAATATGATGGTAAGCCGCCTAAAAAAGCTATTAAAAAGTATCTTGAATATAGTGGATTTAGTGCTGATGAATTTTGGGAAATTGTAGATTCATTTACCAATAAAGATATTTTTAAATGTGATGAAAATGGCAAATTTTTACGCGATATAGATGGCTCACTAATTCGCAAAGATGGCACAATCTTAAAATAAACCATATAAATTTGGAGCAATTCTAGCTCCAAATATTTTAAATTTAAGATAAATCAAATATACAAAATATCAAATCTTAAGCATATTTTGGCTAAAATACTCCATTTTATTTAAGGGAGTAAAAATGAAGGCAAAAGATGTCAAAAAGGTAGTTTTGGCCTATAGTGGCGGACTTGATACTAGTATAATTTTAAAATGGCTACAAGATGAGTATAAGTGCGAGGTTGTCACATTCACAGCTGATATTGGTCAAGGTGAAGAGGTAGAACCAGCTCGCGCAAAGGCTATTAGCCTTGGTATAAAACCTGAAAATATTTTTATCGAAGATTTAAAAGAGGAATTTGTAAGAGATTTCGTATTTCCTATGTTTAGAGCCAATGCTATATACGAAGGCGAGTATCTACTAGGCACATCTATTGCTAGACCTTTAATAGCAAAAAGACTTGTTGAGATAGCGGCAAAGACTGGGGCTGATTGCATTAGTCATGGCGCTACAGGCAAGGGGAATGATCAAGTAAGATTTGAGATAGGGGCTTACGCTCTAAATCCAAATATCAAAGTTATAGCACCTTGGAGAGAGTGGGATTTAGATAGTCGTGAAAAGCTTTTAGCATATGCTTCAAAGCACGGAATAGATATAAGCAAGAAAAAAGGCAAATCCCCATACTCAATGGATGCAAATTTACTTCATATCTCATATGAAGGATTGATTTTAGAAGATCCAAATAACGCTCCAGAAGATGATATGTGGCGTTGGACAACAAGCCCAAAAGATGCTCCAAATGAAAGCGAAATCATAGAAATCACATATAAAAATGGCGACCCAGTAGCATTAAATGGCAAGGAGTTAAAAGCTAGTAAGATGCTTGAAGAGCTAAATAGACTTGGGGCAAAGCATGGAGTTGGCAGACTTGATATAGTTGAAAATCGCTATGTAGGTATGAAGAGTCGTGGATGCTATGAGACTCCAGGAGGCACAATAATGCTAAAAGCACATAGAGCCATTGAGAGTATAACTCTAGATAGAGAAGCAGCTCATTTAAAAGATGAATTAATGCCAAGATATGCAAAATTAATCTATAATGGATATTGGTTCTCTCCAGAAAGAAAGATGCTACAAGCCGCAATCGATGAGAGTCAAAAACATGTAAATGGTATAGTAAGAGTGGAATTATATAAAGGCAATGTGATAATAATTGGTAGAGATAGTAAGAGTGATAATCTATTTAACGAGGCTTATTGCACATTTGAAGAAGATAGCGTATATGACCAAAAAGACGCAAATGGCTTTATCAAATTAAATGCTCTTCGCTTTATCATCGCTGGTAAAAATGGTAGAAAAATTGATTAATAAAGTTTTACTAAGCCATGAAGTATAAGTTAGATTATAAAGATAATTTTCGAAGCTCTATGCTATTTTGGCTTAGTAGATATGTAAAATATAAGTTAAATTCCCTATCAAACAAAGAGCTAAAAGATCCAAAAGCCCTAGCTAGTGTAAATTTTGCTTTAACTAAAGGTGTGAAGGATATTGAAGAGCTAGATGGCTTAGCTAAGGTTGCTAGAAATGCTGGTTTGACTGGGATAAACACATATTTTAACCCCCTTAAAAAGATATATGAGACTCTAAATTATTATGATCTTGAGAGTCTCTCTCAGATAGATGAAGAGCTATTAAGCGAAGTATTAGCTAGTGCTACTGGCTCACTAAGCGATGCAAGTAAGAAAAATTATAGGATAGCAGTTATCAATTTTTTTAGTTATCTAAGTAAGCAAAATGAAGAGAATGGCAAATCTCATATCTTTGATATCGAGCTTAAAAATTGGGGTGGTATCAGCGGAAAGCAAGGGGCTAAACTACCTGAATTTATGGGCGAAGACGAGGTAAAAAAATTTATAGCCGCTATCGATACGGCTGAATTTAAGAGTAATACGCATAGAAATAGACTTATTATAAAGATTATTGTTTTTACTGGAATTAGAGTTAGTGAAGCAATAAATTTAAAACGAAAAGATATTAGCCAAGAAGGGGATTTATATATTATTAGGATACGAGGCAAAGGCAATAAATATAGAGTTGTGATGGTAAAAAAGCATTTGATTGATACGCATTTAGATGCTATAGCTATTAATTATATAAATCAAGATGGCTATATATTTGTCAATCGCAATGGCGGAAAGCTAACTCAAGCTTATGTAAGTCGGATTGTAGAGCAAATTTTATTTCAAGCTGGTATTAGAAAAGGCAAAAATGGTGCTCATATGCTTAGACATACATTTGCTACAATGCTATATAAAAAGCAAAAAGACCTAGTCTTAGTCCAAGAAGCTTTAGGTCATGCTAGTCTTGATACTTCTAGAATTTATACACATTTTGATAGCGATAAACTAAAGCTAGCCGCAAAGGTAGCTGAAGAGCTAAATGATTAGTGATGGAGAAATATGTACGAGGTTGATTTTAGGCTATTTTATACCTGTGTTGTGCTTATTACTATTGGTATGATATTTTCGCTATCGCTACCAGCTTTTACCGTGCTTTATTATGATTTTTCTAGTTATCACTTTTTTATTAGGCAGTTTTTGGTGGGGGTTGTTGGAATTTTTATTATGTGGAAGCTTTCGCAAATTGACCCAGATAAGAGATGGATCGGCTCACTTACATCTTTTGAAGTGATAGGATTTACGCTATTTTTTGGCTCATTTTTAGCAATGATTATAATGCAGTTTTTGCCAACTTCGCTTGTGCCTATTACTGGCGGGGCTAAGCGTTGGATAAGATTTGGCCCTATCTCTTTATCTCCTGTGGAGTTTTTTAAAATTGGCTTTGTGTTTTTTTTAGCTTGGAGCTTTTCAAGAAAGCTAGATCACAATAAAAAGCGGCTAAAAGATGAATTTATGTTACTTTTTCCATATTTTATTATTTTTGCTATTGCTGTATTTTTGATTGCGATTTTACAAAAAGATTTAGGTCAAGTGGTGGTTTTAGCACTAACTTTGATAGTCTTAGCTACATTTGCTGGTACTAGTAAGAGATTTTTTGGTTTATTTGGTCTTGCTGGGGTAATTTTAGTCTTTTTTGCTATTATAACTCAGGAGCATAGGATTAGGAGATTTCAGTCTTGGTGGGTTACAAATCAAGATTTTGTATTGTCATTTTTACCAGCTAGTATGGCTGATATTTTACGGATAAGTGGAGCAGAGGAGCCATATCAGATAGGCCACTCGCTAAATGCTATATATCATGGTGGATTTTTTGGTGTGGGGCTTGGAAATGGGACATTTAAGCTTGGATTTTTAAGCGAAGTTCATACAGATTTTGTATTAGCTGGAATCGCTGAAGAGCTTGGATTTATCGGTATTTTTGGTATTACTTTGATAATGATATTTGCAATTTATAGGATACTTAAAATTTCATCAAGAAATAAAAATAGAGTTTATCATCTATTTAGTTTAGGGGTTGGGACGATTATTACGATGGCGTTTTTAATCAACTCATATGGTATTACATCAATTACGCCTATTAAAGGGATTGCGGTTCCTTTTTTGAGTTATGGGGGTAGCTCTATTTTAGCACTTTGTGTAGGAGTTGGAATGGTGCTTATGGTTAGTAAGAAAGCAGATCTATCATGATAGCAATTACAGGTGGCGGGACTGGTGGACATTTAGCTATTGCTAAAGCGTTTGCTAATGAGCTAAATTCGCGTGGCATTAAGACGATATTTATAGGCTCAAGTAGCGGACAAGATAGAATGTGGTTTGAAAATAGTGATATATTTGATGCTACATACTTTTTAAATAGCAGTGGTGTGGTAAATAAGCGAGGTTTGGGTAGATTAAAATCTTTAATTAATATACTAAGTCTATCTTTTAAATGTAAGCAAATTTTTAGTACTCATGGGGTTAGCTTAGTTATTAGCGTGGGTGGATATAGTGCAGCTCCAGCGGCATTTGGTGCTATTATGTGGGGTAAAAAGTTATATATTCACGAGCAAAATGCTGTGATTGGTAGGTTAAATTTAATCCTTAAGCCATTTGCTAAGGGGTTTTTTAGCTCATATTTTGAGCCAAAATTTAGCTATCCTGTTGATGAGAAATTTTTTAAAACAAGAAGAGTTCGAGAAAATTTAAAGACAATTTTATTTCTTGGTGGCTCACAAGGGGCGAATTTTATCAACTCATTAGCTGTAAATTTGGCTAAAGATTTAGATAAAAATGGGGTTAAAATTATCCATCAATGCGGTCAAAAAGAGTATGAGATAATTTGTAAAAAATATGAAGAAATTGGCGTAAAAGCTGAAGTTTTCCCTTTTAGTAAAGATATTGAGCTTTTTATGAATAGAGCTGATTTTTGCATTAGTAGGGCTGGAGCTAGCACTATTTGGGAGCTTTGTGCAAATGGCTTACCTACACTTTTTATACCATTTCCGCACGCTGCAAATAACCATCAATTCCATAATGCTAAATTTTTACAAGACCAAGACGCTGGAATGATAATAGAGCAAAATAAGATAGATAAAGATAGTTTAATAAATATAATTTATAGCATAAATTTAAAAAATATATCGCAAAAATTAATATCTTTAATAGATAAAGATGGTGCAAAAACCATTATTAACTCAATTTTAAAATAGTAAAAAGATAGTGAATTTATGGCTATTTATACTAAATTTAAAGTCAAAACTATATAAATTTAGTATAAAATGGCTTGTTTTTGCGTAAAAATAGGCTAAACTCTTGAATTTAGCGGTAAAATAGTGTAGAATTATATTGCAAATTTCCACATAAGGATTAACAATGACAAAATCAGAATTTGTAGGCCTAGTAGCTAATAAAGCTAGCTTGACAAAAAAAGACGCAGAAGCTGCACTTGATGGTGTGCTTGAAGCAATTAGCGAAGTGCTAACAAAAGGCGATAGTGTTACTTTTGTCGGTTTTGGTACTTTTAGCGTAACTGAAAGAGCAGCCAGAACGGCTAAAGTTCCAAGCACTGGTAAAGAAGTTAAAGTTCCAGCTAAAAAAGTTGTTAAATTTAAAGTTGGTAAAAACTTTAAAGATGCAGTTGCTAACTGCAAATCTTGCAAGAAAAAATAATCCCTTGCCCTCTTCAAATGAAGAGGGAGCTATCTCTACTATATAAAATATATAAATTAAAATCAAAATTCAGCCAAATTTAGCTAAAATAACTCCTATGAGAGTAGATAAATTTTTAAATACAGTAAATATCACTAAACGCCGTGCAATTAGCGAAGATATGTGTAAAAGTGGCGTAGTAAGCATAAATGGAGTTGTAGCTAAGCCTAGTAAAGAGGTAAAAATCAGCGATAAGATTACGATTAAATTCCTAGTTAAAGAGATTAGCTATGAAGTATTAGCTATCCCAACGACCAAATCAATCCCAAAAAGCGAGCAAAGTAGCTATGTCAAAGAGATTTAAACTTGGTTTAAATGAGCTTAATAGCCTTGTAAAAGAGCTACCAAATAGCGGAATTATCGCTCTTAGGGGAAATTTAGCTAGTGGTAAAACTACACTTAGCAAGGCAATTATAAATAGTTCAAATTTAGTTACTTCGCCAACTTTTAGCATAATGCAAGAGTATGATGGAGTGTATCACTATGATATATATAGCGGTGGCTTTAAAGCATTAAAACAAAATGGATTATATGAGAATTTATATGAAGATGGACTTCATATAATTGAGTGGGCAGATGATGAGCTACTTGAGTTTGCTAAGACAAATGGGCTTGATGTGTGTATTGTGGATATTGAAATTTGCGGTGATGAGAGAATTTATGAGGTGAGTTATGCATAGCTTAGAGGTTAGAAATTTAAAGAAAAATATTAAAAAAACCAATATCATAAATGGGGTTTCGCTTGAGATTAAAAGCGGTGAAGTAGTGGGGCTCTTAGGGCCAAATGGAGCTGGTAAGACCACTACATTTTATATGATTTGTGGGCTTATTTTGCCTAGTAGTGGCGAGATTTTACTTGATGGAAATGATATTACGGCCAATCCTTTACATAAAAGAGCGATGCAAGGAATTGGATATTTACCTCAAGAAAGCAGTATTTTTAAAGATTTAACAGTAGAAGAAAATCTCATTTTAGCAGCACAAATTCTATATAAAGATGGTAAGATCATAGATCAAAAAGTAGATGAGATGCTAAATTTATTAAATATTGAACCTATTAGGACTAGAAAAGGGCTTAGTCTAAGTGGTGGAGAGAGGCGTAGATGTGAGATTGCTAGAAGCTTGATGATAATGCCAAAATTCTTACTACTTGATGAGCCATTTGCTGGGGTAGATCCGATTGCTGTGGCTGATATTCAAAGTATTATAAATGATCTTAAAAAATTAAATATTGGAATTTTAATCACAGATCACAATGTGCGAGAGACTTTGGCGATCTGTGATAGGGCTTATGTGATTAAAAGTGGAACTTTGCTAGCTAGTGGAAGCGCAAAAGATGTAGCCAATAATAATTTGGTTAGAACTCACTATCTTGGCGAAGAGTTTAAATTGCTAGACTAATGAAACTCTCTCAAAAGCTCACCGCTAAAACTAAATTAAATCAAACTCTTCGCAGCTGGTTGCCTATTTTACAAGCTTCTGGTGATGAGCTAAAGGAGACTTTAGAGCCATTTTTAGAAAAAAACCCATTTGCTCAGCTAGAGCCAAATCCAAAAAGTAGATCTATTAATTTTTATAACGATCTATATAAAACTAGCATAAGTGATGCGATAGAATCAAACATAATTTATAAAGAGAGCCTTTATGAAAAGCTATATAATCAAATCGATGATAGATTGTTTCCTTCTCAAAAGTCCAAAGAGATAGCAAATTTGATTATTGAGTCTATTAGTGATGAGGGCTATTTTGAGTGGAGTGATGAGAAATTTGCTAATTTTAGCAAGGAGGAAGTTGAGAGAGTTCGTGCTAGATTTGCCTATTTAGAGCCTATTGGAGTTGGGGCTGTGGATTATAAGGAGAGTTTTATATTTCAGCTTAATGATCTATGCGATGATGATGAGATATATAGGCTTTGTGTTGAGATTATAGAAAATTTTGAAAATATCAGTAAATTTACAAAACGCAAAAATTATGACGCCGCTATGAGTATAATAAAAAAATTCAAAAACCCCCCGGCAATAGAGTATATGGATAGTGATATATTAGTTATTCCTGATATTTTTGTTTATGATAATGATGGTGCGATAGAGGTGGCTGTAAATGATGAATTTTATCCACATATTAATATTGATATAGATGGAGTTGATGAAAAAAGCGAGTTTGTATCTAGTAAAATCAAAGAGGCAAAGGATCTAATCGATGCATTAGAGATGCGTAAATCCACGCTTTATAAGATTGGTTTAATGATAATAGAATATCAATATGACTACTTCTTTGGTGGAGATATAAAGCCTATGAAGCTAAAAGATATCGCTGATGATTTAGGCAGAAATCCATCTACTATTAGCCGTGCGATACAAAATAAATTTCTAAGCTCCAAACGAGGAATTGTCCCACTAAAAAATTTCTTTACAGCAGCAGCGGCAAAAGAGGTATCAAATGCCGCTATTAAGGAGTTTTTGCTAAACTTAATTAAGAATGAAAATAGATTAAAGCCTTTAAGCGATGAGGCGATTTTGGCTATGATTGAGAGTGAATTTGATATAAAATTAGTCCGCAGAACTATAACCAAATATCGTAAAATGCTAAATATTGCTAGCTCAAGTGAGCGTAAAAAATTATACGCAATTCAAGGCTAATTAAAGAGTAATTAAAGGTGAGTTGGATAAAATCAAAAAAAGGATAAAATATGCAAATTGATATAAATTTAGATAAAAATAGTTATAAAGTCTATATAGATGAGCTTGATAAACTCAAATTTAAAGGCAAGGTATCTATAATTACCAATTCTAAGGTTGGCGGACTATATTTAGCTGAAATTTTAGATCTAATCGAAGCTGATGAGAAGTATGTTATCACCATTGCAGATGGAGAAGAGTATAAAAATTTAGCTACAATCGAAGATATTTTAGAGCAGCTTTTTGTAAGTCGCTTAGATCGCTCTAGCACTATAATAGCCCTTGGTGGTGGGGTGGTTAGCGATATGAGCGGATTTGTGGCTAGTATTTATGAGCGTGGGATTGACTTTATCACTATTCCTACTACGCTTTTAGCTCAAGTAGATGCAAGTGTAGGTGGTAAAACCGGCATAAATAATAAATTTGGTAAAAATTTAATCGGTAGTTTCTATCAACCCAAAGCAGTCTATTGCCAAAGTAAATTTTTAAAAAGCCTACCTAGTCGTGAATTCGTAGCTGGCATAGCTGAGGCAATTAAGATGGCAGTGATGTTTGATAAAAAGTTTTTTGAATTTTTTGAAAGTTGTGATATAAACAATCAAGATGATTTAACCAAAATTATTAAGCGATGCGTTGAGCTAAAAGCGATGGTAGTTAGCCAAGATGAGCGTGAAAAAGGCTTAAGAGCGGTATTAAATTATGGTCATACCTTTGCTCATGTGATAGAAAATGAGCTAAATTATAAAGGTCTTTTACACGGCGAGGCAGTGGCTGTAGGAATGAATATGGCAAATAAATTAGCAGTAAATTTAGGGCTTTTGAGCGTTAAGGAGCTTGATAGAATAGAGAATTTACTAATCAAATTTGACCTTCCAACAAAGTATAAAATAAAAGATGAATACGCATTTTATGACGCATTTAACCTAGATAAAAAGAGTGAAAATAGCGTGATTAAATTTATTCTTCCAAATGGAATTGGAGCAAATACCATAAAAAGTGATATATCCAAAGAGCAAGTAATTGAAGTTTTAAGGCTATTTAAATGAGTAAAATCATAGCTTTTTTAATATTTTTTACCACCATTTTAATGGCTGGTGATCAAAATCAGCTAAATGAGAATATAAATAGATTAGATACAGCCTTAAAGAGCAATATTTGGCTGATAAAATATGCTAATTATAACACTTATCAAAATCTACTATTAGAGTTAGAACAGGCTCAAAATCAGCTAAAAAATAGTGATAAATCCACTCAAAACTATGAAGAAGCTAGTAGCAGAGTGGCTAGTTTAAAAGAGCAAATTGAGCTTTTAAAAGAGTATGAGCGATCTCCATTTCAAAATATGTTAGCCGTGCCTGATATTGAAGAGGAGTATAAGATCACAAATCCAATTGCTATAATTGGCGGTTTTTCATATATTAAGCGTCTTAAGGGGCAAAAGGCTGAGTATTATAGTCGCTTAGCACAACTTGAGGTGGCTGTGGATATTCTTAGTAAAAAGCAAAATTTACTCCAAGAGATTTATGACGCAAATAAAACTACAGCAAACTATACAAATTTAGTTGAGATCAATAGAACTTTAAGCGAATTTAATATAGCCAAAGAGATTGCTACAACTACATTTGGAGTATATCAAACTAGATTAGATGAGACTATTAACCGTGCTACTGATAGCCTAACATCACAAATTAAAGAGACTTTAACTATATTTTTTACCATTCTTATTGTTATTTTGATTGGATTTTTGCTTAAATATACAGCTAAAAAATATCTTACAGATAATCAAAAATTCTACACAATAAATAAATTTATAAATGTTATTAATTTTACTATTATTATATTTATTTTGCTTTTTGCGTATATAGAAAATGTCAGCTATATGGTAACTATCCTTGGTTTTGCTTCAGCTGGTTTGGCTATTGCTATGAAGGATATGTTTATGAGTCTTCTTGGATGGAGCGTGATTATCTTTGGTGGGACATTTCATGTGGGTGATAGAATTCGTGTAAGATACCAAAATGGCGATTATGTAGGCGATATTATCGATATTAGTCTGCTTAGAATGACAATTTATGAGGATATTACGCTAACTACATATAAGGTAAATCGCCGAAGTGGTAGAATTATATTTATACCAAATAACTATATATTTACAGAGCTAATTGCTAACTACACTCACAGCGGTATGAAAACCGTGTGGGATGGAATCGATATAATGCTAAGCTTTGATAGTAATCATAAAAAGGCTATGCATATTATTAAAAATATAGCAAGAAAGTATTCAAAAGGCTACACTGATATTGCCAAGCAACAGATGAATAAGCTTAGAGATCAATACAATATTAAAAATACAAATGTAGAACCTAGGATATTTAGCTTTTTTGAGCCTTATGGGATTAATATTAGTGTATGGTATATGAATAATTCATATGGCACGCTTGCGCTTAGAAGCACTATTAGCGCTGAAATTGTCGAGGCATTAAATGCTGAGAGCGATATTAAAATCGCATACCCAACTCAAACTCTATTTATGGGAAGGCACTTTGGCAAAATCGAAAATCAGCAATTAGAATTTAATAAGGAAAATATAGATTGAAAGTATATTTTAAAACATTTGGCTGTAGAACAAATATCTATGATACCGAACTTTTAAAAAGCTATGTAAAAAACTATGAGATTATAAATGATGAGAGCGTGGCTGATATAGTTGTAGTTAATTCTTGCACTGTTACAAATGGTGCTGATAGCGGAGTAAGAAGCTATATAAATAGTATGCGAAATAGTGGCAAAAAGGTTATTTTGACAGGGTGTGGGGCAGTTAGCAAAGGCGATGAGCTATTTAAAAATTCAGCTATTTTTGGAGTTTTGGGTGCGAGTAATAAGAGTAAAATAGATGAGATGCTAAGCAGGAGTGAGCCATTTTATGAGCTAGGTGATCTAAATTTTATTGATAAAAATATAGTAAGCAACTATGAAAATCACACTAAGGCTTTTATCAAAATTCAAGAGGGGTGCGATTTTTCTTGTAGCTACTGTATAATTCCAAGTGTGCGTGGTCTTAGTAGAAGCACTGATGAGAGCGTTATATTAAATGAGGCTAAAATTTTAGCAAGTAACGGGTATAGCGAACTAGTCTTAACTGGGACAAATATCGGTAGCTACGGCAAGGGAGGCTCTACTACTCTTGGTAAGTTATTAGCTAAACTTGGTAAAATTAGTGGAATTAAGCGAATTCGCCTTGGTAGCATTGAGCCTAGTCAAATCGATGAGAGCTTTAAGGAGATTTTGCTTGAGCCGTGGCTAGAGCGTCATTTGCATATCGCACTTCAGCATACTAGTCAAGATATGCTTACTATTATGAATAGACGAAATAGGGCACTTAGAGATGTGGATCTATTTTGTGAGCTTAGCTCGATGGGATTTGCACTTGGGACGGATTTTATCGTTGCTCATCCAGGCGAAACGCCAAAAATATGGAGTGAGGCTTTAGAAAATTTTGTTAAATTTCCACTTACTCACATTCACGCTTTTATCTTTAGCCCAAGGAGCGGGACAAAATCAGCCACAATGCCTATAAATGTAGATCCAAAAACAGCCAAAGAGAGATTAAAAACACTTCAAAATATAGTTGCTGATAATAACTATAAATTTAGGCAAAATAACTCTAATAAGCCTTTAAATATTTTAGTTGAGAAACGCTGCGATGATGATATTTATGAAGGTTGGGATCAATATTATAATAAAATAAAGATAAAAAGCCCTAAAAATATATCAAAAGAGTGGATAAATATCTCAGATTATGAAATAATGCAGGAATTTAACTATGCTAAAATTTAATCAAATAAAACTATCTAAATTTAACAAAAAATCCATCATTGTAGCGGCTAGTTTGGTTTTGGTTTTGCTATTTGCAATTGCTATATTTCGCTCAATGCCTAGCAAAATTACCCTATTAGAGTATGATAATTATCTCCAAGCTGGTGCCATACAAAATGCTATAATTGATAATAACGAAGTGATAATAAAAACAGAAAATAGAAGCTTCATAATCCCAAAAGAGATGATAAATTTAAATGAATTGGGTCAAAAAGTAGCTGTAGAGATAAGTGGCGATGGCTCATTTATATGGATTTTTCTTATTCTAATTATATTTGGTGTAATGGCATTTATGGCATTTAAATTTCTACCACAGATAGCAAGGCTAGAGCCTAAAAGTAAAAACGCAGAGCTAGCTCAAAATATCACAAATCAGATTACGCCAGTAGTATCAAATGTCTCATTTGATGATGTCGCTGGTATAAAAGAGGTTAAAAGTGAATTAATCGAGATAGTGGATTTTTTAAAAAATCCAGCTAAATATGCGAATTTAGGCATTAAAATGCCAAAGGGTGTCTTGATGGTTGGCTCTCCTGGAGTGGGTAAAACCTTAATAGCAAAGGCTGTAGCAGGGGAGGCGAATGTGCCGTTTTTCTACCAAAGTGGTGCTAATTTTGTTCAAATTTATGCTGGAATGGGGGCAAAGCGGGTGCGTGAGCTATTTAGCATGGCTAAAACCTATGCCCCAAGCATAATATTCATAGATGAGATTGATGCTGTTGGCAAGGCAAGGGGTGGCAATAGAAGCGATGAGAGAGAGGCTACTCTTAATCAGTTGCTTACAGAGATGGATGGATTTTTAAGTAGTAGTGGCGTGGTGGTGATCGCTGCTACAAATAAGATTGAGATGATGGATGAAGCGCTACTAAGAAGCGGGAGATTTGATAGGAGAATTTATGTAGGTCTGCCTGATATTTCAGATAGAAGCGATATACTTAAAATGTATTTACAAGATAAAAAGCATAGCGTAGATATAGATATTGTAGCTAGAAATACAACTGGATTTAGCGGTGCGGCGATTGCGACTTTAGTCAATGAAGCGGCTATAAATGCTCTAAGAAATGGTAAGGATATTATAACTAATGATGATTTTAAAGCTGTGGAAAATAGGGTAATTGATGGCAAAAAGCCACTTCATAGCTTAAATCAAAATGAGAAGCAAATCCAAGCCATATATCAATCAGCAAAAGCCCTTATGGCTGAATATTATGGTATTAATTTTAATCAAATTTCACTTTTAAATGATAAATTTGGTGCTAGCGATACATATTTAAGCTCAAAAAGCGATCTTTTAGGACTTATAAAGGTGCATTTAGCTGGTATTTCAGCACTGAATTTAATAAAAGGCGAGTTATATACTAACTCCAAAGATGATTTAAAAATCGCTAAAAATATTGCTAAAAAAATAGTAGATGAGTATGCGATGGGAGAGAAAATCATATCTAGCGATGATGAAATTAGCAAACTTTTAGAAGATATACGAGCTCAAGTAGATGATTTGGTTGCTAAAATGAGAGCCGAGATAGAGCTATTATCAACATTTTTAATAGAGAATGAATCAGCTAGCAAATCAGATGTAATAATGATAATACAAAGGATAAATAATGGCTAAAATAGGGGTTTTAACTCTAAGTGATAGGGCAAGTGCTGGGGTATATGCTGATGAGAGTGGCGTGGCTATTCAAAATTTATTAAAAGAGTGGATAGTAGGGGATTTGGAGTTTATCTATAAGGTAATTCCCGATGAGTATGAGCTGATAAAATCTAGCTTAATAGAGTTATGCTCACAAGGGTGCGATATTGTATTTACCACTGGTGGGACTGGACCAGCCCCTAGAGATGTAACCCCTGAAGCGACCAAAGCAGTGTGCGATAAGATACTTCCTGGCTTTGGCGAGTTAATGCGTAGTGTGAGCTTAAAATATGTTCCAACAGCGATTTTATCAAGGCAAATTGCTGGTATCAAAGATAAAACTTTAATAGTAAATCTGCCCGGCCAACCAAAAGCGATAAGAGAGTGTCTAGAGCCGGTTTTTCCAGCTATTCCATACTGCCTAGACCTAATAGGTGCTGCGTATATAGAGTGCGATGAGAGTAAAATAAAGGTATTTAGACCAAAGAAAAGGTAGATTAAACTTTAAAATTTAAGTTATTTAGGAGGATCAGATGGCTGAAATGAGAGCGGAAAGAAAGAGTATTTTTGAGTATCTATCAAAAAATAAATTTTTAATCCCTATGTATCAAAGGAATTATGTTTGGAGCGAAGATGAGTGCGAACAGTTATGGGAAGATGTTTATAATTTCTTTGAAAATAAAGAAGAAGATGAAGAGTATTTTTTAGGCTCTGTGGTGATTTATAAGGAAGATGGCAAACAAAACATTATTGACGGACAGCAAAGAACGACAACTTTATGTTTATTTATTCGTGCATTATATGAAAAAGCAAGAGGGCAAAATGGTATCGATAAGCTAAAGGATAATTTAGCTTCTTGTCTTTGGGATATAAATCCCTTGACTGGAAATATTGATTTTGATAAAGTGCATTTTAAAAGTGAAGTGGCTACAGATTTAGACAATCAAAGCTTAGAAAATATTTTTAAAGATAACTTAATTATTGATAAAGAGAGTAAAAAATTATCTTTATATGAGAAAAATTTTATATTATTTCAAAATAAAATTGATGAATTAGCAAAAGACAAACCTACAGAGTGGTTTAATTTTTGTTTATGTTTATTGCAAAATTGTGTAATTTTGCCAATTGAATGTGATGGTCGAGATAAAGCTTTAAGAATTTTTAATACATTAAACAATAGAGGTGTCTCCTTAAGTCCAGCTGATATTTTTAAAGGCTTGATTTTTACTAATAAAAATGATAAGGATAGAATGGAATTTGCAAAAGAGTGGAAAGCTTTAGAAAATCAAATTCAAAACTCAAACTATCTTAAAAAAAGAAGATGTTAGTTTCTTATTTACTCAATATGAGCACATTATTAGAGCGGAGCATGGTGAAGTTGATACAGTTATTCCTGGTGTGCTTGAGTTTTGGACTAAAAAAGATAAAGAGAACTCTAAAAATAAAAGAGTAAATTTTGCCGCGAATGAAGATTTATTAAATAAAGAAGAAACTTTTGAATTTATTAAACAATTGGGTGAGTTTTGGTGTAATCCTTATAATTATTTAAATCCAGAAGCTAAAAAATATTTTGCGATTTTAAATACCTATCAAAATAGATTATGGCAGATGGTTGTAAGTGTATGTTTTTATAAGGATAAAAATGATGAAAATAAGGGTATTTTCGATAAAATCTTACCACAACTTGTAGCGTATAATGCATTAGGGCTTATATATGGAAAGGGTGGAAGTTCTGGATTATTCTGGAGTCTTATGAAAGCAAATGTAAATATTATTAAAGAAAATAAGATAAAAAATATTTTTGAGTCGAGTATAAATTTACCAGATTTAAAAATGCCATCATTAGAAAATTTTATAGACTTTTCAAAAAAAGCTAGACCACAGCAAATTCGCTATATTTTATCTCTTTATGCTATTTTGTATAACGAAAATCAAGTAATGCAATGGAATAAAGATAATAAAAATTATAGTTTAGTAAAGGCAGAGATTGAGCATATTTTTCCTAGAAATTGGCAAAATACAAATTATAATGGTTGGGATGAAAAGGAGGCTCAAGAGTATTTAGAACAGGTTGGTAATAAAATGTTTTTGGAGAAAAAGTTAAATATTCAGGCTGGAAATGGGTATTTTAATAAAAAGAAAGAGATATATCAATCTTCTTATTTTATAGAAGCACAAGATTTAGCCACAAGTCCGCAAGAGGATTGGTTAAAAGGCGATATCGAAAATAGAAATAAGTAAATTTATGATGCATTTAGTAAATTTTTTACCAGTGTGTTTTAAGAATTTTTATTATAATAAGATTTTATCTAGTTTTTAAATTTGCTAAAATCTAGTTTAAATTTATTAGAATATTTATAGTTTTATAAATATTCTAATATTATAACTTTCAAGTGATTTTATTATGATTTTTGTCCCAAAATATTAAGCCCAAAACCTTTGATAGCTACAAACTCCTTAGATTCGCTAGAGCTTAAAATTTTAATATCGCTTGCCCCAAAATATTTTAAGATTTGAGCGCCTATACCATAGTTTTTAATCAAGCTACCATCATCTTCATTACCAGCTAAAAATATTAGTATCCCACCTTCTTTATCAAGCAGATCTATATGGGAGATAAATTCACTAAATTTATGCGAATTTAAAAGCTCAATATCATCTTTAATCTTATGAAA
The DNA here is from genome assembly GCF_002139855.1 of Campylobacter porcelli. Classification (NCBI taxonomy): domain Bacteria; kingdom Pseudomonadati; phylum Campylobacterota; class Epsilonproteobacteria; order Campylobacterales; family Campylobacteraceae; genus Campylobacter; species Campylobacter porcelli. The sequence continues at coordinate 831,964 of NZ_CP018789.1, forward strand.
TTTGACATTTGTTGTATCTTTTATATCGCCAAAAATAAAAGCGTAGTGGGTATTGCCTAAATGATCCATAATGCTATATTTATTTGCATTTTTACCAGCAATTTGAGATTTGCCAAGCTCACTAACACTAATTAATTTCTCATGGTGGAGCCTATACTCGATAATCTCAGCAATGCTAACCATATTTAATCCAAATTTATCGCAAAATTTCTCTAAATCATCACGCCTAGCCATCGTCCCATCGTCATTTACTATTTCGCAAATTACCGACACAGGTGCTAACCCAGCCAACCTACATAGATCTATACTTCCTTCAGTATGTCCAGTTCTTTCTAATACCCCGCCACTTTTAGCAATAAGAGGAAATATATGGCCAGGTCTTACAAAGTCTCCAGCCCTTGTAGCACCATCTACTAGCATTTTGATTGTCATATCTCTCTCATACGCACTAACTCCAGTTGAGGCTTTTTTGGCGTCAATACTAATGGTAAAAGCTGTCTCATGAGAGCTAGTATTTGCTCCAACCATCGGATATAACTCAAATTTATCAGCCAACTCCTTGCTAAGTGGAGTGCATACAACGCCCCTAGCATGAGTAATCATAAAATTTACCTTTTGAACATCACTAAATGCGGCCGAAAATACAATATCACCTTCATTTTCTCTATCTTCATCATCTACCATAACTATCATTTTACCATTTTTTATATCTTCTATGGCCTTAAGAACTCTTTGAAATCCCATTTAATTTCCTTTTATATCTAAATATTTTTTAATACTATTTTCATTTGTATGCCAATTTTTATCCACTTCTACGCTTAATTTCATACAAACTTTTTGATTATTAAATTTACTTATAATTTTACGAGATACAATTCCTATTCGCTTAATCGTAGCCCCATTTTTGCCTATTAAAATAGCCTTATGATGGTTATTATCAGTAATAATCTTAGCTTGAATTTCTAAAATATCGCCATTTTGCTTAACCTTTGATACCATAGCATCAGAGCTATATGGAATTTCTTGGCTTACGCACTCAAATATCGCTTCTAAGATAAAATCTTTATATATATCTTTTTCATTTGTTGTAGTTATGTATTCAGGATCATAGTAGTGTGGGTGAGTAGGTAAAAGCGGCATAAGTGCGTCTAAAAATATCTTACGATAAGCTTGTTTTTTGATTGTTATTGGGATAATGGCTTGAAAATTATTAGAGTATTTTTGATACTCATTTAGCTTTTTAAATAGCTTATCTTGGGTAATTTCATCTATTTTTGTTAGTGCGATTATGTGGGGTAGGGGGCTATTTAAATTTAAGAATTTTTCATAATTTTCTACACCATCAAACACACTTGCCACAAATACAGCCACATCCGCATCGCCTAAGGAGCTTATAGCACTTTGGATCATAAATTTATTTAACGCCTTGCTACTATCGTGTAATCCTGGTGTATCTATAAATATCGCTTGGTCATCTCCATGCATTACAATGCCTAAAATCTTACGCCTAGTAGCATTTTGCTTATGTGATACCATTGATATTTTTTGATTTAGCAAGTAGTTTAAAAGACTGCTTTTACCAGCGTTTGTCCTACCTATTAAGGTTACAAACCCACTTCTCATAATATATACTTTGCTCTATCTTCATCTTGGCAAATTTCGCCTAATTTCTCATCTACAAGCTCTTTAGTTACTATAAATTTTTGCCCCTTATAAATATCAGCATCAAAGCTAATATCCTCAAGTAGCTTCTCAATCACAGTATGCAATCTCCTAGCGCCGATATCTTCGACTTTTTGATTGGTATTTTGCGTTAATTTAGCAATTTGTCTAAGAGCCTCATCATCAAATTCAAGCTCCACATCTTCTACGCTTAGTAGGGCTTTATATTGATTTAAAAGCGAATTTTTAGGTTTGGTTAAGATCTCGTATAGAGCATTTACATCTAAGCTATCAAGGCTTACACGAAGTGGAAATCTCCCTTGTAATTCAGGGATTAAATCGCTTGGTTTAGACATATGAAATGCACCAGCAGCGATAAATAGGATATGATCGGTCTTGATAGTCCCAAATTTAGTAGATACATCGCTACCTTCTACAATAGGTAAAAGATCTCTTTGAACTCCTTCTTTGCTAGGGTCTTGGCGAGTTGAGCTACTTACAGCTACTTTATCAATCTCATCAATAAATATAATCCCCTCATTTTGCGCTCTTTTTAAAGCTTCAGATTTGATACTTTCCATATCCAAAATCTTCTCACTAGCCTCATTTTTTAAGCTCTCTTTGGCGTCTTTGACCTTCATATCTTTTTTAACTTTTTTATTTGTAATACCAATAACTTTGATAAAACTCTCTTGCATAGCAGCCATATCAGGTGGCAAATTCGCCCCAGCTTCAAAGCTCGATTGATCCACTTCAATCTCAATAACCAAATCATCAAGCTTACCATCTCTTAGCTTTTGCTTCATCTTCTCATAGCTGATTTCATACTGCTCTTTTTTCTCATCAGTTGCCCCATTTGGTAGTGGCGGAAGGAGCTTTTCTAAAATTCGCTTTTCTATATACTCTTCTATTTTATCGCTATTTCTATCTCTGTGCTCTTGTTTTACTAAATTTAGCGCCGCCATAGCTAGGTCTCGTATCATAGACTCCACATCTCTACCTACAAAGCCAACTTCAGTATATTTACTAGCTTCTACTTTGATAAATGGCAGCCCAAATAGCTTTGAGAGGCGTCTTGCGATCTCGGTTTTACCAACGCCAGTAGAGCCTATCATCAAAATATTTTTAGGCACTATATCATCTTGAATACTACTTGGTAGTTGCATACGCCTATAGCGATTACGAAGTGCGATAGCGATAATCTTTTTAGCGTCATTTTGACCAATTACATAATCATCTAAAAATTTTACTATATCTTTTGGTGTTAAATTCATCTTTAATCCGTTAATGTATAAGTTTTTATATTTGTATTAGTATAAATACAGATCTCTCCAGCTATATTTAAACTCTGTTTTACTAGCTCTTCGCTACTAAGCGAGCCAAATTTATCCAAAGCTCTAGCGGCTGCTAAAGCGTAGTTACCACCACTTCCAATGGCTGCTATCTTGCCATCTTCTGGCTCAACTACATCGCCAGTGCCACTAAGCAAAAATATATGCTCTCTATTTAGTACTAGCATCATAGCCTCTAATTTTCTTAAGACCTTATCTTTTCTCCACTCTTTGCTAAATTCCACAACGGCTTTTAGCAAATCCCCCTTAACCCCATCTAAAATTCGCTCAAACATATCAAAAAGATTAAAAGCATCAGCAGTAGAACCAGCAAATCCAGCTAAAATTTTGCCACCATATAGCTTTCTTATCTTTACAGCATTGCCCTTTAAAATAGTAGAACCAAAGCTAACTTGACCATCTCCACCGATGACTGCGGCATCCTTGCCTCTATAAGCTAAAATTGTAGTAGCATGAAACATCACTCACCTACTACTTCAATCTTAAATTTAGCGTGAATTTGGTGGGTTAATTTAATTGAAATTTCATGCTCTCCAAGGGTTTTGATATTATTGCATTCTAGGGATTTTTTATCGATTTCATAGCCTTTTTGCTCTTTTAGGGCTTTAGCTATTTCATCTTTTGTGATACTGCCAAATAAAGAGCCATTAGCTCCTAATTTTGTTTTTATGGTGATTTTAACCCCAGCTAACTCATCTTTTAACTTCTCATTTTGATTTATCTCATACTCTTTTATTTGAGCCTCATTTCTCTTAGCGGCTTCCCACTGCCTTAAAACCGCATCCGTAGCAGCCTTAGCGTAACCTTTGCCTATTAAAAAATTATTGCCATAGCCATCTTTTACCTCTTTTACCTCTCCTGCTTTTCCTAAGCCTTTTACATCTTTTATTAGTAGTACCTTCATATTTTTCCTTTTTGATTTGGTTTTATAATTTTACTTTTTTATATTAAATTTTTAGTTTAAACTTACTACTTCCGCTCCCGCTTAAAAACTCATCACTAGCCACGCTTAAATCGCTATATATCTCTTGGCATGGTTTTAGTAGGTCGTTTAATCTGATATTTTCATAGCTATTTAAAATTTCTTTGCTTTTCATCTGGCAAAGTTTATTAGCTAACTCTATATCAAATCCCTTAAATTCAGCTCTATACCTTGCAAAAACCTTTGGAGTGGAGCAAAAAATAGGGCTTGTTACAATATCCAAATTTGGGATATCATCATCAAAAGCCTCCACAATCTCGCCAATCCCGCTTACATTTGCTGCGTCAAATCTACTTACAAAAAACGCCACATCAGCACCGATATTATGGGCTATTTGTATTAATTTCTCTTTAGAAATGTTTAAATTTAACCTATCATTTACTAAGTGTAAAAAAGCCGCCGCATTGCTACTTCCACCACCTAAACCACCGCCAGATGGGATATTTTTAATTAATTTTACTTGATTATCTTTAAAATACTCATCAAGCTTATTAGCAAAACCCAAATTTGCTATTTTATTATAAGCTTTAAAAATTATATTATCACTAAAAGGATTATCGATAATAAGCCCATCACTAACCCTACTAACCAAATCTATCTCATCATAAAGCCCTTTATAAAGGATAAATCTAGATTTAATCTCGTGATAATTATTACGAAATCCAACAATCTTTAAAAATACATTTATCTTAGCAAAGCTTCTCATTTAAATATCTTTTTAGCTAAAAGATCAAGTAAATTTTGTTTAGGTGTGCTAGCTACTGCGTTATTATCAGCGACCTCTTTTACTAGCTCTTTTCGTAAAATTAAAATATCTTTTGGAGCTTCAATTGCTATTTTTACCGTGTTATTAGTGGTGCTAAGAATTTTGATTTCTATATCATCTCCAATCTGTATTGACTCTGTGGCTTTTCTTGTTAATATAAGCATTTTTCCATCCTGTTTATTGCGTATTTTACCTCTTGATTTTCTATCTTAATTATGCTAAAAGCATTATCATACTCTATAACATACTCCCCATCACTGCTAATATCAAAATCACACGCTCTAAGCTTTTTACCCAAAATTATATCCATGATATCGCCTTTATAGCTATTTTTGGTTAAATTTAGATATTTTAAAGGGTCAAGCGGTGCTTCATTTTGAAATTTAAACTCACCTTCGCTGATTCTCTCAAGTGCGCTTAAAGTGCCTGTTTGAGATAAATTTTGTGATAAAATTTGAGCATAAGAGCGTATATATGACCCAGCTGAAACCTTAATCTCAAAGGTTAAAAATGGGTGAGAGTAGTTAATAAATTTCACATCAAATACCTCCATTTGGCACTCTTTTAGCTCAAATTCACTCCCCATTCTTGCTAATTCATAGGCTCTTTTGCCATTAATTTTTTTAGCGCTAAATTTCGGTGGAGTGTAGGTGATTTTGCCTTGTAATTTGCCTAATTCATCTTTGATTTTTCTCTCATCAAGTGATGGGATATTTTGAATTTGAGTGATATTTTGACTATCATAGCTAGGTGAGCTAGCCCCAAGCCAAAGTGTCGCTCGATATAGTTTAGGCTCGATTTTTAGATAGTTAAATAGCTTTGTATATGACCCAAACGCTACAATCAAGCACCCACTAGCAAATGGGTCTAAAATCCCAGAAAATCCAGCTTTTTTAACCCCATATTTACGCTTAAGTCTGCCTAAAAAGTGATTTGATACCACTCCTTTTGGTTTATATGCGACAAATAGCCTATTCATATAACCTTCTTGACAAAAGATGACATAATATCTTTAATATTTCCACCAAAATTTATTTTTAGTTTAAATTCATTTTTGATTTTACTTACTTCTATAACACGCCCGATACCAAAAATCTTATGCTGGATTAGATCCCCTTTTTTAAACTCATTTTGGCTCTCTATCTTTAAAGAGCCTTCGCAAAGCCCAGCTTCGCTTAAGAATCTTGATCTATTTAGTCTTGTCCTTTGACCTTTGTAAAATCTCGAATTTGAGTATGATAGATTTAATCCCTTTTTGGCTCTAGTGATGGCTACATATGCTAGGCGTCTTTCCTCTTCTATATCGCTACCATCGCCAAGAAGTGGGAAAAATCCCTCTTCAAGCCCGATTACAAAAAGATGCTCAAACTCAAGCCCCTTACTAGCATGAACGCTCATAATAGATATAGCATCATCGCTAATCCTATCTTGCTCGCTCTCAAGTGCTAGCTCATTTAAAAACTCCTCTAAATCAAAATTTGGAGTATTTAATATATGATCTTTTAATAAAGCGTAGAATTCATCGATATTTATCACTCTCTCAGCCCCATCTGGCAAACTCTCATAATATGCCTTAATGCCAAATGTAGAGTCAAATTTGCTTATCAAATCATATGGGGCTAGGGTAGAGAGATCTTTAATATTATTAGCTAGCTCAATAAGCGTTTGACTTAATTTCTTGCTTAATACATTCTCACTAGCCATATATATCGCATTATATAAAGATGTTTTATTATCAAAGGCAAATTTTTCTAATTTTGCTAAGCTAACCTTGCCTAAACCACGCTTTGGTCTATTGATAATGCGAGTAAGAGAAAAATCATCATTTGGGTTTAAAATCAATCTTAAATAGCTTATAATATCTTTAATCTCAGCTCTTTCATAGAATTTTACTCCGCCTACCATCTTATATGGAATTCTTGCTTTATTTAGTCCATCTTCTAAGCTTCTTGATAGAGCATTTACTCTATATAAAATAGCAATTTGACTAGCTGATACACCGCTTGATAGTAGGTTATTGATCTTTATAGCGATATTTTTAGCCTCAGCATTCTCATCGATATGATCTAGTATCTCTATAGGATTTTCATCTGGTAATTGACTAATCAAGCTTTTACCTAGTCTAGATCTATTATGATCTATAAGCTCATTAGCTGCTTTTAATATAGAAGGGGTAGAGCGGTAGTTTCTCTCTAATTTTATAAGCTTAACATCATTAAACTGATCTTTGAAATTTAAGATATTTTCTATTCTTGCACCTCTCCAGCCATATATACTCTGGTCATCATCGCCTACAACGACCAAATTTTGGTGATTATGGCATAATTTGCGAAGTAGCTTATACTGAAGGTCATTAGTATCTTGATACTCATCTACCATTATATATTTATATCTATCTGAAATTTCGCTACTTAAAGCAGGATTATTATCCAAAATATTATATGTCAAGCATAAAAGATCATCAAAATCAACTAAATTATTACCCTTTAAATACTCTTCATATAATTTATAGGCTTTAGCAATTTTTTCATAATTTGTCTTTGAGTATTGAGTATCTAGCTTTGAGCTATCCATTACAGATTCTACGCTTAAAAGCATATTTTTATATTTTGAGATCTCATTTGATATTATAGCAGCTGGGACTTGGCTCTCTATATCTTTTATAATCTTTTTCTTATCATCAGTATCAATTATGATAAAATTATTACTTCTACCTAGCTCATTTATATGAAATTTCAAAAATAGCAAACCAAATTTATGAAATGTGCAAAGCAAAGGATTAGCATTATATCCCCCAAGCATAGCCATAGCTCGTTGCTTCATTGTAGTAGCAGCTTTATTGGTAAAAGTCAGCGTAAGCGTATTTAAAGGATCGATCCCAACTTCGCTTATTAAGTATGCTAGTCGTGAAGTGATAGTCTTTGTCTTGCCGCTACCAGCCCCAGCTAGAATAAGCATTGGTCCATCTATATGCGTGGCGGCGATTTTTTGATTTTCGTTAAGCGAATTTAATACATTATCCATAAACTACTCTTTTTTATTATTAAAGCTAAGATTATACCAAATTTAAACTTAATAATAATATGTGTTACAAAAAGTTACATATTTTATTAATAATTGTCAATATAATTAAAATTTACATTATATTAAATTTTAATTTAAGCTATAAACTATAAAATCAAAAAATTATAAAATCCAAAAGGTTTTTTGATGATCGATTTTAATAAAATATACACTTTTATGACAATTGTCAAAGAAAGGAGTTTCTCAAAGGCTTCTACGACCTTAGGGCTATCGCAGCCAGCTGTTACCTTACAGATTAAAAAGCTAGAAGAGGCACTACAAACCACACTTTTAGTAAGGCGTAAAAATGGTATAGTGCTGACAAAAGAGGGCGATAGATTTTATAAATTATGTATGAAATTTGAAGGGGCTATGTTTAGGTTTAAAGAAGAAGCCCATAGGATAAAAGATGAGAAATTTAAAATCTCAGTTGCTACTAATTTGCTTATAGCACATGCGATTTTGCCATTTATGCTAGATAAAATTTGCGATGTGATAAATAGCGATTTAGATGTTAAAATAGCTGATACAAATAATGATTTAGTCTCAAGTCTAATAGATAAAAGATGCGATATTATCATGACTCAAGAGAGATTATATAATGAGCAATTGATATTTAAAAAGCTGTTTGAGTATGATATAATCTTAGTCTCAAATATGGTAGCAAATCAAAAAATCACCCCAGCAAAACTTGGCGAGTTTAACTTCATTACAGATAGGACAAAATCCTTTTTAAAGGGGTATTTTGAGCAGTTTGGGGTAAATTATGAAGAGCTTCGCACCATTTATAGGTTAGATGGTGCTGTAGCTACTAAGTATGCAATGCTAAATAATAAGGCTAAAGAGTATGTGGCATTTTTGCCTAGATTTTTAATAAGACAAGCTATTGCTGATGGACTACTATTTCCTATCGATATAGAAGGAGTAAAGATCATTCGCCCAGTATTTATAGCTGGGTTTAGGGAGAATGAGCATATACTAGATAAGGTTAGTAAAATATCTATTGACCTTTGAAAATATCCCTATTTTTGGGGTTATTTAAAAATATCTGTTTTGAGTGTTCTTGTTTTGTTTTAATGCTATTTGGTGTATAGGTAGCGAAATTTATTAATAGCGGATTTTCATCTATACTAATTCTGATAATAGCACCAATTGGGACACTCACTACACTAGCAAAGTCATCTTCGCCAAATCCAGCTTCAAAGCTTATCTCATCACTACTGATTTTAACACTACTTAGCGTATATCCAGCTAAACTAAATAAAATAACAGATGGATTAAAGCTTGATTTGATACTATCTGGCAAATCCGGATTAAAGCTTACAAATTTAGTATTTACTAAAATATCAAATGTAGAGCCTTTATCTATCAAAAAATTTAGCAAATCATAGATATTTTTACGCATCATAGAGCCAAATTTATCATCTTTTAAAATCTCTTCAATCATAGACTACTCTCCTTTATAAACTCATCAACCAAATTTTCCACTTGAGAAATTCCAATATTCCAAAATTTCTCATCATCAATATCAAAGCCAAACATTCCTACAAGCTCTTTTGGGCTTTTGCTTCCACCTAGGCTTAAGAATTTAGTATAAATCTCTACAAAATTATCACACTCTTTGCTTTTATATAGTCCAAAAAGCGCTAACACTAAAAGCTGAGCATATGAATAGGCATAGCAGTAAAATGGGGAGTGTATAAAGTGCGGAATATAGCTCCACCAAATTTTATAATAATCATTTAAAATAAGAGAATTTCCAAACATCTTTTTACTCTCTTGTAGCCAAATTCTATTTAATTCATCGCTACTTATCTCGCCTTCGTATGAATGCACTAGGCGTTCAAAAGTAGTGAAATTTATCTGCCTATACAAAGTAGCAAATATATCTTCTATTTTACCAGCTAATAAAGCAACTTTTTGCTCTTTTGGAAGTCTATTTTTGACATATTCAAAAACCAGCATTTCGCAAAATACAGAGGCTGTTTCAGCTGTGGTTAGCGGTGTGTGCGAATTTAAATATCCCACGCTATAGCTAAGGTATTGATGGATACTATGGCCTAGCTCGTGAGCTAATGTGAAAAGATCTCGCCTTCTACCGGTAAAATTTAGCAGTACAAATGGATGGACATCGCTACTAGCAGAGTGTGAGAAGGCTCCGGCTTGTTTATTCTCATCTGGATATACATCGCACCAATTCTCATCAAAAGCCCTTTTAGCCAAATTACCAAATAGCGGACTAAACTGGCTAAATGCCTCAATTACTATTGATTTTGCCTCCTCATAATCCATCTTTTCATCGCCACCTAAAGGGGCATATCTATCATAATCATATAGCTCATCAAAGCCTAAAATTTCACGCTTTTTATCATAAAATTTAGATACCAAACCAAAGCTATTTTCACTAGCATTAATCAAAGCATCTACGCTTGATTTTTCTATTTGATTGCTTAGGTGCCTACTTGACTCCCCATACTCATATCCACGCAGTTCGCAGCTATTTTTTAGATCTGTTTTAATCATATTATAGATATAAGTGAGCAGATGTTGCATTGGCTCTAGCCCTTTACTTAGGGATTTGGCAGCCTCTTTTCTTATATTTCTATCACTACTACTAAGCTTAGATAAAATCTCTTCTTCTTTTAAAAGCTCTCCTTCAAACTCAAATCTAGCCCTAGCCATACTCTCATCAAATAGCCTACTAAACGCACTTGCTCCAGTATTTGCCGTCCTTAATAGAATTCTCTCTTCTAAAAAGCTTAGTTGGTGAGATCTACTCTTAGCCAAATTCTCTAAGTAGTAGCCAAATTTAGGCGTGTTTATTATAAAATTTTTTTGAGTTTTTGTATCAAGCTCATTAAATTCAATCTCGAAAAATAGCACACTCTCTTCTATCTTGGTGCAAATCTCCTCATATTTGGCTAAAAATGCCCCCTTGCTTGTATCTTTAGCAAAATTTAAATAAGCATAGCTCATAACCTTGCCAATACCAGCTAAAATTTCCTCATAACCTTCCATAGCATTTTTAAATTCATCACTATTTAGATTACTCAAATTTTTACTAAATTTGCCATTAAATTCATTAGCATTTTTTCGTAAATTTAGACAAAATTTATCCAACTCATCAATACTATTAAAAAATTTAGATAGATCCCATATCATAATTATTCCTTTATATTATTTGAAATTATAGCGGTAAATAAAACATCTGTAGAGCTATTTAGAGCTGTCTCTACTGAGTCTTGAATAACGCTAATTATAAATCCGATAGCCACCACTTGCATAGCTATATCATTGCTAATTCCAAATAGCGAACAAGCAAGCGGTATAAGCATCAAAGAGCCTCCAGCTACCCCGCTAGCTCCACACGCACCAATTGCTGCTATTATACTAAGTAGTAAAGCATCCCAAAATCCAACTTCAATCCCCAAGGTATAAACCGCACTCAAAGATAGAACCGCTATAGTTACAGCAGCCCCAGCCATATTTATAGTAGCACCTAATGGAATAGAGATTGAGTAGAGATTTTCATTTAAATTTAATTTTTTGCATAAATTCATATTTACAGGTATGTTTGCAGCACTACTTCTGGTGAAAAATGCCATAACCGCACTCTCTTTTAGGCATATCATTATAAGCGGATATGGATTTTTCTTTGTTACTATAAATACTATAATTGCATTAATCACAAATGCCACAAATAGCATAGTCCCCACAAGAACAAGCAGTAGCTTTAAATACCCGCCAAGTGCAGCAAATCCAGTTTGAGCTACACTAATACTAACAAGACCAAATATACCAAATGGAGCTAGGCGAATTATAAATTTAACTATCTTTGTAATTGCGCCGCTCATATCTTTAAATACCTTTTTTGTCTCATTACTACACTGCCTAAGAGCTATACCAACCCCGATAGCCCACGCTAAGATGCCGATATAATTACCATTTGCGATTGCGTTTAAGGGGTTATCTACTATCTTATATGCTAGATCTTTTAGCACCACTGATATATCGCTTGGTGCAGCACTCATAGCTACAGATGTATTTTGTAATACAAGTGTAGTAGGAGAGATAAAGCTAATACAAACAGCAGCTAAAGAGGCTAAAAATGTGCCAATTATATAGAGTATAACTATATTTTTCATTCCATGCGTATGACCAAATTCTTTAAGCACTATAGAAGCACTCACAAGCACAAAGACCAAAATAGGAGCCACAGCCTTTAGAGCGCCCACAAAAATAGAGCCTAAAATCGCAGCAAAATTGGCTAAATTTATCGCAATATCATTACCACCATAAGCTACAAACCCCAAAATCCCACCAAGGATAATACCAACTAAAATTTGGACTATTAAATTGCCATCATTATATCGCTGTGCAATATGTCTAATCATAAAAATCCTTTAATAAAATCAATTATTATATTTTAAATTTAATTAAATTTGGCTAAGAGTAGGGGGTTATAAAATTTTTATCTAAATTACTATATAACTATTAATAAGATTTAGTAATATTTATAGCGAGATAATATCAAATTCAAGTTACAAATTTAATATATATTTTACAAAATTATGCTAAAATCCACGCCAAAAATTGTCAAAATAAGGAAAAATATGTATCTATTTACAAGTGAAGTTGTAAGTCCAGGACACCCAGATAAATGTGCTGATATAATAGCTGATAGCATAGTAGATGCGATACTTTCGCAAGATTCAAAAGCAAGGGTGGCTAGTGAAGTTTTCGTTGCTGGTAAGCATATTGTAATTGGCGGCGAGATCAACTCAAGTGTAAATTTAAGTCATCAAGAGTATAGAACAATAGTTAAAAATGCCTTAGCAAAAATAGGATATAACGGCAATCCGCACTTTAGCAAAGCTCAATGTCTCCATCCAGATGATATCGAGGTAGATGTATTTTTAAATCAGCAAAGCCCAGATATAAATCAAGGCGTAGATCAACAAAGTGGCGAAATAGGCGCTGGAGATCAGGGGATTATGTTTGGATTTGCTTCGTGCGAGACTAATAATTTAATGCCAGCAGCGATAACTTACGCAAGAGTGCTTTGTGATAAGGTTTATAATTACGCTCTTAAAAATCCAGATAAACTAGGTGTGGATATAAAAACACAAGTTACAATCGATTATGGCACAAAATCAAATTTTGAAAATTGCAAACCAGAAAAAATCCATACAATAGTAGTTTCAGCCCCAAGCGTTGAGAGCTTAAAAATAGAAGAAGTAAGAGATTTGATACAAGGCTTGATAGATGATGCTGGACTTCCAAAAGAGCTTTATGACAAAGAAAAAACCATAATCTACATAAATCCAACTGGCAGATATGTAAATCACAGCTCACTTCACGATAGCGGATTAACAGGTAGGAAATTGATCGTAGATAGCTTTGGTGGATACTCACCTATTGGCGGTGGCGCTCAAAGTAGTAAAGACTACACAAAAGTCGATCGTAGTGGATTATACGCAGCTAGATGGATAGCTAAAAACATAGTCGCAGCAGGACTTGCTAAAAAGTGTATCGTCCAGCTAAGCTACGCTATAGGGGTAGCAAAACCAGTGAGCGTAAGCGTGGATTGTATGGGGACAAATATAAATAGCAATGATGATAAGCTTTCTGAGTTTGTCTATGAGAAATTTGCCTTAACTCCAAAGTGGATTACTGATAAATTTGGACTAGATAAACCTAGCAAAGATACATTTTTATACTCCAATGTAGCGGCTAAAGGGCAAGTAGGAGATCCTAGCTATCCATGGGAGAAGCTAGATGCTGTAGAGATATTTAAACAGATTTAATATATGAAAAAGCTATTATATCTATCTATTTTCATTGTATCTTTATGTCTTGGTAATATTTTAGAGCCTAAAGATGCCTTTAAAATCGCTATTTTAGGGGATAATCAAAGCGGTATAGTGGCTAAATTTGATATTGCTAGCGGGGTATATCTGTATCAAGATAAGATAAAAATAGAGCTTGATAGTAGTGATATTACTAAATTTTTAAATATTCCAAAAGCGATAAAATATGATAATTATGAAATTTATAGGGATTTAGAGATATTTATCCCTGCTGGCTTGGCGATAAATAAAGATAGATTTGAGCTTGATATTTACTATCAAGGTTGTAGCGATAGTGGATTTTGCTATCAACCTTTGCGGGATAAATTTGATATTAAATTTGATACAGATGGCAAGGTTATAGCAAATAGATTAAAAGCAGATCAAACGCCAAAATCACTAAATAAAGATAGCGGTAAAACCACACAAAATGAGCAATCTCAAATCGCTTTAAATTTAGAAAATAACTCGATTTTGTGGATAATCTCTACCTTTTTTATCTATGGAGTTTTACTCTCGTTTACCCCATGCGTATTTCCTATGATACCAATTCTTTCTGGACTAATAATCTCCAAAGGCTCTAAGGATATTAAAAGTAACTTTATCATCAGCTTAATCTATGTCTTATCTATGAGTTTTACCTACGCTATAGCCGGAGTAGTGGCTAGTATGATAGGAGCTAGCGTTCAAGGATTGCTCCAAACTCCAGTTGTGCTAATTATATTTAGTGCTCTTTTTGTTATACTCTCTCTTTGTATGTTTGGGCTGTTTGAGTTTGATATTCCAAAGAGTTTGCAAAGTTATATAAACTCTAAAAGCTCTAAATTTAGCCATATTGGCGGTGTGATTTTTATGGGTGTTACATCAGCTTTGATAGTAGGGCCATGCGTAGCAGCACCACTGGCTGGAGCACTTTTGTATATTGCAAATAGTGGTGATATGGTAGTTGGTGGAGTAGCTTTATTTGTAATGAGCTTTGGTATGGGGTTACCACTTCTTGCCATTGGACTTGGTGCTAATAAATTATTACCAAAGCCAGGCGAGTGGATGATAAGGGTAAAAATCGCATTTGGTTTTATCATGCTTGCTATGGCTATTTGGGTGGTTTCGCCTATTCTTAAAGATGAATTTGCTATGCTTGGATATGCTATTTTAGGCGTGATTTTTAGCGTGATTTTTGGTGCATTTGATAGGGCATTTAGCATGGCTCAAAGAGTGATTAAGGCTATATCTATCATTATTTTTTCTATTAGTATAGTGGTGATTGTAGATTTTAGTATTGGTAAATTTGCACCAAATTTAAAGCCAAATCCTAAGATAAATTTGGCTAAAAATGAGATTAAATTTGATTATGTAACCAATCTAAAAGAGTTAAAAGAGATTATAAAAACTACTAAAACCCCACTTCTTATAGATTTTTGGGCTAGTTGGTGTGTGAATTGTAAGGAGCTTGAAAGCAGTGTTTTTACCCAAAGCGATGTAGCAAAAAGATTGAGCGAATTTAAGCTTGTTAAAATTGATGTAAGCCAAAATAGTATAGAAAATCAAGAGTTGATGAAGGAGTATCAAATTTTTGGCCCACCAGTTTTATTGATTTATAATAATAGCCAATTAAAATATCAAATAACTGGGCTAATCACGCCTGAAGAGCTACTAGAAAAATTAAATCAAATTTAAGGAAATAAAATGATAAAGGTGTTATTAATGATGTTTTTTACAACTGCGATGGCTATGGCTAAGTATATAAATGTAGATATAGATGAGAGTATAGTTAATGACAAAAATATACAAATTGTAGATATTCGCACTCCGATCGAGTGGAGTTATGGAGTATTAAAGGGTGCTATTTTAGTAAATTTAACAGATGATAATGGGTATTATAATGAGAATTTTATAAATATGATAAAAGAAAAAACAGACCCAAATAAGAAGATTGCTGTAATTTGTAGAAGCGGACATAGAAGCCAAACCGCATCTGAAATTTTAATCCAAAATGGATATAAAGATGTGATAAATTTATCCGGTGGTATGATATTAGCGACTAAAAAAGGTCTTGATATAGTAAAGCCATGAATGATAAAGTAAAGCGGGTCAAATATCTAAGGGGGCTTGAAAAATTTGCTAAATTGGCTATTAGAAATTTAAAAAGAGATGATTATGATGAGAGTAAATTTCGAGCTCTTGTAGATAAAAACTCACAAATTCTAGCTAAAATAGAGCCTGTCTATTTAGATCAGCCATACTCAAAATCACTTTGCGAGTTTGTAAATTTGGTTATTACTCTAAATGATAAAACAACACTTTTAAAAGCTGCAAATTCACTTGAAAAGCTTAAAAATTCAAAAAGCTACAAAAAAGATAAACACAAAGGTCAGATTTATGAGTAGGGTTATAATCTTTGATATGGATGGTACTCTTGTTGATAGTGATAAGGCGATTTGTAATACTATTAATTATATGCGACAAGGGCTAAATATGCCTCCATTAGATGATAATGAGATTATAGAAATTATCAATAATCCAGCAAAAAACTATATGATGGAATTTTACGCAGTAGAGAGAGTTAGCCAAAATATGATTAAAATTTTTGAAGAGGAGTATCAGAAAAACTACTTTTTACACGCTAAAATTTATCAAGATGCTTTGGATATAATGGATTATTTTCAAAAAATGGGTTATAAAATGACAGTTGCTTCTAACGCTCCAGATACAAGCCTAAATCAGATATTATCAAATCTTAAAATATTAGATAAATTTGAGATAATTGTAGGTGCTAGCGCTACCATGCCTTGTAAGCCAGCTCCAGATATGCTAAATTTCATCACAAATAGACTTGGCAATCAAGCAATATTCATAGGCGATAGCTATAAAGATAAACTAGCTGCTAAAAACGCAAAAATAGAATATATAAATATAACTTGGGGAGCAAATAGGCAAATTCCAGATAGCATAAATTGCCAAAATGCCAAAGAGGTGATAGAAAATATAAATTCAATGTGTAAATTTGATACATTTTCAATTTAATTTTACTTAATTTCATATTTTTAAACTTTTTGAATAAAATTAATGCTATAATCAAAAAATTTGAAAATCAAAGTTAATTAAAGGTAAAAATATGAAAAAGCTAAATGGCTCGCAAATGATAAGCGAAGCGCTAAAACACGAAGGTGTTAGCGTTGTTTTTGGTTATCCTGGTGGCGCAGCATTAAATATCTATGATGAGACATATAAACAAGAGTATTTCACCCATATCTTAACCCGCCACGAACAAGCAGCTCTACATGCAGCCGATGGTTACGCAAGAGTTAGTGGCGAAGTCGGCGTGGCATTTGTAACTAGCGGTCCAGGATTTACAAATGCTGTAACCGGTCTAGCTACGGCGTATGCTGACTCCATCCCATTAGTTTTAATTAGCGGTCAAGTTGGCCTACCATTAATCGGCACAGATGCATTTCAAGAGATTGACGCCGTAGGCATATCAAGGCCTTGTGTGAAGCATAATTTTTTAGTCAAAAGTATTGAAGAGTTGCCACTTATCTTAAAGCAAGCTTTTTATATAGCAAGAAGTGGCCGCCCAGGCCCAGTCCATGTAGATATACCTAAGGATGTAACGGCTGCTATTGGCGATTTTGAGTATCCTAGCGAGATAAAGATGAAAACATATAAGCCAACCACAAAAGGCCATCCAAATCAGATTAAAAAGGCTTGTGAGGCTATACTAGCGTCCAAAAAACCAATTGTTTATATAGGTGGCGGTGCTGTAAGTAGCGGAGCTAGTGATGAGATTAGAAAATTTATCCAAAAGACCCAAATTCCAGCAGTAGAGACACTAATGGCGCTTGGAGTTTTAACCTCTGTTAATCCTTTAAATTTAGCTATGGTTGGTATGCATGGTAGCTACGCTGCCAATATGGCATTAAGCGAGGCTGATCTGATCATCTGCCTTGGGGCTAGATTTGATGATAGAGTTACAGGCAAACTAAGCGAATTTGCCAAAAATGCCAAAATCATACATATAGATATAGACCCAAGTAGCATTGGCAAAATTGTCAAAGTAGATTATCCTATTGTTGGTGATTTGAACAATGTAATGATAGAATTAAATGAGAAGATAAATTTAAATGGCGATGAATTTAGCGCTTGGAGAGATCAGATCGAAATTTACAAAAAGCTTCACCCGCTTAATTATAAAGATAGTGATGAAGTCTTAAAGCCTCAATGGGTAATAGAAAAAATGGGAGAAATTTTGCCAAAAGAGAGCATAATCACCACAGATGTCGGCCAACACCAAATGTGGGTTGCGCAATTTTTCCCATTTAATCGCCCTAGACAGCTACTTACAAGTGGTGGTTTAGGCACTATGGGATATGGACTTCCAGCTGCGATGGGGGCTGCTTGGGCTAGTGATGCGCCTGTTATTGCTGTTAGCGGTGATGGTGGATTTTTGATGAATATCCAAGAGCTAATAACCTTAGTAGCAAACAAAAAACGAGTGATAAATATCATCTTAAATAATAATTTCTTAGGTATGGTGCGTCAGTGGCAAACATTTTTTTACGATGAGAGATACTCTAATACCGATCTTAGCATTCAGCCTGATTTTGTCAAAATTTGCGAAGGCTTTGGTGGTAAGGGATTTGTAGCTACTACAAAGAGCGAATTTGAATCTGCTTTAAATGCCGCTTTAGAGTGTGAGTGCGTGAGTGTGATTGAGGTTAAAATAGATAGATTTGAAAATGTATTGCCTATGGTGCCAGCCGGTGCGGCTATTTATAATATGATATTGGAGTGAGAATGAGAAGGGTTATTTCTGCAATTGTATTAAATGAACACGGGGTTTTAAGCCGTATAGTTGGGCTATTTTCAGGGCGTGGGTACAATATAGACTCTTTGACTGTAGCTCCTGTGCCAGAGAGTGAATTTTCTAGAGTTACGATCACCACAAGTGGCGATGCTAGGGTATTTGAGCAGATCGTTAAGCAACTTCACAAACTCATACCAACTTATAAAGTTATAGATGATAGTGGCGAATATGTAGAAAAAGAGATGGCGCTTATCAAAATTTCACTAAATGAGGATTTTAGCGGACTTGATGCGATACTAAAATCATATAACGCTATAGTAGCTAACGCAAATGAACAATACATAATAGTAATGGGCTGTGATAACTCTGCTAGAATTGATTGTTTTATTAAAGTTATGAAAAAATATAACCCAATACAAATAGTCCGAAGCGGCTCAGTAATGATGGAAGTATGATGAAATTAAGTCAAATTTACTCTATTTTAGGATTAGAATTTAGCGGAGATGATATGGAGATTGCCTCACTTAGCTCCCTAGCTTTAGCTAAGCAAGGACAGATGAGCTACTGCGATTCATCTAAAAATACAAAGTATTTAGCTGATTGTAAAGCTGGTGCTGTGCTAGTGACTAAAGATATGGTTGATATGGTAAAGGGTAGGGCGGTCGTGGTAGAAAATCCACATCTTGCCTTTGCTATCTTATCAAAGCACTTTTCAAAACCGCTAATTAGGGAATTTAAACCATCAAATATAGATGAGAGCGTAACTATAATGCCAAATGTATATATAGGTAGCGGAGTTAGCATTGGTAAAAATAGTCTAATTATGCCAGGGGCATATATCGGTGATAATGTCCAAATTGGCAATGAGTGTATAATCCACCCAAATGTAACAATATACGCCGATAGTATAATTGGCAATGAGTGTATAATAAACGCAAATTCAGTAATAGGTAGCGATGGATTTGGCTACGCACACACAAGGACTGGAGAGCATATTAAGATATATCATAATGGTTGGGTAATCTTAGAAGATTACGTGGAGATTGGAGCTTGTACTACGATAGATAGGGGGGTTTTCGAGCCTACAATCGTGCGTAAATACTCAAAAATTGATAATCTAGTCCAAATAGGCCATAACTGCGAAATTGGCTATGGTAGTATCTTAGTATCTCAAGTTGGTCTAGCAGGAAGCACTAAGCTTGGTCGTAATGTTATAATGGGCGGTCAGAGTGGAACTGCGGGGCATTTAAGCATTGGTGATTTTGCTAAGATAGCTGGGCGTGGTGCTGTATCAAAGAGCATTGAAGGTAGCAAGGAGTATGGCGGACATCCACTTATAGAGCTTAAAGATTGGCTAAAGACTCAAGCTAGATTTTTACGAGAATTTAGTGGTAAAAACGACAAAAAGGGAAGTTAATATGGAAAATAAAGATATGTTTATCAATCGTGAGCTATCTTGGCTTAGGTTTAACTCTAGAGTTTTAGCTCAATGCAGCAAAGATCTTCCACTATTAGAAAAGCTTAAATTTATAGCGATATATTGCACAAATTTAGATGAATTTTATATGATTAGGATAGCTGGGCTTAAGCAGCTATTTGCCGCTGGTATAGTAGTAAGCGGTAGCGATGAGATGACTCCACTAGATCAGCTAAGAGAGATTAGAAAGTATCTAAAAGATGAGCAACAACTACTAGAAGCTTACTATAAAGATACCGTTAGTAAGCTTGCTGAGCATGGATTGTATATACAAAATTATGAAGAGTTAAGCGATGAGATTAAAGCTAGGGCAGATGAGTACTTTTTCTCAAATATATTGCCTGTTATTGTGCCAATTGCGGTTGATCCTACGCACCCTTTTCCTCATCTTAATAATCTTAGCTTTGCCTTAGCGGTTAAATTATGCGATGATGCTCATCCTGAGATTGTCAAATTTGGTATGATTAGGATTAGTAGAGTATTACCTAGATTTTACTATGCTGGAAATGGCGTATATGTGCCAATTGAGAGTATAGTCCATAAGCATGCAGGCGAGATATTTCCTGGCTATAGGCTACTTAGTAGCTGTGCTTTTAGGGTTACTAGAAATGCTGATATGGTAATAGAAGAAGAAGAGGCCGATGACTTTATGCTTATTTTAGAACAAGGGCTAAAACTTCGCCGAAAAGGTGCGTTTGTAAGATTACAAATAGACTCTGGTTGCGATCCTGAAATTTTAGATTTTCTAAATTTACATATGAAAATTTTCTATAAAGATATATATGAATATAGCACACCTTTGACACTTGGGGCGCTTTGGCAGATTATCTCTGATAAAGAGTTTTCTCATCTATTATTGCCACCATATACGCCTAAGACTTTACCGCCATTTGGTCAAAATGTCTCTATGTTTGATGCTATTGATAAAGAAGATGTGTTGCTATTTCATCCATATGAGAGCTTTGATCCTGTAACGCAATTTATCAAAGAAGCAGCCAAAGACCCAAAAGTTATATCTATTAGAATGACCCTTTATAGAGTGGAGAAGAACTCAGCCATAATCCAATCCCTTATAGATGCAGCCAACGATGGAAAGCAAGTTACGGTAATGGTGGAGTTAAAAGCTAGATTTGATGAAGAAAATAACCTTCACTGGGCTAAAGCATTAGAGAATGCTGGGGCTCATGTGATATATGGAATTACTGGATTTAAAGTTCATGCTAAAGTTAGTCAAGTTATACGCCAAATTGGAGATAAGCTAAATTTCTATATCCATCTAGGTACTGGAAACTATAATGGAAGTAGTGCCAAAATCTACACAGATATTAGCTATTTTACCTCTAGAGATGATGTGGCTAAGGATACTACTACATTTTTTCATATCTTATCAGGATTTAGCAAAAATCGTCGCTTAAATGAGCTATCAATGTCTCCAATGCAGATTAAAGAGCGTGTAATAGCAATGATTAAAAATGAAGCAAAAATGGGAAGTGAAGGCAGAATTATAGCCAAAATGAATGCCCTAGTAGATAGCGATGTTATAAAAGCTCTATATGAGGCTAGTAATGCTGGAGTGCAGATAAATTTAATCATAAGAGGTATATGCTGTCTTCGTCCAGGAGTGCCAGGAATGAGTGAAAATATCAAGGTCAGATCAATCATAGGTAAATACTTAGAACACGCTAGGATATTCTATTTTAAACACGCAAATCCTAAATTTTACATAAGTAGTGCTGATTGGATGCCTAGAAATTTAGAAAGAAGATTAGAGCTTATGACGCCTATTACTGATGCGGTATCACAAGGGAAATTGGGCGAAATTTTACGCTTACAAATCCAAGATAATGAGTTAGCATTTGAATTAGGTAGCGATGGAGAGTATAGCAGTGTGGTAAGAGCTCCAAATGAAAAAGCGATAAATAATCACGAATTTTTCGAAGGTTATCTAAATAAAATCTTTAAAACAATGAAAAAATCAAGCGACCAAGATAAAGTTCAAATTCTAGCTTCAAAACTCTTTAAAGAGAGTTAATAGCCTTGCTTAAACAGGGCTATTTCAGCTATTATTTATAAGATTTTTGATAGAATTTTGGCCAAATTTTAAATTTTTAAGGATACAAGGCTATGAGCTGTCCCATGTGTGCTTGCTTATCGTGCTATTTCTAAAGCTTTAAATAAAGATAAATTTATATTTTTAGTTAGGTTACAGCTCTCATTTATAAGTGCTATATCATATTTGGCCTTTATAGTAGCTTTTCCTACGCATTGCAACTGCGTATTTAGACGCAAAGCTCGCATAGCGTTATTAAAATTAAAAAAATTCTATTTTAGCGATTTTAGCCAATTTTATAGATTTCATGGACTTTGGCCGCCGCTTGTGCTTTTTGAGATGCGCAACTTTGCCAATAGTAGAATTTAAATTTAATTTTTAAAATAATTATATAAGGATAAATAATATGTCAAAAAGTTTTGTAACGGGATTTCCAAGAATAGGCGAACAAAGAGAGCTTAAATTTGCCCTTGAGAGTTTTTGGGCTGGTAAAACTAGCTTTAATGAAGTTCAAAATGTAGCTAGTGAGCTAAAAAAACGCCACTGGGGCTATCAGATAGATGCAAAAGTAGATCTAATCAGTGTAAATGACTTTTCATATTATGATTTAATGCTTGATAATATCATCACTTTTGGTGCTATTCCGCCTAGATTTGCTGGGCTTAGCGGATATGATCTATACTTCTCAATGGCTAGAGGAAATGCAAATAGCGTAGCTATGGAGATGACAAAGTGGTTTAATACAAACTACCATTATATCGTGCCAGAGCTTAACCGAGATACTAAATTTAAGCTAGATAGCAGTAAAATTGTCGCTGAGTATAAAGAGGCTAAAGAAGCTGGGGTTGATAAAGCCAAAATCAATCTAATTGGTCCTATTACCTTCTTAGCACTTAGCAAAACAACAGATGGTAGCAATGCATTTGACCACCTTAATGCTTTAAGTGAGCAATATGTCAAGCTAATTAGTGAGCTTTCAAAGCTTGATAGTGAGGTTATTATTCAAATTGATGAGCCGATATTTGTAACTGATAAAGCTAGCGAATTAGCAGATAAAATAGTGCCAATTTATGATGCTTTAGCCACTGCTGCAAACAGTGTCAAAATCATATTTATGACATATTTTGAACACGCAAATGAAGCGGTTAAAGAAGTAGTAAAAAGCAAAATTTGGGCTATAGGTTTGGATTTTGTCCATGCCTCATCTCAAGATAAGGCTCTTGAGATACTATCTAATAGCGATAAGGTGCTTTTTGCTGGTTTGATAGATGGTAGAAATGTGTGGGTTAGTAACCTTGATGCTAAGGCTCAAATCGCAAATAAAATAAAAGAATTTATCCCAGATGAGCGCCTATATATCGGAACTTCGTGCTCTTTATTACATGTGCCATATACTTTAAAATATGAAGATAATTTGGCTATAAAAGAGTGGTTGGCCTTTGGTGTTGAGAAGCTTACAGAGCTTAAAATTCTAAAAAAATTGGTAAATGGTGGCGAGTTTTGTGAAACTGGCAAATGCCTAATAGAAGCCAACAGAGCAGCCATAGCCTCTAGAAAAACTTCAGATTTAATCAATGATATAAATGTTCAAAATAGAGTTAAATCACTAACTAAATTTGATAGAGATACAGCCTATGAAGAGCGTATAAAAGCCCAAAAAGCATTATTTAACCTACCTGAACTTCCTACTACTACAATTGGTAGTTTCCCACAAACTCCAGAGCTTCGCCAAGTCCGCAACGCATATAAAAAATCTCTAATCACAAAAGAGTCCTATGAGAGTGAGATTAAAAAATATATTGATGATTGTATCAAATTCCAAGAAGAGTGCGGATTAGATGTATTAGTTCATGGTGAGCCAGAGAGAAATGATATGGTTGAGTATTTTGGCGAACAGCTAAAAGGATACGCATTTAGCGCTAATGGTTGGGTGCAAAGCTATGGTAGTCGCTGCGTTAAACCACCACTTCTATTTGGAGATGTGAGCCGTCCAGCACCAATGACTGTAGAGTGGATCACATACGCTCAAAGCAAAACTTCAAAGATTATGAAAGGTATGCTAACAGGCCCTGTAACTATCCTAAATTGGAGCTTTGTGCGTGATGATAAGCCAAGAAGTGATATAGCTAAAGAGCTTGCACTTTGTATCTATGATGAGATCGATGACTTACAAAAAGCTGGTATCAAAATCATTCAAGTTGATGAAGCGGCATTTAAAGAGGGGTATCCACTTCGTAAAGAGAATATCCCAGCATATGAGAAATTCGCTGTTGATTGCTTTAAATTAAGCGTTTGCGTAGCAGATAAAACCACGCAAATTCACACTCATATGTGTTATTCTGAATTTAACGATATTATCAAAACCATTGAAGCAATGGACGCCGATGTAATCAGTATAGAGACTGCTAGAAGTGGAAATGAGCTATTAAAAATATTCAAATCAGTTGGCTATAAACAAGAAGTTGGTCCAGGCGTATATGATATTCATAGTCCTAGAATTCCTACAGTTGAAGAGATAGCAACTCAGATAAATGCGCTTTTAGAAGTTCTACCTAAGTCTCAACTATGGATAAACCCAGATTGCGGATTAAAAACACGCAAATGGCAAGAGGTAAAGCCAAGCCTAGAAAATATGGTAAAAGCGGTTAAAATAGTCCGTATGAGTTAATTTATTTACAGAGCTAACTTCGGTTGGCTCTACTAAGTAAATTTGGAGATATATGCTAAAAGATAAGATAAAACAAGGTAGATCGGGAATTATTTTATATGGTCTTACTCCGCCCAAAATTAGTCTAAGCGAAGATAAAGCTAAAGAGATAGCCTTAAAGCAACTTCAAAGGCTTGAAGGGATAAAGATAGATGGCTTAGTAATCTATGATTTACAAGATGAGAGTAGTCGTAACTCAGATAATAGGACATTTGAATTTGTCCGAACGATAAATCCTGAAATTTATGCTAAGGATTATTTACAAAATCGCTATGAATCTGTGATATATAAGGCCGTTGGCAACTATGATAAGAGCGAATTTAGAGATTTTTTGCTATCTCATAGTAATGCTATAAGCGTATTTGTAGGGGCTAGCTCAGCTAGTGATACTCCTAGACTTACTCTAAATGAAGCCTATAAGATGAAAAAGGAGATCGCAAATACCATAACGCTTGGTGGTATCTGCATTCCAGAGCGTCATATGAAAAAAAACAATGAAGATCTACGAGTAGCCTCTAAGCGAGTTAAGGGGTGTGAGTTTTTCATCACTCAAGCTGTTTATGATATTGAGACTGCTAAGAAATTTTTAGATGATTTTGCTGCTTTGGGGATTAAGAATACTCCGATAATTTTTACATTTACGCCTTGTGGCAATGAAAAGACTTTTGAATTTATGCAGTGGCTAGGAATATCCATAAGTGAGCTATCTAAGCGTAGGATTTTTAATAGTAGTGATGCTTTAGAAAATTCAGTGAAATTAAGCCTTGATATGTTTGAGTTTTTATATAAATATGGTCTTACAAAAGGAGTTAGCATAGGGGCTAATGTGGAGAGTATCTCTACTCGCAAAGTAGAAATAGAGGCTTCTATCAAACTTTTAAAAGGAATTATCTCAATTATAGAAAAGGACTCATTAGAAAATACCAAAAGCAGAGTTCAAAGTGCGTCTAAATTTGATGAATAGAGATAAATTTCTAAGATATTTTTCAAATTTGGATTAATACTACGCAAAATTATCTTATATATTTAAATTTATCATATAATTTTATTAAATATAAATCTTATATCTATTGATAATTTTTATAAATCATATATATTAATATTTATAAAAGATAAAAATATAATTAGTAATATATAATTAATTTATATATCTTTAATAAGATTAATATAATTTTAAATTAATATTCTAATAAAAATATCTTATTGATTAATCCCTATGATTGAGATAGAATTGTAGCTCAAATAAAAATAGGGAGGCAAGATGAAAAATCAAGATATTTTAAAGAGATATAATAAATTTATCTCTTTTAGAAATAGATTTTGCGTTTTGATGAGTTGCGGAATTTTTGCTATATTTTTCGCTTTTATACTAGCTATTGGTTTTTATCCCGATATTTTAGGATACAAAATAGGACCTAGCTCTATTACGCTTGGGATTATTTGTGGTGTGTCGATAATCATTATCGCCATATTATCTACTGGCGTTTATACGCTATTTGCAAATAAATATTTTGATAAGGAGCAAATGCAAATTATTGAAATACTAAAATCAAATGGTAAATTAGATAACGCTCAAAAATATGGTATAAAGGGGTTAGAATGAGAGTATTTATAATATCACTACTATTTTTTGCCTATTCTTATGGGGCTAGCTTAGATTTAAATGGAGCAAAAAGTGAGCTAAATATTGTAGCGATTGTGATGTTTGCTATCTTTGTCTTAGCTACACTTGGAATTACATATTACTCCAATAAGCTTTCAAAATCCACTTCTGGATTTTACACTGCTGGGGGCAATATCACTGGATTTCAAAATGGTATGGCCACAGCTGGGGATTATATGAGTGCGGCTAGCTTTTTAGGGATTGTAGGGATTGTATTTCACAGCGGTTTTGATGGGCTTGTATATTCAATAGGATGGCTTGTAGGTTGGCCTATTGTGCTATTTTTGATAGCAGAAAAATTTAGAAATCTAGGAAAATTTACATTTTCAGATATTATTGCTTATAGACTAGATGAGAAGCCTGTAAGGGTAATCTCAGCAATTAGCGGACTTATACTTATTGTATTTTATCTTATAGCTCAAATGGTTGGTGCTGGAAGTTTGATACAAGTTCTTTTTGGGTTGCCTTATGAAGTAGCGGTAGTTATCGTAGGAATTATGATGATATTATATGTGGCTTTTGGCGGTATGCACGCTACTACTTGGGTGCAAATTATTAAGGCTGGATTATTGCTAGGTGGGGCTACTTTTATGGCTATTATGATACTTTATCGCTCTGAATTTAATCTTAGCTTATATTTTGATTTAGCCATTGCAAATCACCCTAATGGCGAAGATATTATGAGACCTGGTGGCTTACTATCTGATCCTATATCTGCTATATCTTTGGGGCTTGCTTTGATGTTTGGCACTGCTGGATTACCTCATATTTTAATGAGATTTTTTACAGTAAAAGATGCCAAAGAGGCTAGAAAATCTGTATTTTACGCTACAGGATTTATAGGGTATTTTTATATTTTAACATTTATTATAGGCTTTGGAGCTATCGCATTTTTGCTTGGTAATCCTGAATTTATAGGAGCTGATGGTAAATTTAATGGTATAGCAAATATGGAGGCAATAGAGCTTTCTAAAGTGCTAGGCGGAGATATATTTTATGGATTTATCTGTGCTGTAACCTTTGCTACTATCTTAGCTGTTGTGGCTGGGCTTACCATATCTGGAGCTGGAGCTATCAGCCATGACTTGTATGTCAATGTCTGCAAAAATGGACAATGCGATGCAAAACAAGAGATGAAAGTAACTAAAAGAGCTACAATAGCTCTAGGATTACTAGCGATTTTACTTGGTATGGCTTTTGAAGGGCAAAATGTAGCATTTATGGTTGGACTTGCATTTAGCATAGCAGCTAGTGTAAATTTTCCTATAATTTTACTTTGTATATATTGGCGTGGGCTTAGCACAAAAGGTGTATTCTATGGTGGCTTGATAGGACTATTTGGCGTAATTAGTCTAGTTACATTAAGTCCTAGTATCTGGGTAAGTGTGCTTGGATTTGAGAGTGCTATTTTCCCTTATAATTATCCTGCAATATTTAGTATGCCTATCACATTTATAGCTATCTATATCATATCTAAACTAGATAACTCACAAAGGGCTAAAGTGGATAGAACTGGATTTGAAGCTCAAGATTTCAGAGCACAAACTGGCATTGGTGCTAGTGGAGCCATATCGCATTAATAGAGTAGGGGAGTGTATAAATCCCCTATTTACCATATTTTATTTCTACTTCTTATATCTTTTATTTAAATTTATCTATTTTTTAGCTTGAATTACCGATATAAAATAAGCAATTGTAGCCTATACACAGACTAAAATTAATTATCTAGAGTTAAGCAAATTTAAATAAGCATTATGAACGATAAATTTTAAAATCAAATAAACCCATATTAATCAATACTTAAAACATCAA
Source organism: Campylobacter porcelli (assembly GCF_002139855.1). Taxonomy (NCBI): domain Bacteria; kingdom Pseudomonadati; phylum Campylobacterota; class Epsilonproteobacteria; order Campylobacterales; family Campylobacteraceae; genus Campylobacter; species Campylobacter porcelli. The sequence continues at coordinate 860,151 of NZ_CP018789.1, forward strand.
AATGGTAATATTTCAAAATTAAAATCAATAAACATAATAATAAATAAAAGCTAAAAGCCATAATTTATATATTTTTGTATCTGAAAACCAAAATCTTAACTCAAAATAAAAACCCAAGCTAGAATGATTAAAAATAGTAAAATACGCACTATTTTATATATTTTGTATTGAAAACTATAATTTTCAAACTAAAATAAATTTAGCAATTTCCAACCTATTTTTATATATTAATATATCGATTTTACCATATTTTAATTGACTTTACCTTTTGTATGATAGTAATTTATCCATAAAATTTAAGGTGAAATATTTGACTTTTGTATGTGTATTATTTTATGTAAAATTATACTATATAAAAAGATATAAATTTTGAATGCAAAAATTAAATTTAGCTTAATATATTTAAAAGTATGATTAAAAATAGAAAGAAAGTAATCTTAATTGAATTTTTCTAATATTACGCCACATTCTATGTGGTTAGTATGGACAAATTGATCAAAAATGGCAAATTTAACCACCTTGTGAGTTTGTGATAAAATATTTAGGTTATCTCTAAGTGTATGTGGATTACACGAAATATAGATAATATTATCAATCCCGCTCATAAATTTTAGCACACTATCCTCACACCCAGCACGAGGTGGATCGACTAATATATGGCTAAATTTATAACTATCTAGATCTACACCACGCAATCTTTCAAACTCTCGCTCTTTAGCCATTGCGCTCATTATCTCAGCAGCACTTAATCTAGCAAATTTGATATTATTTACGCTATTTAATTTACAATTTTTTAAAGCCATATTGATTGAGCTTTTTGAGATTTCAGTAGCTAAAACTTGATTAAATTTAAAACTAATAGGTAAAGTAAAGTTACCATGACCGCAATATAATTCTATTAAATCAGCCCCACCCATAATCCCATCTACAGCCCATGAAATCATCTTTTCATTCATATTTCTATTTGGCTGGATGAAGGCAGTATCACTCATAGTATAGTAAAATTTACGCCCATTTACCATCAATATCTCATCGATATTTACATTGCCAAATTCTAGCTTCACTCCCCTACTTCTAGCGATCAAGCCGATTTCTAATCTGCTTTGTAATCTTGCTAGATTATCATAAATTTGATCTATATCCTTATGATACAAAAGTGTTGCCACCAAGCTTTTAGCCGAACTGATAAACTCCACACCAAATAGCCGCCCCACTAAAGCCTCATCATCTTTAATAGCATTTAGCAGTCTAGGCATTAAATTTGATATTTTCAAATCCACTATTTGACAGCTATCAATTGGCAATTTTTGAGAATTAACCCCACGCATACAGTAGCTTATATCGCCATCTTCATGCCAGATACCAAACTCCGCCCTACTCCTAAATCCAGCCTCATTTGATTGAAAAAATTCAAATTCCCCGCTATAAAACTTTCCAAAAAGCTCTTTTATCTTAGCGATTTTTAGCTTCTTTTGCTCATTATAGCTAATCGTTAAGGCGCAACTACCACATTTATGTAAATATTTACAATCCACGCCCTACTCTTTTTCAAAGAAAAATCCAGCCCAACTCTGCGTCGTAGGCATAACTTCAAGGCTATTTATATTGACATGTTTGGGTAAATTTATACAATCAAGCACGATTTTTGCGATATCATCAGCGCTTAGATACTTCGTCCCATCATAGACAGCATCGCTTTTTTGCTCATCTCCTTTGTATCTTACTAGGCTAAATTCAGTCTTAGCAATGCCAGGAGCAATCTCTGTAACCCTTATATTATCACCCTTTAAGTCATTTCTAAGATTAAAGCTAAATTGCTTTACAAAAGCCTTAGTAGCACCATATACATTCCCACCAGGATATGGCCACTGACCAGCTACGGAGCCAAGATTAAATATATAGCCACTTTTTCTCTTAGTCATAATAGGCAAAACAGCCTTAGTAGCGTATAAAAGTCCCTTTATATTGGTATCAATCATAGTCTCAAAATCATCTAAACTCGCCTCATTAACTCTCTCAAGCCCAAGGGCAAGCCCAGCATTATTAATCAAAATTTCAATATCTCTATACTCACTTGGTAGCTCATCAATAGCTTTAAATAGAGCATTTTTATCCCTAATATCACAAGCAATTATATGAGAATTTGGCAATTCATCTGCTAGATTCTCTAGCCTATCTTTACGGCGACCAAGCAAGATTAGCTTATAACCATCTTTAGATAAAGCCCTAGCCATCGCCTCCCCAAAACCAGAAGTAGCTCCAGTTATAAAAGCTGTATTTTTCATATATATCCTTTAAATTTTATCATTTTGCGGTATGAAAAGCTGATAATTATCATCTAATATATAGTACAGGCGATTTATATCTTTAGAAAATATCGCTCCAAATTTATTATCCAAAATTTTATTACTAAAGCTTAAAAATTGTAAAATATCATCACTATTACGCAACTTTAAAAGCGGATTAATATCATCATTTATTATATTTACCTTTTTATTAAAGATTTTAGAAAGACTCTTAAAATGCTCTATAACCTTTTTGCTATCATTATCAATTTTAGTATCAAAATGATAAAAATCGATACTAAAATCTAGCTGCTTACAGCAGTCCATTATCACGCTAGAGTTGCTCTCGGCATCTGTTTTATCGCCTAGTATTACACCTTTTTTTAATATTTTAAATCCATTTTTTCCTATTTTTAAAATAGGCACTTTAAGGGCTTCAAAACCTCTTTTATAGTGGTTAAAGACCTTGCTATTAGTGATTACTAAGCCTATATCAAGCTCATTCATCTTAGATTTATTAATCGAAATTTTAGTGCTAAAATAGTCAATATCTATAAATATTTTATTAGATTTTAGCTCTTTTATACGGCTAAAATTAGAGCATAGAGTCGGATTTATCACCTTTATAAAAAGCTTTTTATTATTTAATCTATTATGAAGTTCGATAGTATCATCTATGAGTAGATCTATCTCATTTTTACTCATAAATTTCATATCTAACTCTAAATATATATTGTTTCCAAATGGATTTGGGAATTGACCTGGCTCCTTTTTAATCGCACGAAAAACGCTTTCTAAAATTCTAGGCTCCCCTACGATTAAAAGTGTATCATTTGGCATTATTAAATCATCAGCAGTAGCGATGGTGTAGCTACCTTTTCTATATATCATAGCTATTTTCCACCGCTTTTTACGGATATTTCCTACATGTCTATAGGCGTAGCTACTACCATTTGGGACTTGAACCTCCATAATCTCGCCTACCCCCATGCCTATATTATCAGCGATAACTGGCACATCTGGTAAAAAATCCATAAATCTAGAGCTTAAAATTTTCCTAGCATCAATGATAGATATATGATTATCACCGCTAAAATATCTACCCATACCCCATAAATCCAGCACATCCATATCTAAATTTGGGTAAATTTGACGCAGATTTTCGCATACACATTTTATGTCAAATTCATTTTGCATTATCACCATAGCTTGTTCAAATTCGCTCTTTAAATGTAGCTTTAGCTTACCAAGGCTAGTTGGATCAAAGTTATAAAATATAAAATTTTCAAAATTCACATCCCAGCTAGGGATAGTCTCTTCATTATAGGTTATTACTGTATAGTTATGCAGGGCGTTATTTTTGCTATTAAATAATCTCTCAAGGAAATTTTTAGCCAAAATTCCATCAGCAATAATCAAAATATTTTTCATCAACTCTCCATAAAAAATGGTTATCTTAGCATAATTGAAATTTAAAAAAAATAAAATGTTTATTCTAAATATCTGCACCTAACTCATTATTATAAAGCCAAACAAAGTCAAATAAAATTAAAAATACAATAAGATATTATGATTTTCGTAATTAGTAAATTTCTTATAAATGTGTTATAATGTTTTTATAATTTTTATTATTGAAAGAATAATTTTATGGCAACTTCCTATATATTACCAAAATCGAAAATGACAGAAGAAGATATTAAATTTCACTATATTACTCCAGCATTGTCGGCTAAATGGGATACTAGAAAAATCACCATGGAGACAGAGCCTGTAAATAATTTCACGGATGGGAAGGTTCTCATTAAAGGAAATGTTCCAAGTCGTGATAAAGGGAAAAGGTGTGACTATGTTCTTTGGTATAATAAAGGAACTCCACTAGCAATTGTAGAAGCTAAAGATAATAATCATCCAGCATCCTTTGGTATGCAACAAGCCATTTCCTATGGAATTATGATGAATGTTCCTTTTGTCTATACTTCAAACGGAGATAGCTTTTTTGAACACGATTTTACAACTGGGCTTGAAAAAGAATTACCACTTTCTGAATTCCCCACAGCTGACGAACTTTATCAAAGATGGAAAGGTGCTGATGCAAAAAAAATAGTAGAAGTTGAAAACAAAGAACGATATGAGATAGATGGAGAATCAAAAGTATATAATGTTCCACTTTGTTTTGAAGAAAAATTATTAAACACGCCTTTTTATTCTGGTTCAAATTGTTATCCTCCTAGGTACTACCAGCGAAATGCAGTAAATAGAACTCTTGAAGCAGTAGCAAAACAGCAAAGCCGAATTCTTATTACAATGGCAACAGGAACAGGAAAAACCTATACGGCTTTTCAGATTGTATGGAGACTTCTTGAATCTGGAACTAAAAAGAAAGTTCTTTATCTTGCAGACAGAAATAATCTCGTAGATCAGACTATTAACGGCGACTTTAAGCCTTTAGAAAAGGTGATTCATAAAATCAATTTCCAAAAAGAAGATAAATCGAAAATTTCAGCATATCAGGTCTATTTTGCCCTTTATCAACAGTTGGATTCTACAAAACACAAAGGTGAAGAGATAGAAGAAACAGAAGAAGAAATTGAAGCAGAAGTATCAAAGTATAAAGAATTCTTTAAACCAGATTTCTTTGATCTTATTATTGTTGATGAGTGCCATCGTGGGTCTGCAAAGGCTGATTCTCGCTGGCGAAAGATTCTTGATTATTTTAGTAGTGCTACACAGATTGGTATGACTGCTACACCAAAAGAGACAAAATATATTTCTAATATAGATTATTTTGGAGAACCTGTTTACAGCTACAGTCTTAAACAAGGAATTGAAGATGGGTTCCTTGCTCCTTTCAAAGTTATAAATGTACACACAAGTATTGATAACGGCTGGAGACCCAAACGAGGTCAAAAGGATATTAACGGAGTAGAAATCCAAGATAGAGAATATAATCTTTCAGATTATGACTATAATATTGTCATCCAAGACAGAATTGATGAAGTTGCAAGAGAAATCACAAAGTTTTTAAAAGAAACTGACCGTATGTCCAAGACAATTGTATTTTGTCCCACAGAAGCCGCTGCAGAAAGAATGCGAGTTGCACTAAATAATTTAAATACAGATATGATTTTAAAAGACAATCAAGGCAATGTAAAAGAGCAGTATGTGGTTCGTATCACTGGAAGTGATAAATATGGAAAAGAAAAGCTAGATTATTTTATTTCAATTTCGCAGCCCTATCCTGTTATCGCAACTACATCAAAGCTTCTTTCTACTGGAAGCGACTGCAAGATGGTAAAGCTTATTGTTTTAGATGAGCTAATCAATTCAATGACAGAATTTAAGCAGATAATTGGCCGTGGAACTCGTCTGAGATATGAAGAGGGAAAAACTCATTTTACAATAATGGATTTTCGTCGTGTAAGTCGTCTATTTGCTGATCCTGAGTGGGATGGAGAGATTGAACAAGATGAGGACTTTGGAGAAACTAAACCAAAACCAGAAACATCTCCTAAGCCAAATCCTGAAGGCGAAGATGGTGATGAAGGTATTATTGCGCCAATCCCTAATCCCAATGTAAAACCTATAATTGGCAAAGGTGGTGTTTCAGTAAAAATTTTGCAACGTGTAGTTAGCATTTATGATACAGACGGAAAACTTCTAAAACAAGAATCAATAGAAGATTACACAAAGGAAAGTATTATTGGAGCATATCAGACTTTGGAAAACTTTATTCAGACCTGGAATAAAGAACAGAAAAAAGAAGTTATCCGAAATATGCTTAAGGAAAAAGGCATTGATCTTGAGCTGATTAAAAAGGATCAGAATATGACTGATGTAGATGACTTTGATTTTATCTGCCATATCGCATTTAATCAAAAGCCTTTAACTAGACGCGAACGCGCAGAAAATGTAAAGAAGAGAGACATCTTTGGAAAATACGGTGAAGCTGCACGCGAAGTTATAAATGCACTTTTGGACAAATATGCTGAACTTGGCATTTACGATATTGAATCAACAGAAATTCTAAAGCAGAATCCATTCACAAAATATGGAAAGCCTTCTAGAATTGCGGCTTTATTTGGGGGAAATGATAAGTATAGAGCCGCTATTTGCGAATTAAAAAATGAATTATATAAAATAGCATAAGGAAATGAATAGATGAGTAACTTAAGCGGTTTTGTAAAAAGAGTCCGTGATATAATGCGAAATGATGCCGGTATTAACGGTGATGCACAAAGAATTGAGCAGATAGCATGGATGCTTTTCTTAAAAGTATATGATGCAAAAGAAGAAGATTGGGAATTTGATGATGAAAAATATGAATCTATAATTCCCAAAAACTTGCGTTGGAGAAATTGGGCTCATACAGAAAATCAAAATGATGGACTTACCGGCGACCAACTATTAAATTTTGTAAACAATGACCTTTTTCCAACATTAAAAAAACTTGAAATAAATCCAAGCACACCAATTCGCCAAAGTATCGTTCGTACAACATTTGAAGATGCGAACAATTATATGAAAGATGGCGTTTTAATGCGTCAGATAATTAACATTATTGATGAACTTGATTTTGGAAACTACGAAGAAACACATGCTTTTGGCGAAATCTATGAAACAATCTTAAAAGAACTTCAAAGTGCAGGAAGTGCTGGTGAGTTTTATACTCCACGCGCTGTAACAGAGTTTATGGCAAAAATGATTAAGCCCCAAATTGGCGAAACAATGGCAGACTTTGCTTGTGGAACAGGAGGCTTCCTTTCAAGCTGGATAAAAGAACTTGAAGCGATCAAAGACGCAAAAGGATCAATCAGTAATGAAGATTCTGAAAAACTTTACAATTCAATTTACGCAATCGAAAAAAAACAATTCCCTTATATGCTTTGCGTAACAAATATGTTACTTCACGGAATTGACAATCCAAAAGTATTTCACGATAACTCACTTACAAAAAAACTTTTAGATTACACAAAAAAAGATGCATTTGATGTAATTCTTATGAATCCACCTTATGGCGGAAGCGAAAAAGAAGACATCAAGCAAAACTTTCCAACTGATCTAAAATCAAGCGAAACAGCCGACCTTTTTATAGCTGTTATTTTGCATCGTCTAAAGAAAAATGGCCGTGCAGCTGTAATTATCCCTGATGGTTTTTTGTTTGGAAATGATAACGCAAAGACAAATCTTAAGAAAAAACTTCTTACAGATTTTAATCTTCATACAGTAGTCAGAATGCCACAAAGTGTCTTTTCTCCTTATACAAGCATTACTACAAATATCTTGTTTTTTAATAACGAAGAACCAACCGGTAAAACATGGTTCTACCGTGTAGATATGCCAGAGGGAATTAAACACTTTTCTAAAACTAAACCGATGAAACTTTCTGATTTTGATGATTGTGTTGCATGGTGGAATGACCGCAAAGAAATCAATGATAAAGAAGGAAATCCAAAGGCAAAATGTTATTCTTCTTGGGAGCTTATAGAAAGTGGATATAATTTTGATGTTTGTGGATATCCCAAAGAGGAAGAAGAAATCTTAAGCATAAAAGATACAATTCTTAACTACAAAAAGCATAGTGAAGCTACAGAAGAAAAAATTAACTCAACACTAGCAAAAATCACTGAAATTCTTGGAATTGAATTTTAGATTTGTATTAAAAATGCAAAAAATTGGACAAACTAATATTTACATAAACATAAAACTTATGGAGCTTTTAAAGGCATAACCTGTAGGAAATTCCATCAAGTTTAATATAATAAGGAAACTAAATTGGCAAAGATAAAAAAAGATACAAATTTAAAAAAAGCAATTCTCCAAGCAGCCATCACTGGTCAGTTGATTAGTAATATAGAAGGAGAAACTGAAACTGGCAAACAGCTTTTAGACAAAATTATTAAAGAGCGCAATAAAAAACTTCTAGCCGAGTGGGAAGAAGCAAAAAAGAAAAACCCAAAAGCCAAAAAGCCCACTCCAATTGTCGCAAGTGAAATAGCAGAAGATGAAATCCCCTTTGAAATTCCTAAAAATTGGTGTTGGTGTAGATTGGGGAATTTAGGTATTACAAATACTGGTGCGACACCTTCAAAAAATAATCCCGAATATTTTGGAAACTTTATCGATTTCCTATCGCCCGGTGATATTCAAAATTCAATAATTACTTATGGGAAACAGGGGCTATCAGAAGCTGGATACAAGGTTGCAAGACCAACCCCTTCTGGCACTATAATACAAGTTTGTATTGGTGGTTCTATTGGGAAATGTGCTGTTGTTGACAGAGAAGTAACTTTTAATCAACAAATAAATTCAATAACAACTATATGTTCTAATACTCAATATATCTATTATGTTCTTTCTTCTGAGTATTTTCAAAAAATAATTATAGAGTACTCAACAGGAACTGCAACCCCTATAATTAATAAATCTAGTTGGGAAAAATTATATATTCCCCTTCCACCGCTTGCCGTGCAAAATGCCATTGTTGCAAAACTTGAAGAAGTGCTGCCTTTGGTTGATGCTTACGAAAATGCAGTTCTCCAAAAAGAGGAGTTAAAAACCGCTCTTTTTGATAAAGTAAAAAAAGCCATTTTACAAGAAGCAATACAAGGCAAGCTCACAGAATCTTGGCGAAAAACTGCCACAATAGAAGAAACTGGAAAACAACTTTTAGATAGAATTATTGAAAAGCGCAATAAAAAACTTCTAGCCGAGTGGGAAGAAGCAAAGAAAAAAAACCCAAAAGCCAAAAAGCCCACTCCAATTGTCGCAAGTGAAATAGCAGAAGATGAAATCCCCTTTGAAATTCCAAAAAATTGGTGTTGGTGTAGATTGGGGGATTTAGGCACATTTATTAATGGGGATAGAGGAAGTAATTATCCATCAAAAGATAAATTGTCATCCAATGGAGAAATACCTTTTGTAAGTGCAATAAATTTTGAAAATACAACATTGAGAAAAGATAATCTATTGTATGTTTCCCAAAAGCAATATGATTTACTTCGAAGTGGGAAATTACAAAAAGAAGATTTTGCAATTTGTATAAGAGGTTCATTAGGTAAATTCTGTTTTTATCCATTGGAAGTTGGAGCGATTGCATCTTCATTAGTAATTCTTAGAGCAAATGAAATAATTAACAAAAAGTATCTTTATTATTATTTATGTTCTGATTTTTTCTATGAAGAAATAAAAAGATTTAACAATGGAACTGCACAACCAAATTTAGCTGCTGGTGATTTAATTAAATTTTTATTTCCACTCCCACCGCTTGCCGAGCAAGAAAAGATTGTAGAAATAATTGAACAGATATTGCCTTTGTGTGAAAAGTTGGCTTTTTAAATCAATTTAATTATTCTAAATTCTAAGCAAGATTTTGATAAAATTATGCTAATTAAATAAGGATTTATATGGAATTTAAAATAGACAAAATAAGCCAAAACGCAAGAGCTTGCACCATAAAGATGGCTCATGGCATAATCAAAACTCCAGTGTTTATGCCAGTTGGCACACTTGGAGCGATTAAGAGTCTTGATGCGGTAGATATGAGCGAAATTTTAGACGCTAAGATAATTTTAGCCAATACTTATCATCTCTATTTACGCCCTGGAAGCAAGGTAGTAAAGGGATTTGGCGGACTTCATGGATTTAGTGGATTTGATAGAAATTTTCTAACTGATAGCGGTGGATTTCAAGCTTTTTCTCTCTCTCATCGCTCTAAGGCTGATGAAAATGGGATTAAATTTAAAAGTCATATAGATGGTAGTTTGCACTATTTTACACCAAAAAGTGTGCTAGATACGCAGTATGATTTAGGCAGTGATATTATGATGATTTTAGATGATTTAGTGGCTCTTCCAGCGACAAAAGAACGCATAGAGCTAAGCCTAAAACGCACGATAAAATGGGCCAAAGAGGCTCAAATGTATCACAAAACTCAAAAAGCAAATGGAGTTGGCGCTCATCAAAATCTCTTTGGTATCATACAAGGCGGGACTGATTATAAAGCTAGAAAAGAGTGCGCTACGGCGCTATGCGATATGGAGTTTGATGGATTAGCCATAGGTGGATTAAGCGTGGGCGAGTCAAATCAGCAGATGTATGATACAGTTCAAGGCGTTATGCCATATATCGACCCTAATCGCCCTAGGTATCTAATGGGCGTTGGTACCCCAGAGGATCTAGTAGAAAATGTAAGTCGTGGGGTGGATATGTTTGATTGCGTGATGCCTACAAGAAATGCTAGAAATGGGACTTTATTTACTAGTTTTGGTAAGCTCAATATCAAAGCGGCTGCTTTTATAAATGACCATGAGCCAATCGACCAAGAGTGCCAGTGCTATACTTGTAAAAGATACTCTAGGGGCTATCTAAATCATCTATATAAGGCTAGAGAGCTTACATTTTTTAGACTAGCAAGTTTGCATAATCTACACTACTATCTAAATTTAATGAAGCAAATAAGAGAGGCGATAATGGCTGATAAATTTGCTGAGTTTAGGAGTGAATTTTATGCGAAAAGAGCGTAAATAATCTGATTTAAACCATTTTTAAAATGGTTTTATCAATTTCATTAAATCCTTGATTAAAAAACTCCCTACTAGGCTCGGCGTAAAACTCATAATCAAAAATTTTAGTTCTTAAACTATGTAGATATAATCTATTAGAGCTACTTTTGGCATATTTTTCATCACCCAATACACCAAATCCACTACTAGCTAAATGCACCCTAATCTGATGAGTTCTACCTGTCTCTATATCCACTCTTAATAGCGATTTTTTGCCTTCGACTGCTATTGGGGCGATATGCGTGATGGCTGATTTACCATTTTTTAGATCAATCTTTGCGAATGCTCCAGATCTTGTTTTTATGGTAGTTAGTGGCTGATTAATTGTCAAATTTTCACACACTATCCCCTTAACAACTGCTAAATAGGTTTTTTTCACCCTATTTTGTGAAAACTCCCTAATAGCCCTTTGCTGGAAATCATCATTTTTATATAGCATTATTACTCCGCTAGTCTCCTTATCCAAGCGATTTAATAGTGGAAATTTAAACATTTCAGCGATTTTTTGGCTTGTGATAAATGGCGGTTTATTTACTGCTATGATATTTTCATCTTCAAAAATTTTAGATGGCTTTGGCAATTTTGTAATTTTAAATTTAGCACTCTCTTTTAAAAGCCCTCTAGCAAGCACAACTCTTTGACCGCCTACGCTCACAAGCCCAGCATCTATCATCGCTTTTGCTTCGTTATTTGAAATTCCCTCTTGAATGGCTAAAAGTTTATAAGCTTTTTGCATATTTATCCTTTTATCTCTTTTATTATCTTATCCATATCGCACATATTTATAATTTTTGTGCTTTTTAAATTTGAGTTTATCTTCTCCCACACATCATCATATGAGCAAAACTCAATCCCGCTTACTGCTTTATATAGGTCTTTTTGATTATAGATATACTCTCCGCTTAGAATTTTACAACCAAATTGAGCCGCCTCTATAGGATTATGCCCTCCAATGCCATATTCAAAGCTACCACAAAGCACGACAATATCGGCAATTTGATATAAATTCACTAGCTCCCCAAGAGTATCAATAAGAATAATTTGCGATCTTAACCCCATATTATCACTAAATTTCTCAAAGCTCATATCGCTTTTAATGCTATCTTTGATAATTTTACACACTTCAGCAAATCTCTCAGGGTGCCTTGGAGCGATAAAAAACTGATCATTTGGGCTTAAATTTAAATTTTTAAGCAAATTTATCTCTTCATTTTGATGAGAACTAGCTATTACTATAACTCTTTTATCTGGCTTTTTATATTGCTTTGATGGCTTTGGTAGATTAGCTGATTTTATATTGCCAACAACCTTAATATTTTTTGCTCCCAGCGTAGCTAGACGCTCTTTATCCAAATCGCTTTGAGCTAGCACCAAATCAACATATTTAAAAAGCCATCTATAATAGAATTTAAATCTTAGATAATTTTTATAACTTTTATCGCTAATTCTAGCGTTTAAAAGCACCGTTTTTGATCCATTTGATTTAGCAACTTTAAATAAATTTAGCCATAGCTCTGCTTCAAAAACTATCAAAACTTCTGATTTGCTTAGCCAAAAAGGTAAAAAACACTCAAAAGGCAAAAATCTACAATCAGCGTATGTATTAGCATAGTCAAATCCAGTTTGAGTAATCACGCTAACCCTACAATCACCCAAACGCCTTACTAAAGGCTCAATAGCACGAGCTTCACCAAGACTACAAGCGTGGAAGTGGTATTTGGCTAATTTTGGTTTTGAATTTTTGATTAAAAAAAATCTTGCCCTTATACTACGGATAAACTTCTGCTTAAAACTCAACAACCATAAAAATGGAGATGAAATCAAAAGCAAAAGTGCCGTAAATAGAGTATATATCACTCCTGTGTAGTCTCTTTATAGAGAATTCTACCACAATGCGGACATGTAGTTATATCATCACTTTTAATAATATGAGCATAAGTCTTATCATTTATCTTCATAAAACAGCCATAACAAGCCTGTTTTCTCACTGGCACAACGGCTGTATTTTTAGCCCATTTACGAATTTTTTCATAAAATGTAAGAATTTTTTGATTCATATCAGCTAATAGCTTCTCTTTTTGATCGTAAATTTTACTTCTTTCATCATCAATAGCTTTTATCTCATCAGCAACTTCGCTACTTATACCCTCAAGGCTATTTTGAATTTGCGTTTTTTTCATCTCAAGCTCAGATTTTAACTCATTTTTACTATCGATAATTCTCTCAAGTCTATTAATCTCTTCATTAGCTGCTTCAAGCTGATCTTTAGCTAAATCCTCTTCTAAATTTAGAGCTTTTATCTCTTTTTCGCTTTTTACTGCTGAAGTTTTTTTACTAATTTCTTTGATTTTAGCGTTAAATTCATTAATGTGAGAGTTTGTATTGGCAATTTGAACTTTTAATTCTGATATTTCATTATCAACTTTTTCTATATTTTCATCTATAGCGATTATCTCATCTTTTTTAAGTTGTAAATTTCTATTAATACTCTCAATTCTTGGTGCGTAACTATCTATTTTTTGATCTATTTGTGATAAACTTACAAGTTGCTGTAGATATTTATTCATTGATTTCCCTTTAGTTATCTATATTCGAATGGATTTATTGAATTTGTGATTGTAGCAAAAAGATTAAATTTTTGCAAGTAAAATGCCAACGACTCCCCAAAATATCGCTCACTTTCAAAATGATTTATATCAATCAAGCTAAGCGAATTCTCATAAGATTCAAGTGCTGTGTGATACTTAAAGTCACCACTTAAAAAGCAATCAGCCTCAAAGCTACCAATTAATTCACTCCCACTTCCAGTGCAAATTGCGGCCGTTTTTATAAATTCAGACCCCTTGACAACCCTTAAAGTTGGTAAATTTAATTTAGATTTTATCCTAGATACAAACTCTTCAAAGCTCTGATTTACCTCAAATTTAAGTATAAAATCGCCATATTGTTCATAATCTTGATAACCCAAAATCTCGCTTAGGACAAATCGATTTAAAACAACCTTATCATAATTAGTATGCATTGAGATTAGGCTAATATCCTTTTTAATCATCATTTTGATTAAATTTGATGGATATTTGCTACTATCAACTCTTTTTAACCCCTTAAAAATAAGCGGATGATGAGTGATAAAAAGCGTATTTGGCTTAGCACTAGCCACAATAGTGCTATCTAAATCCAAGCTAAGCACAATATCATCAAATTCATCATTCATGCTACCTATGATTAATCCAGAATTATCCCAACTCTCTTGTAGTTCAAATGGTGCTATACTATCTAAAATAGCGTAAATTTCAAATATTTTCACCTATTTAAACTCTTTTTATAAGCCATAGCACAACCCTTAGCCAACTCTCTAATCTTAAGGATATAATCTTGCCTTTGCGTAACGCTAATCGCCCCACGAGCATCAAGCACATTAAAAGTATGTGCCGCAAGCATACAATAATCATAAGCTGGAAGTGCCAACCCATGCTCCAAAATCGCCTTACACTCATTAGAGTATGACTCAAACCAATCAAAGAGCTTAGCAGTATCAGCTATTTCAAAGTTATATTTGCTAAATTCAAATTCGCTCTGTTTATGGACATCGCCGTAGGTTACTACATTTGAATTATGCTCATCCCAAATAATATCATAAACACTATCTTTATCTTGAAGATACATAGCCAGGCGTTCGATTCCATATGTTACTTCTGCGCTAACTACCTCACAAGGTATTCCGCCAACTTGCTGAAAATATGTAAATTGCGTAACCTCCATACCATCTAGCCAAACTTCCCAGCCTAAGCCCCACGCACCAAGAGTTGGGCTCTCCCAGTTATCTTCTACAAATCTAATATCATGTTTTTTAAGGTCTAATCCAAGCCTTTCTAAGCTTTTTAGATATAGCTCTTGGATATTTTTTGGGCTTGGTTTCATTATTACTTGAAATTGATAGTAGCTACCAAGTCTATTTGGGTTTTGACCATATCTACCATCGGTTGGTCGTCTAGATGGAGCTACATATGCCACATTCCAAGGCTTATCTCCTAAAGAGCGTAAAAATGTAGCTTGATGATATGTCCCAGCACCAGCTGGCATATCATATGGTTGGACGACAATGCAACCTTGCTCATTCCAATACTGCTGAAGAGTTAAAATTATCTGGCTAAATGTCATAAATTTCCTTTATTGTCATTAAAATTCTCTATTGCTTTATTCCACATTAGCTTATATTTTCTCTTTAAAAACTCAACCTCTTCTTGAGCCAATTTAAGCTGATTAGTAAGCGTCTCTACGGTTTTTCTATCTTCATCATATAGTTCTTGCATGGAGTATAAAGCCTCTTTGAGAAATTTATTCTCATTTCTAAGTGCATCTAGCGTCTCATCTTTAGCGTCTAAAACTTTTTCGTGTAAATTTAAAATAGTCCCAATGGTCTTTTCTACAAAGCTCTCTCCAGGCAAGTTATAAGGCTCTCCGCTTACTACCATCTCTCCATTGCTAGTTGGCACCACGCTCATAGTGCCTTCATTTGCCTCTATATAGACTATATCATTATCTATTTTTGTATTTAATGCACCTCTTTGGATCATGCCATCTACAACTTCTCGTTTTAAATGAACTAGCTGACAAAACTCATCAATAGCTAGATATGTTTTCATTTAGCACCACCTAGAAGCACCTCGATCTTTTTAGAATCTGCCTCTAATAATTTAGCTTGTTTCTCTCTATCTTCTTTTAATTTTATTGCTAAATTTTCATCAGTTAGGGCTAAAATTTGCATTGCTAAATACGCAGCATTTTTAGCTCCAGCCTTACCAATTGCCAAAGTCGCCACTGGTATGCCAGCTGGCATTTGAACTGTGGAGTATAGCGCATCTACGCCATTTACAGCTGATCCACCCATAGGCACACCAATAACTGGCTTAATAGTATAAGCCGATACCGCTCCAGCTAAATGAGCTGCCATACCAGCTGCACATATAAATAGAGCCGCACCCCTAGCATCGGCATCTTCTACATATTGATGAGTTCTAGCTGGGCTTCTGTGAGCTGAGCTAATAATCATCTCATATTTGACATCAAATTCCTCTAAAATCTTAGCCGTTTCACTAATAATCTCATAATCGCTCTTACTACCCATTATAATGCTTATAAATTTCATCTACTCTCCTTTTATAATCTCTTTACGCAAAAAACTAAACTCAGGCAAATTAGCAGGAAGCCTAATCTCATTCTCATTTCCACTATGAATTTCATCAAATTCTTTGCCTTTTGTGCTTATTAATTTTTTGAATTTTACATAGTATTTATCATCTTTTTTATAGATACTTCCTAGCTCATTCTCTACGCTATTTATCACAGCATTAACAGGAGCAAAGATCTCGTATTCATGCTTGGTATCTATCTTAAATTTGGTTTTAAAGCTAACCCCATCAGTGCTAATAGCATGGACTTGATGAGTGCCCTCTTCTATGCTATTTATATGATTTTGCGTATCTTCTCTCTCATAAGGCTTATGAATGAGATAGCCATCGCTAAAGCCTCTATTTTTAAGCGTATTTAGCTCAGCTTCATAAATTTCTGGACGGAAATTACCCGCTATAGTATCATCAATTGCCATCTTATAGGCTTTTGTCGCACAAGCAACATAATACTCGCTTTTTGTGCGACCCTCTATTTTTAGGCTATCTATGGCTTGGGTTTTAATGATTCTCTCTATATGCTTACTTAAATTTAGATCTTTAGAGTTCATTATATGTGTGCCATGCTCGCTCTCTTCTAGGCGAAATAACGCCCCATTATCTGGGCTTTTAGCGTATAATTCATAGTTAAATCTGCAATCATTAGCACAACTTCCACGATTGCTTAATCTACCGCTTTGGACTGCTGAGACTAGACATCTACCAGAGTATGCAAAGCACATTGACCCATGGCAAAATATCTCTAATTCCAAGCTTGGTATCATCTCTTTTATTAGCACCGCATCTTTTAGGCTCATCTCACGAGCAGCGACAATCCTACTAGCACCCATATCGTGATAAATTTGAGCATCAAGATAATTCATTACATTTGCTTGTGTAGAAAGGTGTATCTCAATATTTGGAGCAATCTCTTTAGCAAGTTTCATAACTCCTGGAGTTGCGATAATAAAGGCATCTACGCCAAATTCGCTAATAGTTTTAATATGTTTTTTGAGATTATCAAGCTGAGTATTATATGGAAATCCATTTATTGTAGCGTAAAATTTTACCCCGCTTTTATGGGCTAATTTTACACCATATTCAAAGCTTTCAAGATTAAATTCCTTCGCACTTCTTTGACGCAAAGAGAAGTTACCTACACTAGCATAAACCGCATCAGCCCCATAAGCCAAAGCGATTTTAAGCTTGGTTAAATTCCCAGCTGGGCTTAAAAGTTCTGGTCTTTTCACTTTTTACTCAATGATTCAATTAAAGCTTCTATATCGGCGTTACTTACAACATCTTCGGTTGTAGTATCCCCATCTATATGAATAGCAGAGCCAACCCGCTTATCATCATCTATTTTACCTTCAAATAAGCTATTCATATATTTACTCAAAGCGCGCATTACATTAATAACTCTCTCTATTTTTTGGCGATGAATATCTTGATATTGCATCATATCCATAGTCATCATAACTTCATCTTGTCCCATTTGAAGGCTATTTATCGTATCATCTAGCTTGGTATCTAAATTTTTATTAAGCTCTAAAAGCTCTTCAAATGCCGCTACATTAGGGAATTTAGAGTGTAGATTTTCAAATATTTCTAGATTTTTTGCTATACCAGCTTTTATATCATTTGATACGCCTTCAGCATCTGCGAAAAATCCACTAATAGTCTCAAGCTTATCAAACATCTCTGTGGCTTTTTTTTCTGAATCTTTCGTAACATCATCAAGCTGATGAACTACTTTGTGATCGTCTGTCGGTGGTGGTGGTGGCCAAGCCGCAGTAGAGCTT
This sequence comes from Campylobacter porcelli, assembly GCF_002139855.1. NCBI lineage: Bacteria > Pseudomonadati > Campylobacterota > Epsilonproteobacteria > Campylobacterales > Campylobacteraceae > Campylobacter > Campylobacter porcelli. The sequence goes on from NZ_CP018789.1 coordinate 877,967, forward strand.
ACCCTATAATTATCATGCGTTATAATATGCCCATCATCTTGAACTACACTATCAGCGTCTTCTTTTGAATTTGCCTCATTATCAAGACCAATCTTATCTATATCATCTATACTATTACCTAAATCGCTTAAATCATCAGCCATTAACGCATCTAACTCTTCTTGCGTCATAAGAACTCCTTAAGAACATAATTGCGTGATTGTATCTAAATTTATATAAATTTTGCTTTACATTATCAAATTCATATAAATTTCAAAAAAATATTTTAAATTTTGCTAATTTTAAGAAATGATTTAGTATAATTCTAACTCTTAAATTTAAAGTGCGCTCTTAGCTCAGCTGGATAGAGCATTTGATTGCGGTTCAAAAGGTCAGAGATTCGAATTCTCTAGGGCGCACCATTTTATTATTTTATTATCCAAATTTATATTTAATCTTTCATCTTGTATAATTATAAATATTATTGATATTTTCAAGGATTATTTATGATTGTAGATTTACATAACCACACCCCACTTTGTAATCACGCTACTGGGACGCCCATTGAGTATGCTAAGGCTGCGTTTAATCAAGGGTGTAAATATTATGGATTTAGCGACCACGCACCGATGAATTTTGATCAAAAATATAGAATGAGCTTTAAGGATATGGATGATTATAAAGAGTCAATTGAGATGGTTAAAGCTGAATTTAAAGGCAAGATGGAGATTCTTTTTGGCTATGAGGTGGATTATTTACCAGGATTTATAGATGAGCGAGTGATGGGAGCTAAGGTTGATTATCTCATTGGTTCGGTGCATTTTTTAAATGGCTGGGGATTTGATAATCCTGAGTTTATCGGAGAGTATAAAAATAGAGATATTGATCAAATTTATATAGACTATTTTAATGCTATCAAAGATATGGCAAGATATGGTAAATTCGATATAGTCGGTCATATTGATTTAATCAAAGTTTTTAACTATAAGCCTAAAAAAGATATTAGAATTATCGCTAGTGATGCTCTAAAAGAGATCAAAAAAAGCGGTATGAGTATAGAGCTAAATAGCGCTGGACTTCGCAAACCAGTGGGCGAAATTTATCCTGGAGATGAAATTTTGGAGATGATGAGTCAGATGGGTATTGATATTACTCTATCTAGCGATGCTCACTGCGTAGAACATGTTGGCTTAAATATGGATAAAACTATAGAAAAAGCTAAAAAATTTGGTTATAACGAGGTTGCAATATACCAAAATCGTGAGAAAAAAATGGTAAAAATTTAAAATAGTATAGATTTCAATATAAATTTAAAATTAAAATTGCTATTTTATGCTATAATGTGAAAATTTTAATTTTTAAGGAGTTTGCCTATGGGTAGATTTGTTAATAGCGTTAGCGAATTTTTCACATATTGTGATGAAAATGAGGTTAAATTTGTTGATTTTCGCTTTACTGATCTAAAAGGAACATGGCATCACGTATCATATAATATTAAAGCAATAAATGTAGATTCTTTTAAGGGAATTCCATTTGATGGTAGTTCAATTGATGCGTGGCAGCCTATACATAAGTCGGATATGATGCTTATACCTGATGTTGAGACTGCATTTTTAGATCCATTTACTGCCGATACAACAATCATCGTAATATGCGATGTATATGATATATATAAAAATGATCTATATGAGAAATGCCCTCGCTCAATCGCTAAAAAGGCTATGCAACACCTAAAAGATAGCGGAATTGGCGATGTTGCGTATTTTGGACCTGAAAATGAGTTTTTTGTCTTTGATAATGTAAGAATTATCGATAAACAAAATTGTGCTATGTATGAAGTAGATACTGAAGAGGGCGAATGGAATGACGCTAAAGACTATAAAGATGGTTATAATAGCGGTCATCGCCCAAGAGCACAAGGCGGATACTATCCAGTTCAACCAATTGATTCAATGGTAGATCTAAGAGCTGAAATGGTAAATGTGCTAGAACAAGTAGGTCTTGAGACCTTTGTGGTGCATCACGAAGTTGCTCAAGGTCAAGGCGAAATAGGTGTGAAATTTGGAACATTAGTAGAAGCTGCCGATAATGTGCAAATTTATAAATATATAGTAAAAATGGTAGCTCATTTAAATGGCAAAACAGCCACATTTATGCCAAAACCACTATATGGCGATAATGGTAGCGGTATGCATGTCCATCAAAGCATATGGAAAGATGGTAAAAATTTATTTTATAAAGCTGGAACATACGCTAATCTAAGCGATATGGCTAGATGGTATATTGGTGGGGTGTTAAAACATGCTAGAAGCGTTGCAGCATTTACCAATCCAAGCACAAATAGCTACAAAAGATTAATTCCTGGATTTGAAGCACCAAGCATTTTAACATACTCTTGCCAAAATAGAAGTGCTAGTTGCAGAATTCCATATGGATCAGGTGAAAAAAGCGTAAGAGCTGAGTTTAGATTTCCTGATAGCACCGCTTGCCCATATCTAGCATTTGCAGCAATGCTGATGGCAGGACTTGATGGTATCAAAAATAAAATTGAGCCAGTTGGGCCAATGGACGAGGATCTATTTGAGCTAACTCTTGATGAGATTAGAGAGCGTGGAATTGAGCAATTACCACATACACTAAGAGGAAGCTTAGAAGCTGTAATCCGTGATAATAAATATTTAAGCGCTATAATGACAGAGCACTTTATAGATACATATCAACACTATAAATTTGAAACTCAAGTATGGCCATATGAGCAACGCCCTACTCCATTTGAGTTTAAAACAGTATATTCTTGCTAATTTAACCCATTGGGCTTAAGGCTCAATGGGAATTTAGTCTTTCAATAATAACCGCAGCAATCGCAAATCCGCCATCGTGCGTGATACTAAGCGATGAGCTTTTGATATTAAATTTACTCTCTATGTGTTTGACAAATTTAATCTTTGGAGCACCTTTGCTATCTTTGTATATGGTAGCGTCATTAAAGCTAAATTCTGCTCCAATTCCGCAGCCAAGAGCCTTGCTAATAGCCTCTTTTGCAGCCCAAAACCCAGCTATAGTAGCATCACTCTTAGCAATTTCTATCTCGCTACTATTTAAAAATTTACGCAAAAATAGCTCACCATGCCTTATTTTAGCATTGGCGATCCTATCTATGCTTACAATATCAATGCCTATCATTGAACGATAAAATCAGTAAAAAAGACATTTTTAATATATCCATCTCTTAGAACCTCATTTATTCTAGTTACTAACTCATCTTTTAGACGCTCTTTGCCTTTGGCTGTGCTTACATCTTCATATGTTTTAGCTGATAGACTTCTTATGATAATATCCCTGATTAATGCTTGTTTTTTATCTATTTCTGAGCTTAAAGCCTCTTCGCTTAGCTCTAAATTCATTGTGGTTTTTAGGTATCTAGTGCCACTTTCGCTAAGTAAATTTACGACATATTGCTCCATCGGATAGACTGGACCGATATTAAAAAAATCATTGGAGCGTTGTTTTGGTGCTACTTGAGTTGGAGGGACATTGGCGGCTTGAGAGACTTGCTTATCATCTCCGCCACTCATTAAAAGCATAACAACAATTATCCCAATAATTAATAAAAATACAACCACGCCAATAATAGCTATTAGCACCACCGGACTTTTCTTACTCTCTAATTTTATATCTTCATCTGCCATTTTGATTCCTTTTTTAATTTAAATTTATCTAAATAAGACTATTAGCCAACTATATTTTTCAATACCCCAATGCCTTCTATCTCACACTCTATCACATCGCCTTTCTTAAGATATTTTGGCGGAGTAAAGCCCATACCTACTCCGCTTGGCGTGCCAAGTGATATTATTGTGCCAGCTTTTAAAGTCATACCTGCACTTAAATCACTTATTATATATGCTGCATCAAATATCATATCTACGGTATTTGCATTTTGCCTTAGCTCGCCATTTACTTTTGAGCTAATTTTTAAATTTGATATATCAAGGTCAGTCTCAATCCAAGGCCCCATTAGCGTTGAGCCATCTAAGCTTTTACCATAATACCACTGCTTATATCTATTTTGAATATCTCGTGAGCTAATATCATTTAAAATTGTATAGCCAAAGACATACTCTAAAGCCTTATTAATAGGAACATTAAAAGCATCTTTACTAATAATCAATGCTAGCTCCACTTCATAATCTAGCGTTTGAGTTATCTGGCTATGGCTTGGAAATACAGCTCCATCACCCAAAATATAGTTAGCCCTTTTACCAAAATATACAGGAAATTCTCTCTTGCCATCAAATTCAATCTTTTTAAACCTATATGACTCCTTAGCATGCTCCATATAATTAATCCCAAGACAGATAATATCTTGAAGTGGGCTTAAAATCGGCGATAATATATGGATATTATTATATGGCTCGCCACCGCTTTTTAAGCTTAATTCATTTAGAATTTGATATTGAGCTTGATCTAGAGTGGTTATCAAATCATTCATATCTTTTTTATCTATTCCAACGCTACTAATATCTATAACTCCACCATTTGCGCTCAATACGCCAAGCTTAATTTGATTATCTTGTTTATAAGTTAAAAGCCTCATTTTTTAATCTCGCTAATTGCTAGTTTTAATCTAGTAAAACCATCTTTCATCTCTTTTTTACTTAAATTTAGTGGTGGCAAAAATCTTAAGGTACTATCACCAGATCTTAATACCAAAACCCCACATTCTAAAGCTTTTGATACTATTTTGCTTAATAAATTGCTATCTTTAACCACTATGCCTTGCATTAATCCAAGACCAACTCTTTTAAGAAAAATATCGCTATTTTGCTCCACTAATTTATCTAAATTTTTTTCAAATTTAGCTATTTTTTTATCCAATTTTCCACTATTTTTTAATCTGCTTAATTGGCTAAGCACATATTCAGCCACGCTAGTTACCAAAAATCCGCCACCAAATGTGCTTCCATGATCTCCTGGCTTAAAGATAGATACCCTACTTGCACACGCACTAATTGGCACTCCATTGCCAAGTCCTTTAGCAAATGTAATAATATCAGGCGTTATATCATATAATTTAGATGTTACAAACTCCCCTGTGCGGTAGATACCACATTGAACTTCATCAGTGATAAGCAAAATATCTCTTTGCTTTAAAATCCTAGCTAACTCTTGGACTTTAGCCTTATCAAGCGGATTTATGCCGCCCTCACCTTGGACTAGCTCAATTATCACAGCTGCGGTATTTTGATTTAAATTTTTAATAATCTCATCTATATCATCATAAAATTTAAATCCATCTGGATAAGCCCCAAATTCATCTGGATGAAATTTATCCTGACCAGTCATCGCTAAAGTTGCGATAGTTCTGCCATGAAATGAGTTTTTAAGGCTGATAATTTCGCTTTTTCGGCCTTTAATAAAACCAAATTTTCTAGCCAATTTTATCGCACACTCATTTGCCTCAGCACCACTATTAGCAAAAAATAGCTCATATCCACCACCTAGCATATTTGAGATTTTATCGGCAAGTTTAGATTGTGGAGTGATATTATATAAATTTGAAGTGTGAAGTAGTGTTTTAGCCTGTTTTGAGATGACTTTTTCTACACCTTTATGGCTATGACCCAAAGCACAAACCCCAATCCCACTAGCAAAATCTATATAATCTTTACCACATTTATCCCACAAAGTAGCACCTTTACCACGCACAAAACTAACACTAGCTCTACTATAGTTATTCATCAGCATAAATCAATCCTTATAGTGAATTTGCGGCAAATTCCAATTTCTATAATATGCTACAAGCCGCCATGCAACACCAAATATAAATAGAGCAAATATCCAATAAATGCTAGTTAGCTCAGCTAAATACATAAAATAGTATATCGCCCCAACCCCCATACTAATTGTGCCGTATAATCCAGTTTTTAAAAACCATGGAACCTCATTTAATAGCATATCTCGTATAATCCCACCGCCAACACCATTAAAAAATGCCACCATAATTACACCAAAAATATTAAGACCAAACTCCAAAGATACAATAGCACCAACAATAGAAAAGCTTACTACATCTACAGCGTCAGTCATAATAAATATAAATTTTTTATCTAAATTATTTCTATCTTTTTTATGAAATTTCAGTAAAAAAGCTAAAATCATAACAGATAAAACTATACAAACAGGAATATAGTGAGTAAAAGAGTACGCAGGGCGACCGACTATAACATCACGGATTAGCCCTCCGCCAAGTGCTGTTAAAAATGCGGCCAAAAATACACCTAGCCAGTCACAACCCCTGCGTATCCCAAATAAAAAGCCACTCAAAGATGCTGATGCGATACCGACATACTCTGCAAATAAAAAGGCTTCCATAGCTAATTTTAAGCTTTAAGATTAAAACTCAGATTTGATAGATTCAACCCACTTATCGGCTCTTTTTTGCCAATTTTCATCATTTTTATAATCAATTGCAAGACCTATAAATTTGCCATTGATAAATGATAGTGAGTTTTTGAACACATATCCATCAATATCAGTTGCACCCACAAGTTTAGCGCCACGAATTAATGGTAAAAACTCTACCAAGCCATCAAGAAATGTAGTAGGATGTTTGATAGTGCCACCAACTCCTACAAGGGCTAAAGTCTTACCACCAAAATCAGCCTCACTAATTAAATCTAATTTAGCTTTGAAATCCTTTTGCAACTCCCCATGACCATGAGTAGATGCTGCAAAAATCAATCTATCATATTGATTTATAAATTCAAGCGTTAAATCCTTAGCGTCGATTATCTCGCTATCAAAATTTTTACCTATATACTCTGCTACAGCTTTAGTATCTCCAGCATTTGAGCCATATACTATACCAATTTTTGCCATTGTATTTCCTTATAAGGGTAAATTTAAAGGTTAGATTATATCAAAGCAAACTCTAAAATCTGCTTAATTAATTATTGTAATAGAATACCAAAGCCAATATTTAGGCTTTGGTTAAAAAGTATTTACTGCATACATTTAGCAGCGTATGAGAGTCCTAAATCATAAGCTTTATTATTTGCCTCTTTGACCTTATCAGGAACTGAGCTTAGCATCTTGTTTCTTACAATCTCTTCATCCATCACGCCTGTAAATTTAACAGCCACACCAAGAGCCACAACGCTTTGAGTAATTACATTACCCACTTCATCTTTAGCAATTGAAATAATTGGAATTTCATATATTTTCCAGCGTTTTTTATCCTCTTCGCTAGGCTTAACTAAATTTGGCTCAATTACGATTATACCGCCATCTTTAACCCCATCTTTAAAGGTATTATAGCTATTTTGAGCAGTTGCTAACATAAAGCAAATTTCGCCTTCATTCGCATATGGATACTTAATCTCTTCATCGCTTAAGATAATATCAACCTTAGTTGGACCGCCACGAACTTGAGATGTGTATGTAGAAGCCTTAACGCCATATCCACCAGCTTCAATCTTGGCTGCTGAGAGTATCTCTCCAGCTAGGATAACACCTTGACCGCCAACCCCAACAAATCTTAACTCTGCTAAACTCATATTATCTCCTCAAAGTTGATTTTTGTCTTGTTTTGAGCTGCTTCTTTTACTTTAGCATAAGCTTTGCAATACTCCATATGAGTATCATCTTTAAATAGCACACCTGTAGGGAATTTACCCTTTTTCTCCTCATCGCTTAATGATTCAAATTTAGCCTTAGGTAGAGTTCTCTCATCAATCCATTTTACCATTTGTGTGGCTTCACCCATTTTATTTTTTCTACCTAAATTTATGTGGCAGTTAGAGAATATATCAAAGAAGCTATAGCCTTCGTGTTTAAAGCCCTCTATTAGCATTTTTTCAATTCTAGTTGGATTAATAACAGTCTCACGACCCACAAATGTCGCTCCAGCAGCTGTTGCTAACTTCGCAGCATCAAAATTTGGGTCTATATTACCCCATTGTGCTGTAACAGTCCAAAATCCTTGTGGAGTTGTAGGGCTTGTTTGTGAGTTTGTAAGACCATAAATAAAGTTATTGATCAAAATGTGATTAATATCTATATTTCTACGACATCCATGAATTGTGTGATTACCACCAATTGCCAAGCCATCGCCATCACCAGTTACTACTATTACATGTTTATCTGGATTTGCTAGTTTGATACCTGTAGCATATGCGATCGCACGGCCGTGAGTAGTATGGACAGTGTTGCAATTAACATAGCTTGAGAAGCGCCCACTACATCCAATACCGCTTACTACGCAAACATCATCCATATTCCATCCCATAGCATCTATAGCACGGATAACGCTTTTTAAAATTACGCCATCACCACAACCCCAACACCAAAGTGTCGGCATTTTGCTTGTTCTTAAATAGTTATCATAATTAAAAGCCATAATTAAAACTCCTTGACTTTACTAATAATTTCGCTTGGACTAATTGGTCTGCCGTTTGCTTTTAATAGTGTTTTAAAATCATCTCTTAAAGAGCATCTTTGTATCTCGCCTAGATATTGCCCCATATTTAGCTCAGTTACTAAGATATTTTTAAATTTAGCACAAATCTCTTTAATTTTTGCCTCTGGGCTTGGCCATAGTGTAATCGGTCTAAATATACCAGCTTTTATCCCTTCAGCTCTTAACTTATCAACTGCCTCTTTAGCTGCTAAGCTCACACTTCCATAGCAGATAATGCATATATCAGCATCTTCTAGCTTATACTCTTCAAATTTGATAACTTCATCTAGATGAGCGTGAATTTTATTAAACAATCTTTTAATATTATAATCTACTATTTTACCATCTTCAGTAGGGAAGCCTGTAGGGCCGTGATGAAGACCGGTAATATGATAGCGATAACCTTTAAAGAATGGATTTAGCGTAGCTGGCTCATCTTCTTTTGCTTCATATGGATTATAATCAGCTGGGTCGCCTTTAAATTCGCGTCTAGGCTCAATTTTTATATCACTTAATTCTGGTATGCTAGCCTTGCCTTGCATATGACCGATTGTTTCATCAAGAAGTAAAAATACTGGAGTGCTAAATCTATTAGCTAGGTTAAATGCTCTTATTGTCTCAGTGTAAATTTCATCTAAATTGCCAGGTGCTACTGCAATAGAGCAAAAATCACCATGGCTTGGGCTTTTAGCTTGTAAAATATCACCTTGAGCCACACGAGTTGGAAGACCAGTTGATGGGCCACCACGCATTACATTTGCAATTACTAATGGAATTTCAGCTATAAATCCAAGGCCAATTTGCTCAGCTTTTAGTGAAATACCAGGCCCTGAGCTTGCTGTCATAGCTTTAGCCCCAGTCATACTAGCACCAAGTGCTACTGAAATACCAGCAATCTCATCTTCCATTTGAATGAAGTTGCCACCATTTTTTGGTAACGCTACGCTTAATTCATGCGCAATCTCACTTGATGGAGTAATAGGGTAACCACCAAAAAAATTACAGCCACACTCAATAGCTGCTTTTGCCGCTAAAGCATTTCCTGTTGTTATTAACTCTCTCATCTAATATCCTTAATTAACTTTCCTAAAATGATTTGCCTTAATAGCCGCAGCTCTCTCTTTAGCCTCAGGGCTAAGTTTAGCAAATTTAAATCCTTTTTCAGCCACATAAATAGCAAAATCAGGGCAGTGAAGCTCACAATCCCTACAGCCAATGCACGATTCAGGGTGGCTGACTTCTATCATCATTCCTTGAATAGCGTGAATATCTTCTTTCATATTCAAAACACCAGCAGGGCAGTAACTTACACAAATATCGCAAGCCTTACACCTACTCTCATCTACCCAAACAGCTGTATTAAGCGGTTGTTCTATCATTACTATCTCCTATTAAATTTAAGTACAACTTAAATAAAATTCTAGCTACAATCGTAGCGACTAAACTGCTTGAAATCAAGCAAATAAACACCAAATTTTGCCAAATGCAAAATCAAATTTAAAAACTTTTGTGCTACTTTATCTTAAAAAAGTTAATAAAATAGATAAATAAAAAAACTAAAATAATAACTTTAGCTAAAGTTAAAATTAGCACTATTTATATTAAGATTATTAATATAAATTATAAATTCTTCTATGCTTTTATCCAAAATTTCTCTATCTTTTGATTTTAAATTTAACTCCAAAATCTCTTTTACTCCACTTCTATCAATAACCACTGGGCGACTAAATGCTATAAAATTAGAGTCTAAAACCGAACAGCTAAGCACCTTTGTACTACCATTTATCAATGCTTCGCATATATTTATCACTCCAGCTGCTGGAGCATAAAATGCAGATGTATTCATCAATTTTACGATCAATGCTCCGCCATTTATGGTTTTAGATTTAATCTCATTTAGCTCGCTATCACTTAAATTTTCATCGATTAATGGTATCATACTATCGCTATGCATACCTATTACAAGGGATTTTGAGCTACTCATATCTCTCTTTAGATGATTTTGCAAGGCAAATTTAAGTCTAGCACTATCTAACTCGCCAGCCATTCCTATAACCTTGCTTCTATCAAAGCCACTAGCCTTACAAGCTACATAAACCATTATATCAAGTGGATTTGTTACTACGATTATTATTGAATTTGGAGCAAATTTAGCGATTTTATTAGATGCTTTGGCTACTATATCAGCGTTAATTTTGACAAGTTCTGCTCTACTTTGTCCATCTTTTCTAGCCATTCCAGCAGTTATTATCACAATATCAAAATCGCTTAAAAGCTTGTAATCATCGCCACTAATTACGCTAATATTTACACCTAAGGCAATTGCCATTTGCGATAGATCAATCGCCTTGGCTTTAGCTAAATTTTGGTTAATATCAATAAGTGCGATCTCATCACACATCTGCTTAGAAATGAGAAGACTAGCAATGCTAGCTCCTACATTTCCAGCGCCTATTATTGCGATTTTCACAACTTATTTCTTAATAGCTTGGTTGTAAATTTGACTTGGACGCATTACGGCTGATACCTTAGCATCATCAAAGATATAGTATCCACCGACATCTACCCTATTTCCTTGAGAGCCATTTAGCTCATTTGTAATGGCAGATTTATTCTCATTTAAAGCTTGTGCGATAGCCGTAAATTTAGAAGATAACTCACTTTTAGCTAGTTCATCAGCCCAATATAGTGCTAAATAGAAATGGCTACCTCTATTATCATTTTCTCCCACATTTTTGCGTGGAGAGTTGTCATTTTTTAAATAGCTCGCAATTGCTTTATCAAGCGTTTTAGCTAAGATGGCTGCTTCTTTTTTGCCGCTTACATTAGCTAAATGCTCTAAACTTGCACCAAGGGCTAAAAATTCGCCCAAGCTATCCCAGCGAAGGTGATTTTCTTCTATTAATTGTTGAGCGATTTTAGGCGCACTACCACCAGCACCAGTCTCAAATAGACCGCCACCACTTAAAAGTGGGACTATTGATAGCATTTTTGCACTTGTTCCAAGCTCTAAAATTGGGAATAAATCAGTTAAATAATCCCTTAATACATTACCAGTTACGCTAATAGCATCTTTGCCAGTTCGTATTATAGAAATTGACTTTTTAATCGCTTCAGTTGGAGCTGCAATGCTAATATCTAGACCGCTTAAATCGTAGTTTTTAAGCTCTGAATTTACTATTTTGATCATACTAGCATCATGAGCTCTAGCGCTATCTAACCAGAAAATTGTAGCTGAGTGTGTCGCTTTTGCCCTATTAATCGCAAGTTTAATCCAATCTTTTATAGCTTCGCTTTTTGCTTGCATAGCTCTAAAAATATCGCCAGCTTCAACTTCAAATTCCATTTTATCGCCACTGCTACTACTAACTATGAATTTACCAGCTTCACTAGCGATAAATGTCTTATCGTGACTACCATACTCTTCTGCTTTTTTAGCCATCAAGCCTACATTTGAAACGCTACCAATAGTAGCTGGATTTAATGCTCCATTTGCCTTTAAATCATCAATTGTAGCCTCATAAATAGTCGCATATGTGCGATCTGGAATAACCGCTAGTGTATCAGCTGTTTTGCCATCTTTATTCCACATTTTACCGCTATTTCTTATCATAGCAGGCATAGATGCATCGATGATAACATCACTTGGAACATGTAAATTTGTAATTCCTTTATCGCTATCTACCATTGCTAGATCAGGATTTTTATCTAAAATTTCATTATATTTTGCTATGATTTTATCTTTTATAGGTAGATTTTCTATCTTAGCAAATAGATCTTTTAAGCCGTTATTTGCCACTACTCCAGCTGCATTTAACTCGCTACCAAATTCATCAAAAATTTCAGCGAAAAATACCTTTACAAAGTGACCAAACATAACTGGATCGCTTACTTTCATCATTGTAGCTTTTAGATGAACTGAGTATAGTAAAGACTCTTTTTTAGCATCTTCTATGGTTTTAGCAATGAATTTATCTAGTTTTGCCGCACTCATAAATGTAGCACTAATCACATCTCCAGCAGCTGCTTTTATACCATCTTTTAGCACTTTTGTATTGCCATTTTTGTCTGTAAATTCGATCTTAAATTCGGTTGAATCTTTGACTATTACTGATTTTTCATTACCATAAAAATCGCCACTATCCATATACGCCACTCTTGTCTTAATGCTACTATCCCAAGCGCCATTTTTATGTGGAAACTCTTTGGCGTAAGCTTTTACCGCACCAGCGCATCTTCTATCTGAGTTACCCTCTCTTAAAACTGGATTTACCGCACTTCCTAAAACTTTAGCATATCTTGCTTTGATATCAGTCTCTTTTTCGTTAGTTGGGTTTTCTGGATAGTTTGGCACATTAAAGCCCTTTGATTGAAGCTCAGCAATAGCTGCATTTAGCTGTGGAAGTGATGCTGAAATGTTTGGAAGTTTGATGATGTTTGCCGTTTTCTCCTTAGTCATTTCACCTAGAATTTCTAAGTAGTTTGGGACTTTTTGATCATCTTTTAAATTTTCAGGGAAATTTGCCAAAATCCTACCAGCTAAAGATATATCCATAGTATCTATGGTAATACCACCACGACTTAAAAACTCCTTAATAACCGGTAAAAGTGAAAATGTAGCCAAAGCTGGCGCCTCGTCTGTGTAAGTGTAGATTATATCTGCCATTTATGTCCTTTATTTAAAATTTTGTTTATTTTATCAAGTTTTAACTAAATTAAACCATTAAACTATAAATAATTTTTATAATTAATCTAAATTTAAGTTTATTCTATCTTTTTTGGGTAGTCAAAGAGCAAAACTCGCCCAACTCTAGCCCCTATCTCCTTAAATTCCTTCACATCAAACTCAATCCCAAAAACCCCACCAGTAGGAATATTGCCAATATGACTATCGCTTAAAATTTCGCAAATTTGAGTTAGAGTATCATTGTGTCCTGTGATAAATACACTATTTAAAGAATTATTAATCTGCCATATGAGCTTTAAATAATCTTGCGTATTAGCTTCGTATAGGGATTTTTCAAATTTTATTTTGCCATTGAAATTTATATTTTTTGCTATGATTTTAGCCGTTTTGGCTGTTCGTTTAGCTGGCGATGAGATTATAAGCTCTGGTAGTATCTTTTTGCTTTTTAATCTTCCAGCCATTAATTTTGCAGCCTTTTTGCCCTTAGAGTTAAGTGCCCTATCAAAGTCAGTAGCGGCGATTTTTTTAGCCTTTGCGTGGCGGATAAAATATATAATTTTCATACTCTCTCCTGAAATTTTTGAATTCTATCAAGCTCATCTTTGCTAAATCCTGCTAATAATCTATGCTCTATATCTAATGCTCTTTTGGCTTCAAATGCCCTTGGATAGCACTCTCGCACTATATCAATCCACGAATTTGGATCAACCCCATTAGCCTCACAAGCAAATTTAAACCACTTATCACCCTTGCTAACATGGCTAATCTCCTCTTGATGAATCACTCTTAATATATCTAAAATCCCATCTTTATCGCCATTTAAATTTAGCTTTTGCATCATAAATAGATTAGCATCAAGGCCATTTGCCTCCATATATCTAGGCAAAATCGCCATACGATTTATGAGTGAATCTTGGGTTTTTAATAAAGCGATAAATAGCCCATCATGGACGGCATAATCGCCATATTTTACACCTAAAATATCCATTTTTTGCACTATCATATTAAAGTGCCTTATCTCATCGCTTGCTACTTCTAGCCAATCATTATAATACTCCATAGGCAAATTTCTAAATCTATAGCACGAATCTAAGGCAATATCAATCGCACTATACTCAATATGAGCTATAGAGTGTAAAAACGCTTCATTTGTGCGGTTTTGCTTTATATCTTTCATGGATTTGACATTACAAAATTTAGCATAGCTAGGCTCTTTTAGTGGCAAAATATCGCTGTTGAAATTAATATCATCGCTTTGAAAATTCCTATAAATTTGATTGAATTTATCAAATTTTTGCTCCAAATTAGAGCAGTTCATACACTCCCAAATTTCATCAAAAAATCTCATCTAAATACCCTTAAAAATCCAGCCAAATACCCCACGCCAAATCCTATTAAATGTGCATACCAAGCCACACTAATCCCCGTTAAAAGCGGTGCAAAACTAACTAACAATATAACGATTATAAGCCCTTTGCGATTAAATTTATCAATACAAGCTAAAAATCCAAGTAGCACCGATATAGCCCCACTAGCACCGACTAAATTTACATTTTGTATAAATAGATAAAAAAGGCTTAAAAATCCAGTTATAATCCCGCCAAATATATATAAAATACCAAATTTAATCCACCCCAAATAGCTCTCTAGTAGCATTCCAAACTGATAAAGCACTATCATATTCATCAAAATATGCATAAAAGAGCCATGGATAAACATAGAAGTAATAATCTGCCAATAAGCCCCAGCAAAAAATAGCTCATTAAGCCCAAAAATTATCCCAAATTCATAAGGATTATAGACAAAATACTCTAAAAAATATACCACGCAATTTAACGCTATTATCGCTGCTGTAAATTGTAATTTCCCTGTATTAATCAAATTATTTCACCGCTATATCTTTGCTAATCTTACCAAAGCCAGAAAATCTATTTGAGACCAAACAGCTTGAGCTTTTACAATTTGCTATTATGTAGGCATTTACTTTATTGCCATCTACTTTATGAAAATCCTTATACTCTAAATTCATCACACTTAAAACATTTTTTCCTTTAAGATTGTGTAAAAATACTATTGTTCCATCATCTTTTATCTTTTTTACCACTCCGATATGGGTGATATTGTGACTCTTTTTGCCTCTTGTTGATTTTGTAGTATTATTAAAAAATATTAAATCGCCAGGACTAGCTAGGTGGTGATTAATCTGGTTTTTACTCTTATAAAGATTATAAATAGCTTGTGAGCGGCGACCATCTCTACTATAATACAAGCTTAAATCGCTTAGAGAGTATATATCATCATTTTTTACGCTTATAGTAGTGATTAAAGCGGAGCAATCTGCGGATTTTTTGCCTATATATTTACTTAAATTTAGGGTGTATTCATACTCTTTCATATGATTTTGATATGCCTCTTGATTTCTTATATTAATATCTTGTATATTTTGGGTGCTTTGAGTATCTATGGATTTTATGCTACATCCACTAAAGATAATAGTAAAAGTTAAAAATATAAATAGTCTCATCTTAAACTTGCTTAGATAAATTTACTTGTTCTACTATATTTGGAATTCGTAAAACCTTTGCTGTTTTGCTAAATAGTATGAGATCTTCTACGCTTTGTATATGCCATGGTAATCTCTTTATACACTCTTTAAATATCTCACACGCAGCAATCGCATCATTTAAAGCTCTATGATGAGCATTATCTATACCTAAGATTTGCTTAAGCGTTCCTAATCCATATCTATTTGATTCTATCGTTCTTCTAGCTAGGTCAATGGTGCAAATTTTACGATTTAATAGCATTCCAAATCCAAGCCTTGTAAGGCTAATGCTTATAAAATCATAATCAAATTTAACATTATGAGCTACAAATACAGAATCAGCTAAAAATAGCCTAAAGCTCTCAAGTGCATTTGCTAATCTTGGTGCGTTTATTAAATCAAATTGATAAATTCCAGTTAGTTCGCTAATATTTTGCGGAATTTCGCTAGCCCAAACTAGGGTTTCAAACCTACCAATCTCCTTACCACCTTGTATTTTAACCGCACCAATCTCGATGATTTGACCGCTATTTATCCCGCCACTTGTCTCTATATCAACGATACAAAAAACCTGCTCATTAAGATCTCTAAATCTAGTTGGCATAGCTATTTTACCATTATCTAAACGCTCTAGCTCAAGACCTAAAAGTCGCCAATCAGCTAAATTCCTTGGCTCTATAATATCAGTAAGCTCTTTTATCTCACCTGCTTTTTGCAAAAAATCATAATAATTTAGATTAGTTTTCGCTAATAAATTTATAAAATTATCTAATTTATCTTTCAAATTTACTCTTTATTACTAAATTTTTAACGCCCTAATCGCCCCAGCATAGTCATTACTACCAAAAATAAAGCTTCCAGCCACCGCAATATCCACGCCAGCATTATCTAAATCTGAGATATTTAGACCATTTACTCCACCATCAACTTCTATCATACATTTAGCATTTTTTGCTTCTATCAACTCTCTTAATTGCACAACTTTAGATAAAACTGAAGAGATAAATTTCTGTCCGCCAAATCCAGGATTTACACTCATTAAAAGCACCATATCAATCTCATTTATTATATACTCCAAAGAGCTTATTTGCGTGTGTGGATTTAGTACTATAGCTGGGCTTACGCCGTGCTGACGGATATGATCAATTAGCCTTAATGGGTGCTTCTCTTCTTCTATATGAAAGCTGATAAATTTAGGCTTTAATGGCAAAAATAGATCCACAAAAAACGGCACATTCTCAACCATCAAATGAATATCAAGTGGCTTTGTAGATGCCTTAGCCACCGCATCTACAACGAGTGGGCCAATTGTCAAATTCGGCACAAAATGCCCATCCATAACATCTATGTGTATTAAATCAGCCCCAGCCTCACAGACATCTTTTACCTCTTGGGCTAACTTACCAAAATCAGCTGATAAAATACTTGGGGCTACATACATTTTTCTACCTTAAAAATTTATTTAAATGCGTTATTTTACTCAAATTATAATAAAATTACCTTTATAATTGTGGGTTATTATATATTTTTTGTTATACTAACGCAATTTTTTATAAGGGTGGAATTTGAGAAGTTTAATATTTGTTTCAATGCTTTTAATAGCTAGTTTTTGGTATTGGGGATTGCACTTTGGAGTAACTATCTTAGCACTATCATTTCTTATATTTTTTCACGAGCTTGGGCACTTCTTGGCTGCTAAATATTTTGGAGTTTTTGTCAAGACATTTAGCATAGGATTTGGGGAGAAAATTTATAGCAAAAAATTTGGCGATACCACATACTGCCTAAGCGCCATTCCGCTTGGAGGATATGTCCAATTAAAAGGGCAAGATGATATAAATCCAAAGGATAAAAATTACGATAGTGATAGCTATAACACACTAAGCCCATTAAAAAGAATTATAATCTTATTTGCTGGGCCATTTTTTAATATATTATTAGCTTTTATCTTATATATAGCACTTGGATTTATCGGGGTTGAGAGATTAGCACCAGTTGTTGGCACTATATTGCCAAATTCAGCCGCACTAAGTGCTAATATAGAGACAAATGATAGAATTCTAGCTATAAATGGGGTTAAAATTGAGGAGTGGGATGAGATAAAAAAACATATATCAACAGAGCCTACAAATATACTTATCAAGCGTGGAGATAATAATATCAATATAACGCTAACTCCACAAATTGGCCAAAGTAAAAATATATTTGGCGAGACCATAAACACCCCACTAATTGGCATTACTCCAAGTGGAGAAACTACAACTATATATAATTCTGGCTTTAATAGCATTAAATTTGCATATGATGAGACAATTAAAGCATCAACGCTAATATATAAAGGGCTAGAAAAGTTAATAACAGGAGTAGTCCCAGTAAATCAGATGGGCGGGATTGTCGCTATGGCTGATATCACTACTAAGGCTAGTCAAATCAGCATATCTGTGCTTTTAATAATCGTTGCTTTAATATCAGTGAATTTGGGTATATTAAATTTACTTCCACTTCCAGTGCTTGATGGCGGCCATATAGTGTTTAATCTTTATGAGATGATATTTAAAAAAGCGGTAAATGAGCGTGTTTTTGTAACTCTTAGCTATGCTTCTATGGCGTTGCTCTTTACCTTAATGGCATTTACCATAATCAATGATATAGTTAGATTAGCAGGAGAGTAGATGAGTTTAGATACTATTTTAAAGCAGATTAATGGCAAGGCAAGATTAATTGCTGTAAGCAAAAATGTAACAGAAAATGAGGTAATAACACTATATAATCAAGGTGCTAGAGAATTTGGCGAAAATAGAGTCCAAGAGCTAAAAAGAAAAAGCGAAATTCTATCAAATTTGGATATTAAATGGCACTTTATAGGTCGCTTACAAAGTAATAAAATAAATCAACTCATATCACTTCACCCAGCTTTATGGCAAAGTTGCGATAGCTTAGAGATAGCACTTGAGGTGGATAAAAGGCTAAATTATAAGCTTGATACCCTACTTCAGATAAACTCTGCCAAAGAAGAAACCAAACAAGGCGTTGATCCTAAAAATGCTATAGAAGTTTATAAAGAGATTAAAGATAGATGTATGAATTTAAATTTAATCGGGGTGATGAGTATAGGTGCTAATA
This sequence comes from Campylobacter porcelli, assembly GCF_002139855.1. Lineage (NCBI taxonomy): Bacteria > Pseudomonadati > Campylobacterota > Epsilonproteobacteria > Campylobacterales > Campylobacteraceae > Campylobacter > Campylobacter porcelli. The sequence continues at coordinate 896,762 of NZ_CP018789.1, forward strand.
GCGATGATGAAAAAGAGATTAAACAGAGTTTTGAAATCACTAAAGAGATATTTGAAAAGCTAAAACCACAAGGAGCGATAATATGCTCAATGGGAATGAGTGGGGATTTTAATCTAGCTATAGAGTGTGGCTCAAATATGGTAAGACTTGGGACAATTTTATATAGCTAAAATATTTTTTATTTAAGGTCTGCTAGATGATTAGCACAAACCATCTAGCAAGATAAATTTATTCGTGGATAAATCAACCCTTCGTTATCACAATTTGACTATCATTAGCATCTATAACTATGCTATCGCCGCTTATGATTTCATCTTTTAAAATCATATCAGCCACCCTATCTTCTACTAGCTCATATAGGGCTCTGCGAAGTGGTCTAGCACCATATACAGGGTCAAATCCGGCTTGTGAAATTAAATTTATAGCTTTATCGCTAAGCTCTGATTTTATCCCACGAGCCAAAAGCTTGCTCTCTAGCTCTTTAAACATTATTTTTACAATCTGACCCAACTCCCCTTCACCAAGCGGATTAAATATAATACAATCATCTAATCTATTTAAAAATTCAGGCTTAAAATACTCTTTTAAAGCTAGTTTAACCGCTTCATCTCTCTCTTTACCGCTTAGATCCATAATCGCTGATGAGCCAATATTGCTAGTTAAAATAATGATTGTATTTTTAAAATCTACAGTAACACCCTTACTATCAGTCGCCCTGCCATCATCTAAAATTCCAAGTAAGATATTAAACACATCTTTATGAGCCTTCTCTACTTCATCAAACAAAATCACGCTATATGGCTTACGCCTAACTGCTTCAGTAAGCTGTCCGCCCTCTTCAAATCCCACATAACCAGGAGGCGCACCAAGAAGTCTGCTAACGGCGTGCTTCTCCATATATTCGCTCATATCAAATCTTATCATCGCCTTTTCATCATCAAAGAGAAATTTTGCCAACGCCTTAGCACTCTCAGTCTTACCAACCCCAGTAGGCCCAAGGAATAAAAAGCTACCGATTGGGCGATTTTGACTACTAAGACCAGCTTTATTTCGCTTAATAGCTCTAGATAGTGCGTGTAAGGCTTCATCTTGACCTATTACGCTATCTTTAAGATGGGATTCTATATTAAGATACCTCTCTTTTTCATTTGTAAGCATTTTTCCAGCTGGAATTCCAGTCCATTTGCTTAAAATTCCAGCTACCATATCCTCATCAACCTCATTTTTAAGTAGCACTCCACCCTTTTTCATCTCTTCCCATTTGGCCTCTAAATCCTTTATCTTAGCACTTGCTTCTGGAATTTTGCCATACTCTATCTCAGCGGCCTTTTCATAAGCGTTATTTCTCTTTGCTAATTCAGCTTCATTTTTGAGAGTTTCTATCTGTTTTTTAGCCTCACTTATACCATTAAATACCGCTTTTTCATTTTTAAATTTAGCCTCTAAATTTGATTTTTTCTCATTTAAATTTGCAACTTCTTTTTCAATCTCATTTAATCTATCTCTATTTTTATCTTCACCCTCCATCTTTAAAGCCTCTTTTTCAACCACTAAAGTCTCAATCTCTCTTTTAGATTTAGCTAGTTCAAATGGCTCACTCTCAATTTGCATTTTTAATTCAGCCGCTGCTTCATCAATCAAATCTATAGCTTTATCAGGCAAAAATCTACCGCTGATATATCTATGGCTTAGCTTAGCAGCTGCTACAAGAGCGCTATCTGTGATATTTACATTGTGATGAACTTCTAGCCTATCTTTTATCCCACGAAGTATTTGCAAGGCCTCATTTACGCTAGGCTCAGCGACATTTACAGGCTGAAATCTGCGTTGTAATGCGGCATCTTTTTCAAAATATTTTCTATACTCTTTTAGCGTTGTAGCCCCTACTGTGTGTAACTCTCCACGAGCTAGGGCTGGTTTTAGTATATTTGCTGCATCCATAGAGCCCTCACTAGCTCCAGCCCCTACAATAGTGTGAATTTCATCTATAAATAATATTATATTTCCAGCCTTTTTAACTTCATCAATTATAGCTTTTAATCTATCTTCAAACTCCCCTCTATATTTTGCCCCAGCGATTAAAGCACTCATATCAAGAGCAATTACTCTTTTATTTGCTAAAGTTGTAGGGACTGCTTTTTTTACAATTAGTTGAGCCAAGCCCTCTACAATTGCGGTTTTACCAACTCCTGGCTCACCTAATAATATTGGATTATTCTTAGTCTTTCTAATTAGAATTTGCATCATTCTAGTGATCTCTTCATCTCTGCCGATGACTGGATCAAGCTCACCGCTAGCGGCCTTTTTGGTTAGATCAATCCCAAATTTATTTAAAGAGTCTAGATTTTCATCAGCAGTTTGGGTATCAATACTCTTACCCCCACGCATTAGCTCTAACTCTTTTTTGATCTCAAGCAAATCTAAATATTTTGATAAAATCCCCTTTATAGGCTCACTATCTAAATTTCCAATTATCCAGCTATCAACTGCTATAAATTTATCCCCTAAGCCGATCATTACAGATTTAGCACGCTCTAAGCTATCTACTAATTCATTTGAAATTTGAATATTATTTTTTGAGACATTTGAGCTTTGCGGTAATTTATCAGCGTTGCTTTTTATATCTAGCACCAAGGCATCTTTGCTTACATTTGCTTTATTTAGAATTTGATTTAATACTGAGTTACTATCAGCACTCAAAGCCCAAAGCATATGCAAAGGGACAACTTGTGGATTTTTATTTCCAATGGCTAAAGATATAGCACTATCTATTAAATCTTGGCTCATTGATGTTAATTCATTAAATATATTTGCCATATTTTCTCCTTAAACTTTATATGAGTAGTATTATATAACTTTAGTCTGTATTTGTCAAGGTTTGGTAAATTTTCTAATATTTTTAATCAAATTTAACTAATTTTTTTAATGTTATAACAAAATTAATATAATTTTAGGTAAAATAGCTGATTTTATTTTTTTGGAGTTATATGTTGAAAAGTAGTAGAATTTTACAATTAACTGGTTTTATAAGCGTTATAGCCGCTAGTGCCATTGCCCTAAATGCCCAAACAACGCAAGATAGCAGAGTAGAAGCCCTTGCGAAGCTGACAAAAACTATAGCCATAGTAGAAAAGCACTATGTAGATGATATAAATTTCACTCAAATAATTGATAAAACCATATCTGGACTCTTAACAAATCTAGATGCTCACTCTGGATATTTAGATGAAAAAGCCTTTAAAGATATGTTAATCCAAACTAAAGGCGAATTTGGCGGTCTTGGCATAACTGTCGGGATAAAAGATGGAGCTTTAACCGTTATAGCCCCAATCGATGATACTCCAGCTTATAAAGCTGGGATTAAATCAGGTGATGTGATATTAAGGATAAACGGCGAATCAACTATAAACACTACTATTGATGAAGCTGTAAATAAGATGAGAGGCAAACCAAATACCCCAGTAGATATAACCATAGTAAGACAAGGGGAGAAAAAGCCATTTGATCTAAAAATAGTAAGGGATATAATCACCGTAGAATCAGTCCAAGCTAAGATGATCGAAGATGAGAATATCCTATATTTAAGAGTTACAAATTTCGATCAACATGTAACCAAAAAAACTAGAGAATTTATCAAAAAATATCCAAAAGCCAAAGGCATAATCCTAGATTTAAGAAATAATCCAGGCGGATTATTAAACCAAGCTGTTGGGCTTACAAATTTATTTGTTGAAAGTGGCGTTATAGTATCTCAAAAAGGTAGAGATAAAAATGAAGATGAGATCCACTCAGCACAAAAAGGCAACTTCATTACAAACGCACCATTAGCAGTGCTTATAAATGGCGGAAGTGCTAGTGCTAGTGAGATAGTAAGCGGAGCCTTACAAGATTTAAAAAGAGCCGTGGTAATCGGAGAAAATAGCTTTGGTAAAGGGAGCGTTCAAGTAATTATGCCAGTTGATCAAAAAGAGGCTTTAAGATTAACTGTAGCAAGATACTATCTCCCAAGCGGTAGAACTATCCAAGCAGTAGGAGTAACACCAGATATTGTCGTATATCCTGGCAAAGTGCCAAACGAAGAGAGTGGATTTAATATAAAAGAGGCTGATTTAAAGCAACATTTAGAGAGTGAGTTAAACAAAATCGAACCAAAAAATAAGAAAAAAGATAAAGATGATAAAAATACAATAACCCAAAAGCAAATTTATGATGATATTCAGCTAAAAACAGCTATTGACTCTATAAAAGTATTAAATATCAAATAAGGAGAAATGTATGGAAAAATTAGAGTTGCTTTACGAAGGTAAAGGTAAAAAAATGTGGTCGGTCAAAGGTAGTGATGAGCTATTAATCGCTGAATTTAAAGATGATTTAACAGCATTTAACGCTGAAAAAAGAGGCAACGAAGAGGGAAAAGGTGCTTTGAATAATAAAATTTCCGCCGCTATATTTAAACTTTTAAAAGAAAATGGCATAGAAACTGCCTTAATAGAAAGCATTAGCCAAACTGAGCAACTAGTCAAAAAATGCTCAATTATCCCTTTAGAAGTGGTAGTTAGAAATATCGCTACAGGAAGTTTAAGCAAGAGATTGGGTATTAAAGAGGCTACCGTTTTACCTTTTACTTTGGTTGAGTTTTACTATAAAGATGACGCTTTAGGCGATCCGCTAATCAATGATGAACACGCTATTTTATTAGATATTGTAAAGAGCGAACAAGATTTAGTAACTCTGCGTCATCTTGGAAGACAAATCAACTCAATATTAGTGCCATTTTTTGCTTCAAAAGGGCTAAAACTTGTTGATTTTAAGGTTGAATTTGGTGTTGATAAAGATGGAAATATTTTATTAGCTGATGAAATTAGCCCTGATAGCTGTAGATTTTGGGATGCAAATACAGGCGAAAAGATGGATAAAGATAGATTTCGTCAAGATCTAGGTAGTGTAAAAGTAGCCTATGAAGAGGTTTTGCGTAGGATATTATCATAATAAATTTAAAAGGGTAGATTATGAAAGTAACTATAAATGTATATTTAAAAAATGGGGTCTTAGACCCAGCTGGTAAGGCTACAAAACATGCTCTACAAAGCCTTGGTTTTAATAGCGTAAATGATGTCCGAATAGGCAAACAAATTATCTTAAATTTAAATGAGAATACCACAGATGAAGAGATAAAAAATATGTGCGAGGAGCTACTAGCAAATACGGTTATAGAAGATTATGAGATAGTAAAAGGCTAAAAATGAGAGTAGCTATCATAAATTTCCCTGGGACAAACTGCGAAAGGGATACTAAATACGCTTTTGATTTGCTAGGATTTAACTCAGAGATAATCTGGCATAAAGATAGGGATTTTAAGGCTGATTTGATAGTATTGCCTGGTGGATTTAGCTATGGAGATTACCTAAGAACAGCAGCAATTGCTAAATTTAGCCCAGCTATGCAAACAGTTATAGAGCACGCCAATAGCGGTGGATTGCTACTTGGGATTTGTAATGGATTTCAAATGCTTTTAGAGCTTGGCTTACTTCCTGGGGCTATGAGACGAAATGAAAATATGAGTTTTATTAGCAAATTTAACCATCTAAAAGTAGTATCAAATAATAATAAATTTCTATCAAATTTCAATAACTCCGATATAATCAATATCCCACTAGCTCACGGAGAGGGCAACTACTACGCTGATGATGATACTATAAAATCACTATATGATGATGATTGTGTATTACTAAAATATTGCGATAAAGATGGAAATGAGATAAATCTAAATGGCTCAGTGGATAATATTGCTGGAATTTGTAATAAAAATAAAAATATATTTGGCCTTATGCCTCACCCAGAAAGAGCTGTAGAGAGCATATTAGGCAGCACAGATGGCGCTAAAATGCTTAAAGGATTTCTTTGTTAAGAGCTATTGTTGCACTTATTTTGCTTGTTAATATATCTTTTAGTAATGAGCGATTAATTACGAATGAGCAGATGCAAGGCATAGCAGATACTGATGAGATAATGGATATTGATCCATCTCTAATATACCAAAATATCGATCCAGTAGAGCTAAGCCTATCTAGTCAAAGTGTAGAAAAATCAGTCTATATCTATCAGCCTTTTACCCTAAATTTAGTTGCAAATACTGATAAAATTCTAGATTTTGATATGAATCTTACCTTGCAATCTAATGATATAACTTGGCTAAACCAAAAGCCACTATGGAGTAAAAAAGCCGCTGGAGTATATGAAACCTCCATACATTTAATAGCTAGTAGTCCAAATGCTGATATTGAGGCTATTACTCTAACTCTTAAAAGAAATGGTATGTTCTTTCAAAATAGAACAATCAAACCAAATCTTCCTTTGATAAAAGCCATTAAACCAAAGGGGAATTTTGCCAATTTCGTAGGTGAAAATTTAGAGATAAAAATGTTTAAAAGCTCTAAATTTAATGAGTATTCTAATCTAACCACCATTGAATTAAGTAGCAAAAATGGGAATTTAACACTCTTTAATATCCCTGGAAATTTCGAAAAACAGGGCTTTGACACTCTTAAGGGTGATTATAAAAATCAAAGTGGAATTTACCTAATAATAAGCGATAATAATCTAACCAATATAAACTTTAGTTACTATAACCTTGCTAAAAATAGCTTTGATGATATAAATCTTACTATAAATGTCCAAGATAGCGACCTAAGCACGCAGGTTCCACTAAACCCAAAAGATGGAGAATTTCAACTATATAAAGAGATTAGCATATATATTGCTATTATTATATCTTTGCTTATTTTTATCTGGCAAAGGAGCTACTATTGGTTGCTAATTGCGATAGCATTCATCGCCTACTCTATTCATGATAATAAGCCTTTTAGCGACGCTAAGCTCAAAGCAAATGCTAAGGTAAGAATTCTCCCAATGTCAAATTCAACTATATTTGCCATAGCAGCAAAAGAGCAAAACGTTAAAATTATCACCAAAAATGAGAATTACACAAAGATAATTTTACAAAATCAAACAATAGGCTGGGTAGATAATGAAAGCATTAAATAAGATAAAAAGCTGGCTATATGCTATTGAGATACTACTAAGTGTGGTTATCGTAGTTTTAATATTTTTTGTAGCTCCATCATCTAATCTATGGGTAAGACGCAAATGGTCAAGAATGCAAAAATTTCTAATTGGGTATAAAATAGATATAGTAGGCTCTCCAGACCCAAGGGCAAATATGATTATAGCTAATCACCAAAGTATGCTAGATATAATGGCATTAGAAGATATATATCCAGCTAATATCTGTTGGATAGCCAAAAAAGAGATTGAGGATATACCATTTTTTGGTAATGTAATTCGTGTGCCAAAGATGATACCAATAGATCGCAAAGACCCAAGATCACTACCAAAGATAATAAAATTAGCCAAAGATAGAATTAGCGAAGGTAGAGTAATAGCGATATTTCCTGAGGGTACTCGTGGAAATGGAGATAAGATTTTAAAATTCAAAAGCGGTGCAAATATGATTGCCAATAAGCTAAATTTAGTCGTTCAACCTGTGCTAATCATCGGATCAAGAAAGATTATAGATAGCAAGAGTATTAGCGTAAATTCTGGCACCTTGAAAATTATCTATATGGATATTGTAGATACTAGCGATAAAAATTGGCTTGAAAATACTAGAGTTAAGATGCAAAATTTGCTAGAGCAAAATCTAAACAAATAGGTCAAATATGCTAGAAACTATCGTTAATTACTTAGTGAATTTAGTAGCTGATTGGGGCTATGTGGGCATATTTTTACTAATGGCTTTAGAGAGTAGCTTTTTTCCTTTTCCTAGTGAAGTAGTGATGATACCAGCTGGATATTTGGTATATACTAATCAGATGAATTTATATATGGTATTTGCATCTGGAGCATTAGGTAGCCTTGCTGGAGCGATATTTAACTACTATTTGTGCTACTTTTTTGGTAGAGCATTTATATTAAAATATGGCAAATATATAGGAATTACAGATGAGAAAATGGCTAAATTTGAGAGATTTTTTAATAAATATGGTGAAATTTCCACATTTAACTGCCGTTTAATTCCTGGCATTAGACAATATATCAGCTTGCCAGCAGGACTAGCTAAGATGAATATCTTTACTTTTAGCATTTATACCACGCTTGGAGCTGGAATTTGGGTAGCGATTTTAATTGCTATTGGGTATTATATTGGAGACCAAAAAGAGCTAATTAAAGAGTATTTACTCCAAATCACCATATATCTATTAATTGCTGTAGCCATCATCACGCTCATATATCTATACATACAAAAAAGACGCAAAAAATGATAATATATCCCCTATTTTCAATGTTTATACTGCTATTTAGCGGATATGTAGCAAAGAGATTAAGAATCATCTCGCCAAATAAAGCTATAGTATTTTTGGATTTTGTTTTATGGTTTGCCTTGCCATCATTGATTTTTGATAAAGTATATCATTTAGTTGTAGATTTAAATTTAATTAGTATGGTGCTTGTGGGGCTTATCTCATCAGTAGTAGCTGCTTTTGTAGCTGTAGCAATAGGCTATGGGCTTAAATTTTCAAATGCGACTTTAGCTAGTATAGCACTCCTTAGCATGTTTGGCAATACTCTATTTATAGGCATTCCTATAGTTCAAGGATTGTATGGTGAGGGTGCTTTGAGTATAGTTATTTTATATGATCAAGTAGTTACAGCTTTGCCTATTAGTATCTTTGGGCCATTGATACTAGGATTTGGAACTTCAAAGAAAAGCTCAATAATCCAAAATAGTCTTAAAATTATCAAATTTCCCCCATTTATTGCACTAGCTCTAGCTGTAATACTTAAAAATTTTACCCTACCTGAGATTATATTTGAGCCTTTAAAAATGCTATCTAGTAGTATGGTACCAGTGGCTCTATTTGCCGTTGGGTTAAGGCTTGGGTTTAATAGCATTAAAAGCTCTTATAAGGCTTGCTCGGTGGTGATTTTAGCTAAAATGATATTAGCGCCGATTATATTTTTATTAATCGCAAAAATCTTTGGTATAGAGCTTAGCAAAGAGTGGGTAATAGGGTTAATAGAAGTCGCTACTCCGCCAATGGTATTAGCAAGTGCTATGATATTAAAGGCAAATTTAGACTCAAATCTAGCCATATCAAGCGTAGCCATAGGTATGATAACTATATTTATCACAATGCCAATTTTATATTTTATAGCTACTTAAAGCTTTGGACTAAATTACCAACTAATAAATTCCAACCATCAACAAGGACAAAAATAAGCAATTTAAATGGCAGCGATATCATAACAGGTGGCAACATCATCATACCCATAGCCATCAAAACCGAGCTTACAACCATATCAATTACCAAAAATGGCAAATATAGCAAAAAGCCTATCTCAAATGCAGTTTTAAGCTCACTAATTATAAAAGCTGGAGCCGCTATAGTCAGTGGCACATCATCTATAGTTGCCGGATTTGGTAGCTGACGAATACGATAAAATAGTGCCAAATCCTTTTCTCTAGTATTTCGTATCATAAATTCTTTAAATGGCTTTGCACCTTTATCAAAAGCCTCTTGATAACCAATTTGCTCATCCAAATATGGCTTTATACCCTGCTCATAACTCTGCTTAGCCACTGGCTCCATAATGAAAAATGTAAGTATCAAAGCTAGAGATATAAGCACATTTGTAGGTGGCATCTGCTGAGTACCCATAGCTTGACGCAAAAATGAAAACACTATAACTAATCTTAAAAAGCTAGTAACTACAAATATCAAAGATGGAGCAAGAGCTAAAAGAGTTAAAACTACTAAAACATTTAAACTAGTAACTAACTGCTGTGGGGTATCTGGTGCGCTTAGGCTAAGATTTATAGTAGGCACGGTTACCGTATCAGCGCCAAATCCAGAAGCAAAAAACAGAAATATTAAAGCCAAAAATCTCAAAAAAGCCCCTTAAAATAATGATTATTCTACATTAAATTTATTTAAATACTAATAAATCAATATTATCACTTAAATGCTACAAAGGTAGCGAAATTAGCCCATTTAAATATGGTTTCTACACTTTTAAAACCGCTATTTATGCATAATTCTCTATTCTCATTTTCGCTATATGGTATCAAGATATTCTCTAAGGCTTGACGCTTTTGTGCTATTTCAAATTTAGAATATCCTTGCGACTCTTTATACTCTTCATAGATATTTATCATATCTAGAGCCAACTTCTTATCATCATATACTAGCTTTTCACTAAATATAAATATCCCATCTCTATCTAAACTAGCAAAAATTTTCTTTACAAATTCATCTCTTTTAATAGGCCTAATAAACTGCAAAGTGTAATTAAGCATCACCGCATCTGCCCTATTATAATCATACTCCAAAATATCAGCATTAATCAGCTCAATTTTCGCTCCATAGCCACTAGCCCTATTCTTAGCACGCTCTAGCATAGCAGGACTATTATCAACGCCCAAAAGCTCCAAATCCCCCCTAACCCTATAAAGCTCCAATAAAGTAGTAGCAGTAGAACATCCAAGGTCAATAACCCTAGAGCCTTGCTCTAATCTTTTAGATAAAAATGAGATTATAAGCTCCTGGGTTTGCTTATAAAATGGCACAGATCTAAACACCATATCATCAAATACACTTGCCACACTCTCATCAAATTCAAATTGCTTATTTATAGCGGTTTTAAAGACCTCATCTCTCATCATAAACCCCTTCTAAATTTCTAGAGTGCAAACTAACCTCTTCAATGCTTAAATCACAGCTTTTTGCCACATTTTGTGCTATTACTATATCTTTTGAAATTTGCTTTTTTAAATCATCTAGATTATCAAATTTAGCATTATCCCTAATCCACTCAACAAAGCAAACTCGCACACTACTTGGTCTATTATCAATGCTTTTATCTAATATATGATTTTCAATAGCAAACTCCCCATCAGTGCTAAGCCTATAGCCAATAAATGTGATAGAGCTATAGGTATTATCCTCTATCTTTGTCCTTGTAGCATATACTCCATCTTTAGGCACTAGATATGGGGTTATATCCAAATTTAGGGTTGGATATAGATATTTTTTACCAATTCCTTGCCCATCTATAACCATACCAACAACGCTATACTCACGCCCTAAAAGCCGATTAGCCCTATATATATCACCATCACGCAAAAATCTTTTTATAGCTGAGCTATGCACCCCAAGACCATCAAAGCAAAACTCATCTACCACAACCACTTCACCGCTAAATAGATGTTTTAAATCATGTTTATCCCAGGCTCTATCTTTGCCAAATTTAAAATCATATCCGACAACAATCTTGCTTAAATTTACAAAATCCCTCTTAAGCATTTCTATAAACTCATCGCCTCTAAGCTCAGAAATATCCTTTAAATCATAGTAAAAACATGGCACACCGCTATACTCTTGGTGTCTATCTTTAGGAGTTAAACAAGCCTTATCGCTTCGCACTACTACCAAAGCTCCATCTTTGCCAAGCTGCTTGATTAGCTCCTTATGACCTTTGTGAATTCCATCGAAATTGCCGATGGCTATGGCTTTTATGCTACTTTTTAAAATAGTAGAATAGCTCAATATTCCCTTCCTTGCCTTTGATTTTTGACTCGCTTTTTTTGATTAATTTCCAGCCCAAAGCTAAGCACTCACTCTGAAATTTAACCATAGCTTTATCTATAGCCTTTTCATCTTTTACAACACCATTTTTGGTTCGTTTAGCACTCTTACCAACCTCAAATTGCGGCTTAAATAATAGTATTATATCGCTAAGTGCCAACCTATCAATATGCGTAATGATATGTAATAATGAGATAAAGCTCACATCAGCAGTAATAATATCAAATTTATCCACGCTTACAAACTCCCTAATATCGGTATTTTCTTGGACTATTACCCTGCTATCATCTCTTAAATTTGGACTTAATTGCATAGTGCCTACATCAAGAGCTGTGATCTGCCCTATCCCTTTTTCTAGCAAAATTTGGACAAATCCACCAGTACTAGAGCCAATATCCAAAGCGATTTTACCGCTTAAATCTAGCTTAATTTCATCTAAAAATCCAGCCAATTTCAACGCCGCTCTACTAACATAAATTTGAGTTTGAGCCTCTATAACATCATCTACACTAATCTCTTGACTAGGCTTATTTATAGGTTTTGAATTTACAAGCACAGAGCCATCATATATGAGTTGTGCTGCTTGATTTCTACTGATATTTAAGCTATTTGCCACAGCCAAATCAGCCCTCATTTATCAATCTTTCATACTCTTTTTCATCGATGATTTTAACCCCTAAAGATATGGCTTTATCATATTTACTTCCGCTTGATTCCCCACTTAGTAGATAATCACTCTTAGATGATACAGAGCTACTAACCTTAGCCCCAAAGCTCTCTAGCTCTTTTTTTATCTCATCTCTAGGACGAGAAAGGGTGCCAGTTATAACTATAGTTTTACCACTAAATATATTTTGAGTAAATTTAATATCTTCAATTTTAGGCTTTACAAACTCCATAAGCTCAATAATTTTATCATAATTAACACGCATAAACTCCAAATAGCTAAGTGCCATCGCCTCGCCAAATCCATCAAGGCTTAAAAGCTCATCTTGATTTAAATTTAGCCAATTATTTGGATAGGTTGAGGCTATCTTTTTTGCTGCTACTTCGCCAATATGCTCAATCCCTAAAGATGTGATAAATCTATGAAGTGGTGGGGTTTTGCTTATATTTATGGCATTTAGGATATTATCTATCTTTTTATCCTTAAAGCCCTCTAAACCATTAAAGCTACCCCTATCTAATCTATAAATATCAATTATACTTGATATTTTGCCATTTTCATATAAAAGCTCTATAATAGCATCGCCAAGACCATCGATATTCATACACTTTTTAGAAGCAAAATATATAATCGAGCTTACCACCCTAGCCTTACAACTCAAATTTTGACACTTTATAAATACCCCTTCATCTAAAAGCTCACTACCACACTTAGGGCAGTTAGTCGGACGCTCTATATTAGATTGGGTGCCATCTCTTCTGCTTTTATACACATCTGTAATCTTAGGTATCACATCTCCACTTCTAATTACGCAGACCATATCACCCTTCATAAGCCCTAGACGCTCTATCTCATCGAAGTTATGTAAGGTTACATTTCTTACAAAAGCCCCATCAATCTCCACCCCATCAAGAATACCAACAGGAGTAACCACGCCAGTTCTACCTACTTGTAAAGCTATATCTAGTAATTTAGCGCTCTTTTGCGTAGCTGGGAATTTATAAGCTACCATAAATTTAGGAAATTTAACCGTAAATCCTAGCTCATCGCACTTAGCAAGGCTATCAATGCGAACTACCATACCATCCATCATTATAGGCTTCTCATCTCTTAGCAATAAGAGTTTAGAGTAGGCATTTTTAACCTCATCTACGCTATTACAAACCCTAATAAAATCATCTCTTAAAAATCCAAGAGATCTTACAAACTCCATCATTTGGCTATGTGTGGCAAATTTAAGCTCATTTGCCCCCACTCCCCACGGATAGAATTTAAGCCTTCTAGATTTAGTTATACTTGGATCAAGCTGTCTTAAGCTACCAGCAGCTGCGTTTCTAGGATTGGCTAGTAAATTAAGCCCATCTTGAATTCTCTTAGCATTAATCTCTTCAAAATCCTTTTTAGCGATAACCACTTCGCCCCTAATCTCGATAAATCCATCATAAGGAATCTTTAAAGGAATAGAGCTAATCACCTTAGCATTATTGGTAACATCCTCGCCAATCTCTCCATCTCCCCTTGTGGCAGCACTTTTTAAAATTCCATTTTCATATGTTAAATTCAAACTCGCACCATCAAATTTAGGCTCTACAAAAAATCTTTGCGACCCCTTATCTCCACGCTCAATCCACGCTAAAAGCTCATCATCGCTAAAAATATCCTCCATAGACCACATTCTAGCCTTATGAGCTAACTTCTCAAACTGATCTAAAATCTCGCCACCTATGCGATTAGTAGGCGAAAACAGCACCTTTAAGCTTGGATTTTCTTTCTCAAATTTAACAACCTTATGATATAAAGCATCATACTCATCATCGCTTGCTATTGGTATATCATCGGTATAATAAGCCTTTGCCCATATATTTAGCGTATCAACCGCTTCTAAATACTCTTTTTGATTCATACTATTTCTAAATCCTTATACGCATTATGTAAATTTAGCATCTGAATATGCTCCTTAGGATCGTGCGTCCTAATGATACTAGCACCATTTTCTATAGCTTTTTGATGTAGATACAAGCTCCCAGCTAAACGCTCATCTACGCTACTTGGATTATAGTAATCTATCATAGATTTTCTACTAGCTCCTACTAAAAGCGGATAACCAAAGAATAAAAAGTGCTCTAAATGCTTAATCAAAGCCATATTATCACGGGCGGTTTTGCCAAATCCTATACCCACATCAAGATAAATTTGCTTAGCTTTAGACTCTTTTATTTTTTCTAATTTTTGAGTAAAAAACTCACTTATAATCTCTAAAATATCGCTATTTTTTACATTAATTTGCATAGTTTTTGTATCGCCATTTTTATGCATTAGACAATATTTTGCTCCATATTTACCAGCTAAAAAAGCCAAATTTGTATCCGCACTTATATCATTTACAAAGCCAAATCCATGATTCAAAGCATACTCCAAACAAAATGGATCAAAACTATCAAGGCTAAACTCAACTTTCTCATAAAGCTTATTAGTATAGATTAGATCTACAACTGGCTTTACCCTTTCAAATTCCGCTTTAGCACCGATATATTCGCTTCCTGGCCGTGAGCTAACCATACCAATATCTATATAATCCACACCCAAATCAATCAAACTCTCCATACGCAAAACCGCCTCATCAGCGCCAACTCTACTTGCTGGATTAAAGCTATCGTTATTGAAATTTAAAACCGCCATTATCTCGCATTTTTTTGGCTTTTGGAATGAATTTGATAAAAAATAAGCCAATTTTTTAAGACCAAAATCTTGAGATAACTCCTTTTTAGCTAGGATTTGAGCTTGTTTATCATTTATTATTAAAAGTGCATTTTCTAGCTTCTCCCCACCAAAAATTGCACCATGCGAACTCACTAGCTCAGCACCGATACTAAGGGCATCTTGCTTTAAGATATTAACCGCCACAGCCTTTATATCTTTAATTAAAATAAAATTTAAATTTGCCTTTTTTCTCATAATTTTTGCCCCACTTTTATGCGGAGCTATAAAATTGCAAATTTGGTCAAAATCACTATCGATATTTAACTTATAAGCTCTCATTTTATCCTTTGCATTATCAGTAGAAGTAGTGGTAAAAGCGTGGTTTGAGCCTTGGCATTTAGATCTGTAATTCTATAAAGTTTATTAAAATATATATAGTCCTCATGGCTAAATTTAACCCCATTTTTAACTGCGTCTATGATTATGGATTTAAGTAAATTTAGAAGTTGAGTTTTGCTTAATTTATCGCTTTTTTCTAGTGCCACTTGAGTAGCTACATAATCGTTAATATAAGCTAAATTTAAGTTTGAGAAATTTATACCAGTTGGCTCACTTTTTGCTAGTTTCACCCTATTTTCAATACCTAAACGAGAGCAAACCGTAGGTAAAAATATATTCTTAGCTGGTGCAACCAAAACAAAAATTATATTTCTTGGTGGCTCTTCTAAAATTTTAAGTAGAGCATTTTGCGGATCTATGCCATATTTATTAGCCATAATTAGCAAGACTTTTGGCTGATTTTCTGCGATATATGCTTGAGATATTATCTCCCTAGCCCCTTCCATAAGCAAATTCTCATACTCAAAAATCTTTAAATATTCAGGCTTTAATAGCTGCGAGTACTCAGCCTTAATACTCTCAAAATTATCGCTAATAATAATTTTACTACTTAAACTCAAAGCTCAACCCGACCAAATAGCACCGCATCTATAGTTCTATCAAACAATCTAAACATAGATAAAAGCTTAAAATCCAAATTCTCATCTGTAGAGCTAAGATAGAAGCTATTTTCAGCTTGTTCATCAAATAGCCACATATAGCTACTAGTGCGATTTTTGGCTATTGCGCATAGCTTTGAGCTACTTTTACCGATATAAAAATATACAAATCCATTTGGAAAAGAGATACTAAGCGTATCATCAAGCAAACTTATCTCTTCTTTGGAATTTATATCATTTAATCTTGGATATAAGGACTTAAGCGAAATAAATGGCAATATAGGTCTATGCGAGCCTTTGCGGTTAATACTGCGTAAAAAATAGCTCTCAAACCACTCCCTATCCTCATCGCATATAATTATAAATGGCGCACCATCGATAAGGTATCTAAGCCTTGAGGCAAGTAGCGGCGCCCACTCTAGACGCCTCTCCTCCATCCAGCTAAGCTCCTTGCTTGAACTCCTTATAGCATCCAAGCTCCATTTGATAAGATCCATTACTTCTCTAACTCATAAGCTTTATGAAGCGCTCTAACGGCTAATTCGCCATATTTTTCTGCTACAATCATCGAAATTTTAATCTCGCTAGTAGAGATCATCTGGATATTAATCCCCTCATTTGCCAATACAGAAAATGCCATAGATGCTACACCGCTATGACTCTTCATACCCACACCAACTACGCTTACTTTGACTACTTCGCTATCTATCTCAATGGATTTTGCACTACCATCATCAACTACATTTCTAGCCGCCTCCATCTCATTTTGAGGAACGGTAAAGCCAAGGCTTGTAGTGCCATCTTCGTGGCTTGTATTTTGAATAATCATATCTACATTTATATTTTTATCAGCTAATTTTTTAAATATACTAGCTGCAACTCCTGGCTTATCTACAACACCCCTCATCGTTACTCTTGCTTGATTTTTATCTAGCGCTATACCGCTTATTAATGCTTGCTCCATTCCTGATATTTCCATGTTTGCCTCTCCTGTGATTAGTGTTCCTTCATTATTGTTAAAGCTACTTCTAGTGACTAAATTTACCTTTAATTTTTTGGCTAACTCTACACTTCTATTTTGTAGTACCTTTGCCCCCATACTAGCTAGCTCTAGCATCTCATCATAGCTAATTTTCTCAAGCTTTCTAGCCTTAGGCTCTATCCTTGGATCTGTAGTATATACCCCATCTACATCTGTGTAAATCTCACACAAATCAGCCTTTAGAGCTCCTGCTACAGCCACAGCACTTAGATCGCTTCCGCCACGACCTAGAGTTGTTACATCTCCATCTTTTGTTACCCCTTGAAATCCAGCTACTACGACTATATTGCCTTCTTTTAGCGCTTCTTTCATCTTTTTGCCATCTATATCGATAATTCTAGCCTTGGTAAAATCGCTATTTGTTATAATCCCAGCCATATCTCCACTAAATGCCACAGCCTTATATCCTTTTGAATTTAAAGCAATTGATAAAAGTGAGCTTGTAACTCTCTCGCCAGAGCTAAGGAGCATATCCATATCTGCACTTTGTGGCTGAATTTTGCTAAAGTGCTCAGCATATTCTATTAGCTGATTTGTTACCCCACTCATAGCAGAAACCACGACTACTACATCATTACCAGCATCTTTAGTAGCAATTACTCTTTTAGCAACCTCTTCTATTCTTTCTAAATTTCCAACGCTTGTCCCGCCATACTTTTGCACTATTAGCATTATATGAATCCTTCATCTTTAAAATATTTAAGCACTTTAGCATACGCACCCTTTTTGAAGTGATTAACCTTGCTTAATACATCATTTACAGGCATAAAGCAGTAATCATCAAATTCAGGGTGTTTTGTCGCTAGATCAATCTTTGCATTTGGCTTTAATCTAACCAAAAAATATCTTTGAATTTGTCCATCATATGGCGCCATTTTCTTAGCGATATTTTCAGGAAAATCATACTCAAGCCACTTAGGGTGCTCGCATAAAATCTCTACTTCGCTTGTCCCTATCTCCTCTTCAAGCTCTCTAAAAAGAGCCTCTTTGGGTGATTCGCCTTCATCTATCCCACCTTGTGGAAACTGCCAAGCTCCACTAATATCATATCGTTGAGCGATGAATACTTTACACTCTAAAGGATAAGATGGAGATAAAATAATCGCCGCTACATTTGGACGATACCTCTTGCCTTTATCCATTTTTGATCCTAAAAATTTGGTAAAAATCCTACCCTAAAAGCGTTTAAAGTTTAATAAATCAACTAAATTTAATAAATTATTTGTTAAATTTAGAATAAATTTTAGGACAAATTTTGCATATCTATATACACATTCCATTTTGCGAATCAAAGTGCCCATATTGTGCTTTTGGCTCTCATAGCGATCAATTTGCTATAACTAAAGAGTATTTTAAAGCCCTTACAAAAGAGATAAAAAATATCAAATTCAATGATAAAATCTCCACAATATTTATAGGTGGTGGCACTCCAAGTAGCGTAGATGCTAGGTTGTATGATGAAATTTTTGAATACTTAAGACCAAATTTAAATAAAGATTGTGAGATCACAAGTGAGGCAAACCCAAACTCAGCAAATTTGAAGTGGCTAAATCATATGAGAGAGCTTGGCGTAAATCGCTTAAGCCTTGGGGCTCAAAGCTTTAATGAAAAAAAGCTTAAATTTTTAGGCAGAATTCACAACTCAAAAAGAGTATTTAAAGCTGTAGAAGATGCCAAAATAGCTGGTTTTAAAAATATAAATGTTGATATAATGTATGGCACAAAACTTGACACTAAAGCCTTAATATCTAGCGAAATTCAAGCCTTAAAAGAGCTAGAAATTACACATATATCAGCCTATAGCTTAATGCTTGAGAGTGAGTTTAGCTCTAAAATATCATATCAAAAAGATAGCCCAATCCTAGCTAAATATCTCATAAATTCACTTGAAAATATAGGTTTTAATCAGTATGAAATCTCAAATTTCGGTCAAATCTGTAAGCACAATCTTAGCTACTGGCAAGGCGATGACTACTATGGATTTGGTGCGTATGCTGTGGGGACAATTGGGCTAAAAAGATATAAGGGTGCGACAAATCTTAAAAATTATATAGCCAACCCTTTTAAAAAAAGCATTGAAAAATTAAGCCTTGAGGATAAAAGAAGTGAAAGAGTATTTTTAGGTCTTAGGAGCATTATTGGCGTAAGCTTAAGCGATTTAAGTTCAAATATGCAAAAAACAGCTGAAATTTTAATCAAAGAGAGAAAATTAATATTAAAAAATGGGAGAATTTATAATCCAAATTTCTTATTAGCCGATGAGATATATCTATATTTAAG
This sequence comes from Campylobacter porcelli, assembly GCF_002139855.1. Lineage (NCBI taxonomy): Bacteria > Pseudomonadati > Campylobacterota > Epsilonproteobacteria > Campylobacterales > Campylobacteraceae > Campylobacter > Campylobacter porcelli. The sequence goes on from NZ_CP018789.1 coordinate 916,094, forward strand.
CCAGCCTTAATTAGGCTAGCTTAAATTTTATTCTACTTCAGCGTCTATGACATCATCATCTTTTTTCTTATCTTGTGCGTTGGCACCAGCGGTTTGATTTTGATACATAGCTTCAGCTAGTTTATGGCTAACTTCGCTTAGAGCTTTTACTTTTATATCGATTTGCTCTTTTGTAGCACTCTCATCTTTTAATGTCTCTTTTAGATCATTTAAGGCTGCTTCGATTTTAGCCCTATCTTCGCTTGGAAGTTTCTCGCCAAGCTCATCAAGAGATTTTTGAGTTTGATGGGCTAAGCTATCAGCACCATTTCTAGCCTCAACTGCCTCTTTTCTCTTTTTATCCTCTTCTTTATGAGCTTCAGCGTCATTTACCATTTTATTTATCTCTTCTTCGCTTAAGCCGCTTGAGCCACTAATAGTTATGTTTTGAGCTTTACCACTGGCTTTATCTTTTGCTGAAACGGTTAAAATTCCATTTGCATCTATATCAAATGTAACTTCAATTTGTGGTACACCTCTTGGAGCTGGCATAATTCCTTCAAGATTGAAATTACCTAAGCTTTTATTATCTTTAGCAAATTCTCTTTCGCCTTGGAGTACATTTATAGTAACTGCACTTTGATTATCCTCAGCAGTTGAGAAAGTTTGAGATTTTTTAGTTGGGATTGTGGTACCCTTTTCAATTAGCTTACTCATTACCCCACCAAGAGTCTCAATACCAAGGCTAAGAGGTGTAACATCTAGCAAAAGAACATCTTTTACATCGCCTTTTATAACCGCACCTTGGATAGCCGCACCAATTGCTACAACTTCATCAGGATTTACTGATTTGTTTAGCTCTTTATCAAATGCTTTTTTGACCTCTTCTTGCACTACAGGAACACGAGTTGAGCCACCTACCATTACTACTTCTTTTATATCACTTTTGCTTATACCAGCGTCTTTTACTACCTCATTTATTTTTGTGATAGTTTGAGATACCAAATCATCTATCATACTTTCAAATTTAGCTCTACTAAGAGTTTTTGTAAGGTGTTTTGGGCCAGTTGCATCAGCTGTGATAAATGGGAGATTTATAGTTGTCTCCATAGCACTTGATAGCTCTTTTTTAGCATTTTCAGCAGCTTCTTTTAAGCGTTGAAGAGCCATTACATCACTTTTTAGATCGATTCCAGTTTCACTTTTAAACTCACTTACTAAAAAGTCAATTAATCTATTATCAAAATCATCTCCACCTAAGAAGGCATTTCCACCTGTTGCTAAAACCTCAACTACGCTATCTCCAGTTTCTAGCACAGTTACATCAAATGTCCCACCACCTAGGTCATAAACTACGATTTTTTCAGCCTCTTTTTTATCTAATCCATAAGCCAAAGCCGCAGCCGTAGGCTCATTTATAATTCTAAGCACATTAAGCCCTGCTATCGTGCCAGCTTCTTTTGTAGCTTTTCTTTGACTATCGTTAAAGTATGCAGGCACGGTGATAACGGCATCAGTTACACTCTCGCCTAAAAACGCTTCAGCATCTTCTTTTAATTTAATCAATACTTTAGCTGAAATTTCTTGTGGAGTATATGTTTTACCAGCTATCTCAACAGCACACGCACCATTTCTATCTACTATATGATATGGAAGGCGGCTTTTTGCTTCCACGGCATTTTTCTCATTCATCATAAGACCCATAATTCTTTTTATAGAAAATATGGTTTTTTCTGGATTTGTTACTGCTTGGCGTTTAGCTGTATCGCCGACTAAAATCTCTCCCTTATCAGTAAAAGCCACAACGCTTGGAGTTGTATTTTTACCCTCTTTGTTAGGGATTACTTTGCTTTCGCCTCTTTCATATATGCTTACGCATGAATTTGTTGTTCCTAGGTCTATTCCTATTACTTTACTCATTTTATATCCTTTTTATTAAAATTTATTTTGCTATTACAACCATAGATGGTCTTAAAACTCTATCATTATATAGATAACCTTTTTGATAAACAGTAGCTATCTTGCCACTTTCTACCTCATCTGTCTGTATATAATTTATAGCGTTATGAACTTCTGGGTTAAACTCACCGCTAGTATCAATCTCTTTTATACCATACTTTTCAAAGCACTTTTTAAACTGCTCTATGGTTAAGTTTATACCATCTTTTATCTTATTTGCTATCTCATCATCGCCACTTTGTAAATTCGCAGCAATCTCCAAAGCATCAATAACTGGCAAAAGATCTCTAGCAAAGCTCTCATTTGCGAATTTCAAAGCTTCAGCCTTTTCTCGCTCTAAACGCTTTTTGATATTTTCAAAATCCGCAGTAGCTCTTATCAAATCCTCTTTAACCTTAGCTAACTCACTATCTAATTCGCTTTGCTCATCTTGCTTACAATCTTGACAATCTTGCTCATTTAAAGCTAAATTGTCATCTAAATTTTCATCTATATCTTGACTCACGCAGCCTCCTTTAACATACTTAAAAACTTCTCATAATCGCTATAAACGCTACTAGCACAAAGCATAATAGCTGGTTTGCCCTGATATATCACATCAGTTTTTAATCCCATATAGCCAGTAGAAAATAGCGGACTAAAGGCTAAATTTCCATTAAAATTATTACCAAATGATGGATCTAAAATCGCCTTTATACTATCATCTTTACAAATTTCAAAAGCAATTTTCTCATTTTCTTGAAATAAAATCTCCTCTCTTTTTAAAGCTTTAATTTTAACTCTTAGCTCACTTAATCCCACTTGCATAGAGATGTGATCTAGCTCTTCTAAGCTAACTCCAATTAAATTGCTTAAAAATTTTTCAACTTTTGAGCTAAATTTAATAGATATACTCTGAGTGTTAAAATCAAGAACTAAAAAGCGATCTTTAAGATTTAAAACATCTTTTAAAAATAGCTTTTGATTTTCAAAAATCATGCAATAAATATCATTTTTATAAACTAAAAAATTTAGTAAATCAATATTATTTATAGATAATATTGGGCTAAATTTAAGTCTATTTTGCCAATAAATCTCCATCGCACTAGCTGTAGGAATTCGCCCACCGCTAATGTGTAGTTGAGTGATCGCCCCCTCATCGCTAAGCTTTTTAAAATATACTCTAATAGTAGATGCCGGGATAGCTATATTCATTCTCATACCAAGCTCACTAGACCCAATTGGCTCATTTGCTTCTAAATATGCATGAATGATAGACTCTAGTATTAAATCTCTCTTATCTACTTTCATTATTAGCACTCTTTATATTTAATTGCTAAGTTAATTATACAACATTGAGCCAACCTTTGTCAAGTATTTTAAGCAAAAATATTAAAATTATCAAATTTATTTAGCAATTGATATACCTAACTGCTTATAATCATAAAATTTAAATATGTGAAAATATAAATTGTATGCAAAAAATTTATTGATATTTAATAACTCATAAAGTATAATTCACTTCTTAAATCAAAAAGGGGACAAATTGAGCAATCTAACAGCAAAAGAAAGAGATGAATTAGAGCATATTTTTACTCAAATTCAGATTAGTAGGTTTAAATTTAATATCTATAGGTATTATAAAACGCTAAATAAAAAGAGTCAATTTGCCATTAGACTACTAAGATATAAAACCAAAAGGCTACTTAAATAGCTCTGGATAATTCTTTTTCATATATTCTACTACAGCTATAACCTCATCTACGCCGTTTGCGTCGCTATCTTCTAGCACATCATCTATAACATCAATGTATCTATCAAAGGCCTCATTTATCAGCTCCTTTTTAACCCCAGCATAATACAACATACCAAGAGTCGCTAGCTCAAGCTCATAGCTCATCTCCTCTAAAGTCACATCGTTTTCATAATTTTTCATTATTGCTCTCCTGTTTTTTTATTAATCAAATTTACCACTTGTGATTTTATCTCATCATAATTATAACTATCTATAAATCCAGCAAAAAACCCACCACTAGCATTTTTATGCCCACCTCCATCGCAAAGCTCTTTTGCCATTTGGCTTACATCAAAATCCCCATTTGATCTAAAGCTCATACTCTTTTTACTAGTTATATCAATGAAAAATTTAAACTCAGGATTTGCTACTAAAAAGTCATTTCCAATCACGCTAGCACTTCCTATATTATATGTTAAAATTCCTCTACTCCCACGATAATTAATACTAAATTTATCACTATTTGAAGTAAGATGTCTGACTAGATAATTTGAATTTAGATTGCTTAGAGTATCATCATTTTTAAGGTAAAAAAACTCTTTTTTAATTCCATGAAGTCTATTATCAAGCTCGATATGGGCGTTATTTAAGCTTAAGAATTCGCAAAAATTTTTAATAAGATAAAAGATATACTCTATATGCTCCTTTTCAAACATAACCTTATTTATCTCCTTAGCTCCAGCAATTGCCCCCATACAGACCTTACCAAGCTCAAAATTTGGATCATTTTTTAGCCAAATATCCACCGCATTTACCGCATTACAATACGCCTCTAGCCTCTCATCAGCCCCAAACATCGCACTAAAAAAATCATAACAAATTTTAGTAGCACTCCTAGAGTTATCAAGATAGTACCAAGGAAATATCTGTGAGCACTCAGCACCAGTTTGATGATGGTCTAATAAAATTAACTTAACATTTTTATCTTTGAGTTGCTCTTCGTAGCTTTGGCATTGAGTTTTGGTTAAATTTAAATCTGTAATTAAAATAACAGCCTTATCATTACCAATTTTAGAGATGATATGCGACATTTTTTTATCAATCTCTTTTCCATAATTTGAGTTATAAAATTCAATATTTTTAAGATAAAAATTACTAACAAACTGACAAGAGTATCCATCTAAATCAGTATGACTAAGATGATAAATTTTCATTTTATTCCTTTATTAAAGTTCTGGTATCTCTATAGTCCCAAGTGTCTCAAACTGCGTGTTTGGTGCAATTTCAGCAAAGCTAAGCACAGCAATATCGATTGAGAAATTCTGCACTATACTATCTATAAATTTACGAATACTAGGCTCAACGCAAAGCACCATATCGCCTTGTTCGCTTATAGGGCGATTCTCTCTTTTTGCTCTTAATGCGCTTACTATGGCTGAAGTTTGTGCTACATTTATCATCATAGTGTATGCACCATCTTTATAGCTTAGGCTGTCTATTAGCTTTTGCTGGGCTGAGGCTTCTAGGATATAAAAATTTAACTGACCATTCTCATCAACATACATAGAAGTTATCACCCTTGCTAGGGCTGCTCGAACATGCTCAATTATCATATCTAAATTCTTGCTAACTTCAGCCACATCGCTAATTGCCTCAAGTATGCTAAGCATATCTTTAATAGGGATATTATCTTTAAGCAAAGCTCTTAATACCTTTTGTATAACTCCCACACCAACTACTTTTAGCGTATCATCAACCACTACAGAGTATTCTGATTTTACCTTATCAAGGATATTTTGAACCTCTTGCTTGGTTAATAATTCACTCGCATTTTGCTTGACTAATTCGCTCATGTGAGTAGATATAACACTAGCCGCATCAGCGACTGTATATCCGCTTAATATCGCATCTTCTTTATAATTTTGATCAATCCACAAAGCATCAAGCCCAAAAGCTGGATCTTTTACCGCAATACCATCAATATCAGCACTCACATATCCACTATCCATAGCTAAGCACTTATCAGGATAAACCACGCCAGAGCCTATTACTACGCCTTTTAACTTAAATTTATACTCATTTGGCCCAAGCAAGATATTATCCCTTAATCTAATTTTAGGCATTAAAAATCCTAGCATTGTAGCCATATTTCGTCTCATAGCTCTAATTCTCTCTATCAAATCACCATCGGCAAGCTTTAAAAGTCCATAGCCCAAATCAAGCTCTAAAATTTCAATTTTTAAAATATCATCAATCTTAGCTTGCTCCTCCATAGCGATCTCTTCTTCGCTTTTTTTAGGAAGTTTATTTGTAGATGCTTTGGCGGATTTACCTGTAGCCTCTGATGATTGGGGGCTATTTTTATCACTTTTAATTGCGCTAAAATCGATTTTGCCATCTTCTATCTGTTTTAAAATAAAGCCAATTCCTAAAAATAAAAGCCCCATAAATCCAAGCGATAGTGTTGGAAGACCTGGAACTAAAGCAAACATAAAAAGTATAAAACCAACTATCAAAAGCGTTTTATACTCGCCAAGTAGCTGGGATACGACCCCTTCGGCAAAATTATCCTCATCCTTGCTAGCTCTAGTTATAATAATAGCCGTTGCAGTTGATGTGATAAGACCTGGAATTTGGCTTACCAATCCATCTCCAATTGTAAGAATCGTATATGTAGCTGCGGCATCTTTAATAGCCATATCATGCTCAAAAGAGCCAATCAAAAATCCACCAATAATATTAATAATTGTAATGATAATACCAGCTACAGCGTCACCTTTTATAAATTTAGATGAACCATCCATTGCTCCATAAAAATTCGCTTCAGATATTATATCTTGACGCCTTTGCTTAGCTGCTTGCTCATCTATCAAACCCGCATTTAAATCCGCATCAATAGCCATCTGCTTTCCTGGCATCGCATCTAGAGTAAATCTAGCTTGAACTTCACTTACACGGGTTGAGCCTTTAGTTACAACCATAAAATTTATAAGCACCAAAATACAAAAGACAATCACGCCAATTACATAGTTGCCACCAACTACGAATTTACCAAAACTAGCGATAATATCACTTACAGCCTCTGGTCCGTTATGACCTTCGCTTAAAATCATTCTAGTAGTTGCTATATTCAGTGCTAATCTAAATAGAGTAACTATCAAAACTAAAGTAGGAAATGTGCTAAGATCTGTTGGTTTGGGTATATAAATAGAGATTAATATTATAAGCACAGATATAGCTATGGATAGAGCTAAGAAAAAATCAAGCACCCCACTAGGTAAAGGCACAATGATAATAGCCAAAATAGCTATAATGACAAAAACTACAGTTAGACTCTTAGCCTTTATAACTGGCGCTAAAAATGGCGCCACCATGGTTAAAATATTGCGTTTAGCCAAACTATTTCTTCATAATATCAGCTAATGTTATCTGGTCTAAAAAGTTATCAACTCGACCTTGCAAGTCGTTAAATATAGGCCAAATTTGGCACCCATCTCCTTTATTGCTAGGGCAATCGCATCTAGAATTTGCACACTCAAATACATTTACTTTACGCTTCTCTGCACTCTCTAAAATATGTTTAATAGTCAAATTTGATGGCTTATCAGCTAAAACAAATCCGCCATTTGCCCCCTTAAAAGAGTTTAATATCCCAGCTTTTGCTAAATTTTGTAAGATTTTAGCTAAAAAACTTTTTGAAATTCCAAGCTCTGATGATATAGTATCTACATCTTTTGGATAGTTTGCTTGCGATAATAATATTAATGATAGCATAGCATATTCACTAGCTTTGGTAAATAACACCTTTGCTCCTTTGAGAATTTAAATTCAGATATTCTACTAAAAAATATATTAATATTAACTTTTTTTAGAGTATAATATCAACTTATTTTTAATATTTTAAGATAAATTAATAAGCATTTATAAATAGCTTTTATATGGATATTTTCATTTAATTATAGTGATAAATCTTAGGCATTTATCAAGGTGCCATTTTGCTTATTTTAATTATAAATTTATAGTAAAATTAAATTTAGGAAAATAGATATTTGCTTAGACATTTTTTTACAAATAGTATTGGAATTTTATGCTCTAGGGTGCTTGGATTTATCAGAGATTTAATGACAGCAAATGCTCTTGGTGCAAGTATTTGGAGCGATATATTTTTTGTAGCGTTTAAGCTACCTAATCTCTTTCGCAGACTCTTTGGCGAAGGGGCATTTTCTCAAGCTTTTATGCCAAATTTAGTTAAGGTAAGCAAAAAAGGGTTATTTGCTACTGAAATTTTAATCAAATTAAGCCTTGCTATGTTAATTTTAAGCTTGATAGTTATGCTTTTTGCTCCGCTTGTTACAAAGGCTTTGGCTTATGGATTTAGCGATGAGATTATAGCTCTTGCTGTGCCTTTGGTGCGGATTAATTTTTGGTATCTTTTGGCTATTTTTATAGTTACCTTACTATCAGCACTATTACAATACAAAAATCACTTTGCCACTACTGCTTTTAGCACGGCATTTTTAAATCTCTCCATGATAACGGCTCTATTTTTAGCTAATAATCTAGATCAGCAAAGCGCAGCCTTATACCTTAGCTGGGGCGTTGTAGTTGGTGGATTTATCCAAGTTTTATCCCATATTATCGCACTTAAAAGGCTAAATTTACTTCGCTTATTAACCCTTGGAATGGCTAAGTTTATAAAAGGCAAAAGAGCTAAAGCTAATGGTTTTTGGCAAAATTTTACTCACGGGATAATTGGTAGTAGCGCAAATCAATTAAGCGATTTTATCTCCACATTTATCGCTAGTTTCTTAGCCACTGGGGCCATAAGCTACCTATATTATGCTAATAGAATTTTTCAACTGCCATTAGCACTATTTGCCATTGCTTTATCAACTGCGATTTTCCCTAAAATTTCAAAAGCCATTAAGATAAATAGTGATGAAACGGCTATAAATTTACTTAAAAAAAGCTTTAATTTGCTATTTTTCTTGCTTATATTTTCCACAATCGGCGGATATATTTTATCTAAAGAGATTATCTGGCTGCTATTTCAAAGTGGGGAGTTTAATTCGCAAAATACCATAGAATCGGCTAAGGTTTTACAAATGTATATACTTGGACTTTTGCCTTTTGGACTTTATAAACTATTTTCGCTTTGGCTATATGCCAAAATGCAACAAAAAATCGCAGCCAAAATCGCCATATACTCACTATTTATCAACACAATTTTATGCCTAATCTTATTTAAGCCTCTTGGTGCTAGTGGATTAGCTTTAGCAAGTACTATTAGTGGAGTATTTTTGCTAGGATATTCAATTTTTATATTTGGTATTAAGCAATTTTTAGATATAAGCCTTAGTAGGATAAATTTAATTACCATAATTTTAGTTATAATTTTTGGCTATTTATTAGTAGAGTTAAGGGAGTTTATATATGCAAATTTATGATACAGCATTAAAGCAAAAAATTGAGTTAAAACCACTAAATAGCAATGAGATAAATATATATGTATGCGGTCCAACCGTCTATGATGATGCTCACCTAGGTCATGCTAAATCTAGCATTAGCTTTGATCTTCTTAGGCGGGTTTTGATAGCGCTTGGATATAGAGTTAAATTTGTTAAAAATTTCACTGATATAGATGATAAAATTTTAGCCAAAATGCAATCAACCAATCAAACTTTAGAGCAGATCACAACCTACTATATAGATAGATACATTAGCGATATGAAAGCCCTAAATGTATTAAACGCTGATATAGAGCCTAAGGCTACTTGCTATTTAAACTCTATTATAGATTATATCTTAAAGCTAGAGCAAAATGGAGCGACATATAAGCTTGAAGATGGAATTTACTTTGATACTAGCAAAGATGAAAAATATCTAAGCTTAAGCGGTAGAAAAGATGAAAATCTTATCGCTAGAGTAAAAAGCAATAACTCCAAAAGAAGTGAAAAAGATTTTGTTTTATGGAAATTTGATGAGAATTGGTATGATAGTCCATTTGGCAAGGGGCGTCCTGGCTGGCATACAGAGTGTGTAGCGATGATTTCAAATATATTTGGTAAGACTATTGATATTCACGCTGGTGGGGCTGATCTGCTCTTTCCGCACCACGAAAATGAAGCCGCACAATGTAGGTGTGCATATCATAAAGAGTTAGCTAAGCACTGGATGCATAATGGGTTTATACAAGTAGATAATGAGAAGATGAGTAAGAGCTTAGGTAACTCATTTTTCATAAAAGATGCGTTAGCTATCGCACCTGGCGAGGCGGTGAGATTTTATTTAATGAGTAGCTATTATAGAGCAAATTTCAACTACGATATAGCTGATCTACTCTCTAGCAAAAAGCGTCTTGATAAAATTTATAGGCTTAAAAAGCGATTAAGTGGGGTTGAAGCTAGTGAGGCTAAAGGAGAGTTTAAAAACTCTATTTTAGATGCTTTAAGCGATGATTTAAATATCTCGGTGGCTCTAGCTAAAATTGATGAAATGGTAAATCAAGCCAACACAAATCTAGATAAAGAGCCAAAAAATAAAGCCTTAAAATCCACAATTATGGCTAATCTAAATTTTATCAAAGATACTCTTGGGATATTATATCAAGATGAATTTGAGTGGTTTCAATATGGATTTGATGAAACGCAAAAAGAGAGAATTATGAATTTAATAAAAGCTAGAAATGAGGCCAAATCGGCTAAAGATTATAAAAAGGCTGATTTGATAAGAGATGAATTAAATAGCCTTGGTGTGGCTATAATGGATACACCAAATGGAGTAAAATGGGAGAAAATATGGACGGAATAGCAGAGGTTTTTAGGCGATTTAAATCATATTATAAGGAGTATATACCACAATTTATCATAGCTATTATCGGAATGATTATGGCTAGTGTGGGGACTGCGGTATCAGCTTGGCTTGTTAAGCCTGTGCTAGATTATATCTTTATCCAAAAAGATGAAAATTTACTATATTTGCTTCCATATGCGATTATTGGGATATACTTTATAAAGAGCCTTGGGATCTACTTACAAGTATATTTCACAGCCTATATCGGACAAGATATGGTAAGACGCTTTAGACACAATCAACTAGCAAATATATTAACTCTTGATATGAGCTTTTTCCATAAATATAGAAGCGGAGAGCTTATGAGTAGGATTATGAGCGATATAGAGAGAATTCGCTCTATAGTATCAAATTTAATCCCAGAGCTAGTGCGTGAGTTTGTAACTATTATTGGCTTACTTTGTGTGGTGATTTATCAAAGCCCTACCCTAGCGCTATTTTCTCTAATAGTCTTGCCAGCAGCACTCTATCCACTCTCAAGACTGGCTAAAAAGATGAGAAAGATAAGCCGAACTTCACAAGAAACCTCAGGCGATATAACCTCTGTTTTAAGTCAGATATTTGCTAATATTGAGATAATAAAAGCTAGTAACGCACAAGGTAAGGAGCTAGAGAAATTTGACACTCAAAACGATAAAATCTTTAAATTAAATTTAAAATCCGTCAAGGTAAATACCCTAGTAAGTCCGATGATGGAGACGCTAGGCTCTATTGGCATTGCCATTACTATTATAATAGGCGGCCAACAAGTTATAAATGGAGAGATCACAGTTGGAAGCTTTTTTAGCTTTCTTACAGCACTATTTATGCTATATACGCCAATTAAAAGGCTAACTTCTATATACAATCAAATGCAAGATGCTATAGTGGCTAGTCAAAGGACATTTGAGCTACTTGATATGAGCCCAAATATAGTTGATGGCAAGCTTAACTTCCCAAATAAAGTAAATTCAATCACAATCCAAGATTTAAAATTTAGCTATGGAGATAAGGTAGCATTAAATGGCATCAACCTTAAAGTATATAAAGGTCAAATGATAGCCCTAGTAGGAAGTAGCGGTGGTGGTAAAAGCACACTTATAAATCTCTTAATGAGATTTTATGATCCAGACTTAGGAACAATACTAATAAATGAAAATGATATAAGTGAATTTAAACTTAAAGGCTTAAGAGAAAATATAGGCCTAGTAACTCAAAGAGTATATATATTTAATGATACAATCGCTGCTAATGTCGCTTATGGAGCGCCTTTAGATGATAATAAGGTTATAAATGCACTTAAGATGGCAAACGCATATGATTTTGTCCAAAAGCTAGATAGTGGCATACATACAATGCTTAGTGAGTATGGGGCTAATCTAAGTGGCGGTCAAAGACAGAGAATTGCTATCGCAAGGGCTTTATACCATAATCCTCAAATTTTAATTTTTGATGAGGCAACAAGCGCATTAGATAATGAAAGCGAACAAGAGATAACCAAAGCCATAGAGAACTTAGGTCAAGAAAAGATAGTAATAGTAATAGCCCATAGACTATCAACCATCAAAAATGCTGATAAAATAGCGGTTATTAGCTCTGGTAAAATAGTAGGATTTGGCACAGATAAAGAGTTAGAAAGCCAGTGTCAAATATACCAAAGGCTAAAACTAGGAGCAATCCACTAGATAATACTCACTAGCTACCAAAGCTAGCGAGCGCCTTATAAATATAGATTACATTTTTTAAATAGATCTCCACACAGCAATCGAAGTTGGATTAAATGGGTCAGTTCTACAACTATGCTCTAAAAGAGCATCTTCGATGATTATATCTCCATTTTGATTAGCTTTTTTCAAAGTTTTAGCAAAATTTAAATTCCAGCCATTTTTTATAAAAAAATTGCGATGCTCCTTGCTTACTTCCCCTAAATCTTTTACTTGAAATCCAAATGGCTCACCATGGATACATCTCACAAATGGAGCGATACTTGCTACAGATTTAAACCAATTATCTGGAATCTCTTTAACCTGCTCAATAGTATGATATGTAAAGACCAAAACACGCTTACCAAAATCCAAATTCTTATCAAATTTAGGCTTTAAGTGGTTAAAATGGAAAAACTCAGCCTTCATCTTAGGCTCAATATCTGCTAATTTTCTAGCCATCTCTACACCACTATTAGTAAATTCGCCACCAAAATATCTTAAATTTATCCCACCGCCATTATAAAATATCTTAAATAAATTTCTACCATATCCGCACCCAAGCTCGATTACACTATCATACTCATCAAATGACAAAGCATCGATAATAAAATCAATAAAGCTTGTTTTAGTATAATATGGGACTAAAATAGTCATACCATTTAGGGAAGTTATACCATAATACGGAATATCTACAAAATTAAATTTCTCGCTCTGGCTCTCTTTTTTTCGCCATTCATAATCGCCATTATCATTAACTGCAAGGGTATAATGTCGCTCCTTTTTCTCTAGCTCTGAAATTACCTGTAAAGCGTTATACCCCCCCCTACTTATAAATTTACTCATAAACTCAGCCCTTATAGACCACGCTCTTTCATAGAAATTTTGCCACTTTTTCTCTTGATATGCCATTTTAACACCTTAAATTTATAATTTTGATTATATCTAACGCAGCATAAAATATCATTAAATTTATTTAAATTATAAACAAATTTAAGCTATAGATGGCTAGTAGTATAACCACCTATAGCATAATAAAATCATATCTATATTTTGTTTTTCTAAGCAAATTTAAGCTTCTACCATTTTATTCCTTCACTTCTAAATTTCCCATCATACCCAAATCTTCATGTTCTAAAATATGACAATGATACATTCTATGACCTATAAAATCTTGCTTCATTCTTAGTCTTACTTCTTCATTAGGACGCACATTAATAGTATCTCTTAGGGCTCTAAATTCTGCTTTTTTAACCTCACCATTTAATTTTGATGAGATAAGCTCAAATTGTGTGCCATGTATATGAAAAGGATGATCCATATGCGATTTATTAATCACTATCCAATCTTCGACCACTCCTACTTTAGAATGTAAATCAACACCATTTAAATCAAAGCTTTTACCATTGATTAAAAACATAGAAGCTAGTGCGATTTTTAACTCTTCTTCATTTTTATTCATTAAGCCATTCATTTGCATATGATCTTCGCTCATTATAACTTCTTTAAAATCTTTTGGTTCTTCTAAAGGCTTGAAGGTTCTTAATGTTTTTGGTAGTTGCAATTTTTCTTTTTTAAAAGAAATATCAGCTAAAAAAAGAGTATTTGGCTCTTCTTTTACCATCATTTTATCTCTATCGTAATAGCCACTTTCAAGCTTGAATTCTCCATCTTTTGCCGCATCGATTAAAACTTCTACGCGTGAAGCAGGATTTAAGAAAATTTCATCTTTAAAAATCGGTTTTTCTATTAGTCCTCCATCTGTTCCAACAAGTATAAACTTAGCTCCTTGTATGCGTAAATTTAAGTATCTAGCTGCACTCATATTATAAATGCGTATGCGTTCATTGCTTGCGAGTTTGATTTTAGGTTGATATTGTCCATTAATAAGCACAAACTCACCTTCTCTACCATTAAGCCAATCAATTAAAGTATTATGTGGAATTTGAGCGTTTTCATCAAGACGCAAATCAGTAATCATAAGATCTTTTTCTTTAAGATGACTAAGAGCGTCTTTTTTAGCCTTGACTACAAAACATCCAGCTAAGCCCATAAAAACTTGTTTTGAAGAGATAAAATGCGGATGAGGATGATACCAGTAAGTACCAGCACTGTCTTGTGGTATTGTAAAATGATAAATCCTCTCTTGGCCTGCTAAAATAGCATCGTGTGGATTTCCATCTTGATTAGGCGGTACAAGAAGTCCGTGCCAATGTATGGTTGTCGGTTCTTTGAGTGTATTTTTAACTAAAATTTCAACTTTATCCCCTTCATAAACCTCTATTTTTGGAGCTGGTATTAAGCCATTATAGGTATAAAATTTTGTTTTTTTGCCCTTAATCACTTCGATTTGACTCTCTTTTACCTCTATTGTCGCACGAAAAACATTTTTTTCCTTGCTTTCATTTTTGAGTACAGGCAGAGCTTTTAGAGCTTCTCCTTTAGGAAAATATTTTTGGTCTAAAAGTTTTAAATCTTTTTGGGCAAATTGGATAAAAGAGGTATCAATTTCTCTATTTATTGGCATTTTATCCATATCATGCCCTTCATGCCCCATCATGTCATGCCCCATATGCCCCATCATGTCATGATCCATCATGTCATGCCCCATATGAGGATTTGCATAAGCTACACCCACACCTGCTAAACTTAAGAGATTTAATTTTAAGAAATTTCTTCTATTCATTGTGTTTTATATCCTTATTTTTGATTTTTCATCGCTGATTAAATTATAATTATTATAAATGAATATTATATAAATTGTTTTAAAATTTCGGTATTTAAAGATATAAAGCAACTCTTACCACAACTAATATATGTTTTAAATTAAAATTTGAGTAATTTACCACTTTAGCACCTTGAATTTATAATTTTATTATATTCACACATATCCAAAATATCATTAAATTTATTTAAATTATAAGCAAATTTAAGCAAATTTTAGCTAAAATTGCTGATTTTAAAGGAATATAATGGATTATGGCGATATTAAAAAAATTTTATTTAAACTAAACCCAGAAAATGCCCACAAAATAGCTGAATTAGCTATGCGTGTATCTGTAAAAATTCCATTTGTGAGCGACTATTTGGCGGATAATTTTTGCTTTATTGATACTAAATTATCGCAAAATATTTTTGGATTAAATTTCTTAAATCCTATTGGTCTTGCTGGTGGATTTGATAAGAATGCAACTATGATATTACCGCTATCTACGATGGGATTTGGATTTTTAGAGTATGGGACTTTGACTCCAAAACCGCAAATTGGCAACCCAAAGCCAAGACTATTTCGATTAATAGAAGAAAAAAGCATTCAAAACGCTATGGGATTTAATAATGATGGGCTAGATAAGATTAAAGCTAGAGCCACGAAATTATACCCTTTTAGCATTCCATTAATTGCCAATATAGGTAAAAACAAGATCACCCCAAATGAAATGGCTATTAAGGATTATGAGATTTTAGTTAAAGGGCTTGATAGTTGCTGCGATGCCTTTGTAATCAATATAAGCTCGCCAAATACCCCAAATTTAAGAGATTTACAAAGCGAATCTTTCATAAGTGAATTATCTACTACTTTAAACGGCTTAACCAAAAAGCCATTAATCTTAAAAATCGCCCCAGATATGAGCATAGACTCAGCTATATCGCTTTGTTTAACTGCTGCAAATTCTGGATTTAAAGGGCTTATAATCAACAATACAAGCGTAGATTACTCGCTTACTCCTAATGCTAAGGATTTTGGCGGTTTAAGCGGACAACTTATAAAAAATAAGAGTAAAGAGCTATTTAAAGAGGTTGCCAAAGAGCTTTTTGGCAAAGCGATTTTAATTAGCTGCGGTGGGATTGATAGCGCTAATGAGACTTATGAACGCATTAAAATGGGTGCGAATTTAATCCAAATTTACACAAGCTTCATCTATGAAGGCCCTAGTATATGTAAAAATATAAACAATCAAATATTAAATTTAGCCCTAAGCGAAGGATATGAGAGTATTTCCCAAGCAGTTGGCGTAGATATAAGGAGATAAATGCTACCACAATTTAGCAAAATTACCCTTGAGAATGGATTTGAGATATATCACACTCCACTAAATTTAGGCTCAAATGTTATTAGTATAGATCTATATTATAAGGTTGGTTCTAGAAACGAAACAATGGGTAAAAGCGGGATCGCACACATGCTAGAGCACCTAAATTTCAAAAGCACAGACAATAAAAAGGCTGGGGAATTTGACCAAATAGTAAAGGGTTTTGGCGGGGTAAATAATGCTAGCACTGGATTTGATTTTACCCACTATTTCATCAAATGCTCAAGCCAAAATCTTGATACTTCACTAGAGCTTTATGCTGATATTATGTCAAATTTAAGCCTTAGAGAAGATGAGTTTTTGCCTGAGCGTGATGTGGTTTTAGAAGAGCGTAGATGGCGAACGGATAATAATCCAACTGGAATGCTCTATTTTAGGCTATTTAATCACGCTTTTATCTATCATCCATATCACTGGACTCCAATTGGCTTTATAAATGATATACAAAATTGGACTATAGATGATATTCGTAATTTTTGGTCTATATACTACCAGCCTAAAAATGCTTTTTTGATGATTACTGGTGATATTGATCAAAAGAGTGCGTTTGATCTTGGTAAAAAGCACTTTGAAGGTATAAAAAACCGCTGTCAAATCCCTGCTTTACACTGCGTAGAACCAGAGCAAAATGGCGAAAAATCTCTAGTAATCCGCAAACAAAGCGATGTAGAAATGATAGCCATAGCCTACAAAATTCCACCATTTAATCATAAAGATCAAACCGCATTAAGCGCTATTAGCGAATATCTATCAAGCGGCAAAAGCTCACTTTTTGAAAGAGTCTTAATAGATGAATTAAATTTAGTAAATCAAATTTACGCTTATCCTATGGATAGCATTGATGAGAATTTATTTATTATAATTGCTATTTGTAATCCAGGCGTAAAAGCCAAAAATGTTAAAAAAGAGATTTTGAAACTAATAAAAGAGCTAAAAAATAGCGATATAAAAGCTGATGAGCTAACTAAGATAAAAAATTGCTTAAAAAGCAACTTTATCTACTCGCTAAGTAGTGCTAGTAAACTTGCAAGTCTATATGGAAGCTACATAGCAAAAGGCGATATAGAGCCACTTTGGCAGCTTTCAGATATGACAAATGCACTTACAACGCAAGATATTAAAGATTGCGCAAATAGATATTTTAATAAAGATAAATCAACTACAATTATATTAAAAGGAACCAAATGAAAAAGAGTATTTATGGGGCAATGACGGCCTTAGTAACGCCTTTTAAAAATGGTAAAATAGATGAAAATTGCTATGAAAAACTCATTAAAAGACAGATTAAAAATGGCATTGACGCAGTTGTGCCTGTAGGAACTACTGGAGAGAGTGCTACTTTAACCCATGATGAGCATAGAATTTGTATCGAAATAGCCGTAAATGCGTGTAAAGGTAGCAATGTCAAGGTATTAGCCGGTGCAGGAAGTAACGCCACGCACGAAGCTATAGGTCTAGCTGAATTTGCCCAAAAATGCGGTGCTGATGGGATATTATCAGTAGCTCCATACTATAATAAACCAACTCAAGAAGGATTGTATCAACACTACAAAGCCATATCCAAATCAGTAGATATACCAATCTTGCTATATAATGTCCCATCTAGAACAGGATGCGATATATTGCCAGAGACAATTATAAGACTATTTAATGATTGCGATAATATTTATGGAGTTAAAGAGGCAAGTGGAAATATAGAAAGATGCGTTGATATACTAGCTCATGAGCCAAAAATATATCTATTAAGCGGCGATGATGCTATAAATTATCCAGTGCTTAGCAATGGCGGAAAAGGCGTAATATCTGTTACTTCAAATTTATTACCAGATCAAATATCTGCACTTACTAGATATGCATTACAAAATGAATTTTTAAAAGCAAAAGAGATTAATGATAAGCTATATAATATTAATAAAATTCTATTTTGCGAGTCAAATCCGATACCTATTAAAGCAGCTATGTATATTGCTGGACTAATAGACACATTAGAGTATAGACTTCCGCTGGTTGCCCCAAGCGAGCAAAACTTTAAAAAAATAGAATTAGTAATGAAAACTTATGATATAAAAGGATTTTAATGAATTGTTATCATGATGAATTTAAAGGCAAAACATTAGTTATTAGTGGCGGTACAAGAGGGATTGGTAGGGCAATTGTGCTTGAATTTGCTAAATGCGGTTCAAATATCGCTTTTACCTATAATTCAAATGAAGAGATGGCTAAAAATCAAGCTTTGGAATTAGAGAAAGAATTTGGGATAAAAGCTAGAGCTTATGCTTTAAATATCCTTGAGCCCGAAACTTATAAAGAGCTATTTTTAGAGATTGATAAGGATTTTGATAGGATTGATTTTTTCATATCAAATGCGATTATTTCAGGGCGTGCTGTAGCTGGTGGATATACTAAATTTATGAAGCTCAAACCTCGTGGAATAAATAATATATTTACCGCTACGGTTAATGCCTTTGTAGTAGGCTCCCAAGAGGCGGCTAAAAGAATGCAAAAAGTAGGCGGTGGTAGCATAATCAGCCTAAGCTCAACTGGCAATCTAGTCTATATCGAACACTATAGCGGGCACGGCACAGCAAAAGCCGCAGTAGAAGCTATGGCAAGATACGCCGCAACTGAGCTTGGAGAGCATAATATTAGAGTTAATGTAGTAAGCGGAGGGCCGATAGAAACAGATGCACTAAGAGCCTTTACAAACTATGAAGAGGTAAGAGACGCTACGGCTGCACTAAGCCCACTTGGCCGTATGGGGCAGCCTACAGATTTAGCTGGGG
The DNA here is from genome assembly GCF_002139855.1 of Campylobacter porcelli. Lineage (NCBI taxonomy): Bacteria > Pseudomonadati > Campylobacterota > Epsilonproteobacteria > Campylobacterales > Campylobacteraceae > Campylobacter > Campylobacter porcelli. The sequence continues at coordinate 935,154 of NZ_CP018789.1, forward strand.
CTTGTCTATTTTTATGTAGCTCAAAGGCTAGTTGGGTAACTGGACATACATTTATAATTGATGGTGGCACTACATTTAAATGATAAATTTACCAAATTCTCTAGCCATATTTCGCATACTTTTAGCGCCATTAATGTTCTTTTTGCTATTAAAAATCAAAAATAGCAGTAGTTATATAGACATTAGTTGGCTTAACTACTTCTGTGCTTTAACTTTTGTAGTAGCTAGTATTACTGATTTTTTTGATGGCTATATAGCTAGAAGCTGGAATCAAAAGACAAAGCTAGGTGCTATCTTGGATCCATTAGCTGATAAGATGCTGATTTTAGCAGCATTTTTGGGACTAATGATTATAGATAGAGCTAATGCTTGGGCTGTGTATATCATACTTGTTAGGGAGTTTTTTATCACTGGATTTAGGGTTGTTATGGCTAGTGAAAATATCGATGTGAGTGCCTCCATAGCTGGTAAGATTAAGACTATTATGCAAATGGTCGCTATAGGATTTTTATCTATGCAGTGGTGGGGTGGCGAGATTTTATTATGGATTGCTGTAGCCATCACGCTATATTCAGGCTATGAGTATATACACGCATATACAAAACATATAAGAAAAAATCAAATTTAAAGGAAAAAAATGAGAAATATCTTTGCTATTTTATTTATGGCTTTTATCTTTATTGGTTGTTCTGGAGATAAGAGCGTAAAGGATAAATTAAGAGTCGCTACAGAAGGCACATATAATCCATTTTCATATCACGATGAAAGCGGTAAATTGGTAGGTTATGATGTTGAAGTAATAGCTGAAGCAGCCAAAAGAGCTGGATTTGAGATCGAATTTCATGAGACAAACTGGGATGCGATATTCTCAGGGTTAAACTCAAATCGCTTTGATATGATAGCTAATCAAATTAGCGATGCTGACCCAAAAAGAGCTGAGCTTTACACACTTAGCGATCCATATATAGTTACTTCAGCAGCTATAGCAGTAAGGGCTGATGATAATAGCATAAACTCGCTAAATGATATAAAAGGCAAAAATATCGCCCAATCAATGGGAAGTAACTACTATGAGATGGCTATCCAAAATGGTGCAAATATCGTCTTAGTTGATGGCTTAGCCCCAGCCATTAAGGCTGTAAGTCAAGGTAGAGCAGACGCTACTATGAATGATAAACTAGCTATTTTAAACTATATTAAAACAACTGGAGATAAAAATATTAAGGTTGCATTTAATACAGGCGATGGCACTAGAAGTGTATTTTTATTTAAAAAAGAGCTAACAGAACAAAGAGATAGAATCAATAAAGCATTAGAAACTATGAAAAAAGATGGCACACTAAAGCAAATTTCAGAAAAATATTTTGGAATGGATGTTAGTGAGTAGCTATATTGATGCTTTTATACCTATGATTAAAGGGGCGATACTATATACTATCCCCCTTAGCATTATATCTTTTATTTTTGGCATAGCCATAGGTGCTATTGTCGCACTTATCCGCATCAATCATAGTAAAAATCCAATATCAAATTTAGCTAAAATCGCTTGTCAATTTTATGTATCCATAATAAGGGGAACTCCACTTCTTGTGCAGCTTTTTATCATATTTTATGGTTTGCCAAATATCGGAGTAACGCTAAATCCATTTATTAGTGCTATAATTGCTTTTAGCCTTAGCATTGGAGCATATAGTAGCGAGACGATTAGGGCTAGTATTTTAGCAGTGCCAAAGGGACAGTGGGAGGCTGGCTGGAGCATTGGACTAACAAATAGCGATACATTTATAAAAATCATAGCTCCACAAGCTTTTAAAATAGCCTTGCCAACTCTATCTAATACCTTTATAGCACTTATTAAGGATACTTCACTAGCATCTGTTGTTTTGGTAGCTGAGCTATTCCGTCAAGCCCAAACTATAGCCTCACAAAATTACGAATTCCTAAGAGTGTATTCACAAGCTGCCCTTATATACTGGGTTATTTGTATAGGTCTAGGCTATATCCAAACTCGCCTTGAAGCTAAATTTAGTAAGCATTTATAAGAGGAAGCTATGCTACAAATAAAAGATATAAATAAAAAAATTGGCTCTCACACAATCTTATCAAATATCAGTTTGAATATCAAAGAGGGTGAGATAATAGCAATTATAGGGCCAAGTGGGAGTGGTAAAACAACCCTTCTTCGCTCACTCAACTATCTTGAAACTCCAGATAGTGGAATTTTAGAATTTAGTGATGGAAGTTTAAAAATCGATTTTAAAACCCATATAAATAAGCAAGAGATCTTAAATTTAAGGCGAAAAATGGGTATGGTCTTTCAATCTTATAATCTTTTTGCCCATCTAAACGCTACACAAAATATCACTCAAGGGTTAATTAGCGTCCAAAAAATGTCAAAAGATAAAGCTACTAATATCGCTTTGAATTTGCTAGAAAAATTTGGCTTAAAAGATAAGGCTAATGCCTACCCAAGCTCACTTAGCGGCGGCCAACAACAAAGGGTGGCAATAGCTAGAGCCGTAGCACTTAAGCCTGATATTTTACTACTTGATGAGCCTACAAGCGCACTTGATAAAGAGCTAGTAAGCGAAGTCTTATCCACTCTTAAAATGCTAGCTAATGAGCATCAAACGATGATTTTGGTTACACATGAGCTTAAATTTGCTAAAGATATTGCTGATAAGATTATATTTTTAGAAAATGGTAAAATAGTAACAATACAGCCACCAAAAGAGTTTTTTGAAGCACAAAATAATCCAAGAATTATCAAATTTATAGGCGATTTACACTAATAATGGCACAAAAAGGGTTTATCCTAGCTTTAGCTACATTTATTATGTGGGGGATTTTCCCTATATTTTTTAAATTTATCCAAGGCATTAGTGCCACTGAAATCTTAGCCCATAGAGTTATATGGTCATCTGTGATTTTGCTAATTGTGCTTATAATCACCAAAAAGCTAAATAGCGTCAAAAGATTAGCAAAAATCAAAAAAGTAACCCTAACTCTAGCCGTTACTGGCGTATTAATCGCTAGTAACTGGGGGATATTTATCTATGCAATCAATCAAAATGATATCTTAGCAACTAGCCTTGGATACTTTATAAATCCGCTTTTTTCGATACTTCTTGGGGCTATTATATTAAAAGAGGAGCTTAGCCCAGCCTTAAAGCTATCAATTTTCATTGTATTTATAGCTATCACAATTCAAATTTACTCTCTTGGCAGACTTCCATTCATATCCATTATACTACCACTATCATTTGCCCTATACGGACTTTTGCGTAAAAGACTTGGGGTAAGAGCATTTGAAGGATTATTTATAGAAACTATGATTTTATCGCCATTTGCCATAATATATTTGGTATATTTATATATTAATCAAAGTAGCGAATTTGGATTAAATTTTAATGGAGTAATGCTATTTTTAAGCGGCTTTATCGCAATTTTACCGCTACTGACATTTAATGCTAGCACCAAATATCTAAAGCTTTCTACAATTGGATTTTTACAATATATAAGTCCAACTTTAAGTATGATTATTGCAGTTTTTATGTATAATGAGACTCTTGATTTTTATAAATTTACTAGCTTTATGCTTATATGGATTAGCCTTGCTATTGCTGCGATGGCAAATTTAAGGAGAAAAAATGGGACAAAATGATCTAATCATAATGGCATTGGCCGTTTTGGTCGTAGGAGTGATACTATACAAACAGATAAATAAAGTTACGCAAAATATCACAATAGAAGATGAAAACCCAAATTTAGCCTACTCTAAATTTTGCGGTGAGATAGATAATCAAATAGATATATTGCGTCAAATAGCCTTAGATAATGGCATACTATACCCAGATAAAAAAGATGAAATCTTAGAAAATTTAAGCGATTTTAGCAAAGAGCTTGTGTTTATAGAGTCTTTGAACTCCAAAGATAGCACCAAGTGGCAAAGTAAGCTTTTTGATCTACTTAGTAGAGTTGATGATTTTGTGGAGTTAAATTTTATAAACGGCAAAGAGATTGCTGATAAGGTAAAAAATAGCCTAAAAACAGAGTTTAATAGACTTGGGCTAGATAAAGGCTAAAATCTAGCCTTTTGAGCAATTATGCGATTATAGGCATCTACGATTCTAGTCATCTCTATTTGACCGCTCTTAACTGCGTTAAAAATCGCATCATTTACTGCTTTTATGGAGTTTGTTTTATTATAAAAATACTCACTAACAAGCACTATATCTACTCCAGCTTTTATAGCTTTTATGGCGTTTTCTTCTAAAGTCCCGCCAAGGGCTTTCATCAGCATATCATCACTTATTACAACCCCTTCAAAAGCTAGACTATCTTTTAATAAATTTGTAACAACTTGATAAGAGAGTGTGGCTGGATTTGTATCATCGATTACTGGGATTATCATATGACCAACCATTACAAATTTAGCCTTTTTGCGTTTAATTAGCTCATAATATGGCCTAATCTCATCAAAATCAAAATTATCCACAATAGTTTTAGTTTTATGAGTATCAGCTGCTGCGTTGCCATGGCCTGGAAAATGCTTTAACACACTAGCAACGCTGTAATTATCAAATGCAGATATAAACTCACTTGCATAGGCAGTAACCTCGCTAGCATCACTACTAAATGCCCTTTGCCTTTGACCAATTATAGGAGATATATCATTATGCAGATCAACTACCGGAGCAAAATTCATATTTACCCCAAGACTTTTTAACTGCATTGCCATCTTGCTATATAGCTTATTTGCGCTACTTAAATTTAGCTCATTTCCAACCTTATAAGCTGATGGAAAGTGCTCAAAATCGCTAAATTTATTAAATCTGCTAATTTCTCCACCCTCTTCATCAATTGCGATAAATAGCGGCTGTTTTGGTCTGGCTGAGTTTAGATAGCTTATTAAATTTTTTAGCCCATCTTTGCTACTAATATTTCTAGCTAGTATCATAACTCCGCCGATTCTACCATTTTTAATATCTAAGCGTAGCTGTCTTACCCACTCATCATTAGCGTTATTACCGCTAAAACCCACCATAATCATCTGACCGATCATATTTCTAAGCTCTTTATCGCTTGAGTTACCAAACAAACAAATAGTAAATATAAATAGTAAAATAATCTTTCTCATTGTCTTTTTAATAGATCCTTTAAAGCCTCTTTGGCATTTTTTCCGCCTAGCATATCAACTACTTGATTAGCAATTGGAGTGTAAATCACCCTTTGTTGCGCCATTTTCGTTATAGCTCTTGCTGTGGCTACACCTTCTGCTACTTCGCCAATCTCATCTAAAATCCTATCTAAATTCTCTCCTTTAGCTAGTCCAAGCCCTACTCTATAATTTCTTGATAGCTCACTACTTGCGCTTAAAAAGAGATCTCCAGCTCCACTAAGACCTAAAAATGTATCACTTTTAGCCCCAAAATGCTCGCCAAATCTAGCCATCTCCACTAGCCCTCTAGATATTAAACTAGCCCTAGCATTCTGCCCAAGCCCAAGCCCAGCACACACTCCCCCAGCTATAGCAATCACATTTTTATACGCACCGCAAATCTCGGCACCTATGACATCACTGCTAATATAAGGCTTAATAAAATTTGGAAAAGCACTAGCCCAAATTTGAGCTAACTCCTTATTTTGACTACTTATCACAAGAGCACACGGCAACCCTTGCATAACCTCAATAGCAAAGCTTGGGCCGCTAAGAAATGCTAGATTATCGCCACTGCTAAATTTAGCATATATTTCATGTAAAAATTTACCGCTAATTATATCAATGCCCTTTGAAGCTACCAATATTTTTTGATTATTTGATTTAAAATTTAAGCTTAGAAATTCATCTGTCATCTGAGTTGAGATACTAAAAAGCAAATAATCATACTTCAAAGCTTCCGATAAACCTATAAATCCATCTATATCTCGCTTTGTTCTAGATGAAATAACGCAATCATTATTAATTTTAAGTGCTGAGTATAGAGCTTGACCCCATTTCCCAGCACCAATTACTGCTATTTTCATAGCTTTGACTTTAGTAGCTCATTTACTTTAGCTGGATTGAAAGCACCCTTACCCTCTTTCATCACTTGTCCGACAAAAAATCCAAATAATTTATCCTTGCCACTTTTATACTCAGCTACCTTATCACTATTTGCGGCCAAAACACTATCGATAATAGCTATAATCGCTGAGTCATCACTTACTTGTTTTAATCCTAAGCGATCAATTACGCTATCTACGCTCTCATCACTTATGAAAATCTCATCTAGCACATCTTTAGCAGCTTTTTGAGAGATTGTGCCATCTTCTATTCTATTTAATAGTATTGATAGCTTAGCACTGCTAACTGGTGAAGTCTCGATTGTTAAGCCATTTTTTAATCTACCCAATAGCTCAACGCTTAGCCAAGTTACACACAATTTAGCAGAGTTACCACTAGCTATTAAATCTTCAAAATATTTAGCCATCTCATAGCTACTAATTATCACATCAGCATCGCTCTCTTTTATCCCAAATTCGCTCATATATCTAGCCTTTTTCTCATCTGGCAATTCAGGCAAGATACTAGCCTCTGCCATCAAGCTATCTGGGATTATCACAGGGAGTAGATCTGGATCTGGAAAGTAGCGATACTCAGCACTATCTTCTTTGCTTCTCATTGGTTTTGTAATAAGCTTGGTAGTATCAAATAGCCTTGTCTCTTGGACTACCTCGCTATCATACCTGCCATCTTCCCACGCTTCACACTGACGCTCAACCTCATACTCAATAGCTTTTTGGATAAATTTAAATGAATTTAAATTCTTAATCTCAACCCTAGTATATAGCTTATCATCGCCCTTTGGTCTGATACTAACATTAACATCGCATCTAAAAGAGCCTTCTTGCATATTTGCATCGCTAATATTTAAAAATCTTAAAATACTATGGAGCTTTTTAAGGTAAGCTACTGCTTCATCGCTACTTCTTATATCTGGTTCGCTCACAATCTCTAAAAGCGGAGTTCCAGCACGATTTAAATCTACCAAACTACTCTTGCCCTCATGGCTATTCTTACCAGCGTCCTCTTCTAAGTGAGCTCTAGTAATGCCAATTTTTTTATTTTTATCGCCAACTTTAATAATCAACTCCCCATTTTCTACAATTGGTATTGTAAATTGAGATATTTGATACGCCTTAGGAAGGTCTGGATAGAAGTAGTTTTTACGATCAAAAACGCTTTTTTTATTCACAGTTGCATTTATCGCTTTACCAAAGCTAATAGCCTTTTTAACCGCTTGAGAATTTAGCACCGGTAGCGCTCCTGGTAGAGCTAGGCAAGTAGGACAAACATGCGTATTTGGCTCTTCTCCAAAGCTAGTTGAGCAGCCGCAAAATATTTTAGTTTTTGTATTTAGCTGACAATGAACTTCTAATCCTATAACTGTTTCAAACATAAATTTGACCTTTTGATATTAATAAAATGGCATATTCTAGCACAAAAAAAATTAAATATTAATAACACACTCAATCTAGCGTAAAATAGCGAATAGAGGCAAATCCAGCAGCACCGCAATCAACCACACTATCAATTTGCTCTTGGCTTATTATGCCACCTAAGGCAATAACCTTAGCTTTAGAGATTTTTACAACCTCTTTTAATACCTCTAAGCCTTTTGGCTCACCCTTATTTGGTGTGAAAAAGATCGGGCTAAATGTGATAAAATCAGCACCATATTGACTGGCTAATTCTATCTCTTTGATATTGTGAGTGCTAGCAATTTTGATTAAATTTGGTGGTGTATCTTTTAAAAGATGGATTAAATTTGAGCTAAAATGAATTCCATCAAAACCAAGCTTACAAGCCGAATTTATATCATTTTGAGCCAAAAATTTAAGATTTTCGGATTTGAATTTAATAAAATCAGTAGCTAATTTATAATAATTTTTAGATATTTTATCTCTAAAAAGTATCATATCAGCACTTTTTAATCTACTAAAATTATTAAAAGCGTAATCAAAATTTGAGTAGAATTTAGGATCGCTTATCGCATATTTTATCATGGCTTAAAATTTTTATTAACAAATGTGTGATAAAAGCTAAAATTAGCCCAAAACTAGCCCCAACAAAACCGCTAATAAAAAATCCAAAAAAATGAAAATAGTAGATAAAAATCAGTGCGCCAACAAGAGCTATTGCCCATGACGCACCAAGAATAAAATTAAGTATATATATCAAAAATCAGTGCTCTTCAGATACCACTACAGCACCAGCTAAATATACATATGTCAAAATCATAAATATAAAAGTTTGTAGTAGTGCCATAAATGTAAGCAAAGCAAAAGCAGGAAGTGGGGCAACCCACGGAGCAAGACTTAAAACAACCATTAAGAATAGATCATCACCTTTTATATTACCAAAAAGCCTAAATGATAGCGAAACTATGCGTGATAAATGAGATACAATCTCTATAGGAAACATTAATGGAGCTAGAAATTTATTTGGTCCCATAAAGTGAGCAAAATATTTAATCACACCTTGAGTTCTAATACCTTCAAAATTATAATACAAAAATACACAAAGTGCTAAACAAAGAGTTAAATTCAAACTTGAGCTTGGAGCTTCAAAACCTGGTATTATACCTATAACATTGCTTGTTAAAACTATCAAACCAATTGTAGCTACAAGTGGTAGATACTTTCTAGCAAGTTCATCGCTACCCATAACATCACGACCCATAGATACAATGCCTTCTAGATATGCCTCAAGCAAATTCTGAGTACCACGAGGCACAAGCTGCATGGAGCTAGTAGCCATTTTGGCGATAATTAGCACAATGATTGCGACTAAAATTATGTGAAAAAGATATGTGAAACTATGATCATTGATGATCAAATTTGAAAAAAGAAAGAGATCTTTCATAGAAAAGTGCCTTTGAGAAAATTTTTGCCAAGATTATATCTTAATTTAGATTAAGCAAAAATTAAAATATCTATTTTATTATGATAAAATGAATAGATCATAAAGTAACTTAACAATAGTTAAACTTACCACAGTTAAAAAGATAATTTTTATAAATTTAATCTCCCTTTTAATAACCATATGAGAGCCAAAATATGCCCCTATCATCTGCCCAAATCCCATAATCACACCAAGCATCCACAATATCTGTCCGCCACCGATAAATACAGATAAAGAGACAATATTTGAGACAAAATTTAAAATTTTAGTATTGGCTACAGCGCTTTTTAAATTCAACCCCAATAAACTAACAAAAGCAAACATCCAAAATGACCCAGTCCCAGGCCCTATAAATCCATCATAAAATCCAATGATTAAGCCAAAAATAGTGTAAAATAGCCCCTCTCCTATCCTTTTTTCTCTATCTATTTCTCCAAGTTTTGGGCTAAAGATTGTGTATATTAAAATCGCAATTAAGCAAATTGGAATTAGATATTTTATCACACTAGCATCGATTAATAGCACCGCCCAAGTGCCAAGCACTGCTCCTATAAATGTCCATATAATCCCACGCCATAAAGAGTTAAAATCCACCATCTTTTTATGCGTAAAATTAGCCGCAGCTGTGAAGCTACCAAAGGTGGCTTGGAGTTTATTAGTAGCTAGTGCTATATGCTCTGGAATGCCTACTGATATAAGTGCTGGAATGGTAATAAGCCCACCACCTCCAGCAATAGCATCTACAAAACCACTTAAAAATGCTACAAAAAATAGCAATACAAAAACCCAAATTTCTAATTCCATTATATACCCTATAATCCATAAATCCTAATAATTTTTTGGTATCTTAGTTCGCTATTACATAAAATTAGCAATATATCATTTTGCATAAATTCAAATGAGCCGCTAACCTTTATTAATTCTCCATCTCGCTTTGCTAAAACGATTAAAAAATCATCTGGAAGTCCAATTTCGGTTAAATTCTTACCAATTACCTTAGATGATTCGCCTATTCTATACTGCTTTATATCTGAGTATGAGATTGGGCTACTAGGCATATTTGTGTTAGATTTTTCTGCTTCTATAACCCCAAATATCTTTGCGCTTTTGTTTAAAGTAGTGCCTTGAGTTAAAACTGAGATTAAGACCATAAAAAATATAATATTAAACATCAATTGACCATTTTCTAACTCTGCAGATAGCGGATAGGTCGCTAAAATAATAGGCACAACGCCCCTAAGGCCAACCCAAGAGATAAAGCATTTTTCTTTAAAATTATATTTAGAAAATATCGTACAAAGAAACACACTAATAGGTCTAGATATAAACATCACAATAAGAGCCATCAATATGCTTATCATCGCTACATGAGGCAACTCGCTAGGGAATACCAAAAGACCAAGAGTAAGGAATATAAATATCTGCATCATCCAAGCAATTCCATCGAAAAAGCCAGTTAAATTCTTTTTATATAAAAACTCTTTTTTATTAGCTATAATTCCAGCTACATACACTGCGATATAGCCATTGCCACCGATCTTTTCTGATAAGCCAAAAAGCATAGCAACTAAGGCTATTAAAAGCACTGGATATAGCCCCCATGAGCCTAGCTTTACCCTATTTATTAGGCTTGGAATTATAATACCAAATAGATATCCCATCGCACCACCAAGGATAAACTCAAGCAAAAGCTTTATAGACATTGTATATGGATCAATCACCGTTGTAGCTGTAAGCAATCCAAGCAAAGTAATGGTTAAAAATATAGCCATAGGATCATTGCTTCCGCTTTCAAATTCAAGCAAGGAAGCAAGATTATTCTTAAGCTTGGTTGAACGCATAATAGAAAATACCGCAGCAGCATCAGTAGAGCTAATAATAGCCCCAAATAATAGGGATTCTAAAATAGAAAATCCCATTATATAATAAGCAAATACTCCAGTGATAACAGCTGAAATTACAACCCCAAATGTCGCTAAGATTATACCACTTTTAAAAATAGGCTTAATTGATTTATAATTTGTATTAAACCCGCCAGCAAAAAGTATATAAATAAGTGCTATTGTCCCTACATTTTCTGCTATTTTAGCATTGTTAAACTCAAGCCCTATTACCCCATCACTACCAGCTAGCATTCCAACTGCTAAAAACATAAGCAAGGCTGGGACGCCATATTTATCTGATATTTTGCTAAACAAAACACTAAGAAGAAATAATAAACCAAATATTATCAGCGAATTATCCATCTACACTCCTACTAAATTTATCTTTTACGCACTCTAAGGCCTTGCGTATAATCGCATTAGCCACAGCTTCCCTTTCTTTAACCAAATGAAAATGATCTCCAAAATCCCTATAAAGCCCCTTCTCTATAGTATCAGCAAATCTTATAATAGTATTTACATCATATCCTAAATCTTTAATAGAATTTGCTATTAATTCAGATTTTTGCTCATTGCTAACTGCGATTATAGCCGCTACACAATCTTTAATACAAACTTTTTCTAAAGTGTTCTTTTGCGTTGCATCGCCATAATACACATTATCGCCACTATTCTTACCCCGTTCTACTAAATTTAAATCACTCTCAAGAGCGATATACGAGCAGCCTTTAGCCTTTAACTGCCTTATTATTTCACGGCCTAGTCTACCATATCCACATACTACAAAATGCTCTTTAAGCTCCATAGAATTTTTACTAGTTAGCTCGTCCATTATATCTTGCTCTTGGCTACTGATAATCTCATCATCTAAGATATCTTGCTCTTCCATTTTATCAGCGATTTTAACGACATTTTTTAAGATAAATGGGGTTAATACCATCGATATTATCACTACAGCGGTTAAAATTTGAAGGATTCTATCATCTATCATATTTTTTACTGATAAAAGAGTAAATATCGCTAGGGCAAATTCGCCTACTTGCGCTAGGCTAAGGGCTGTTTTTAATGCTGTCTTTTTCCTAGCGAACATCATTAAAAATAGATAAACCACCATAATCTTTATAAATAGCACACAAATTAGCATAGGAATTATGATTAAAAGATTGGTAAATATCACAGCAAAATTTATCTGCATACCAACTGTTATAAAAAATAATCCTAGTAGTAAATCTCTAAATGGTATCAAGTCAGTCTCTATTTGGTGCTTATATGGCGTTTCTGCGATAAGCATTCCAGCTATAAATGCACCCAAAGAGTAGCTAAATCCAAAATAGTGCGCTAAAAAACTAGCTCCAATTACGGTAAATAAAATTGTTGTTATAAATATCTCTTTTGAATTTGTTTGAATAACTGCGTTTAAAACACGACTTAAAATATACTTACCAATAAAATATAAAAGCACTATAAGAATAACTGCACTTATAATAGATGTGAGTATCAAAGAGCTTACTGAGCCATCTTTAATATCAAATATATCCATCATTAAAAGCAAAGGGATCACAGCAATATCTTGAAATAGCAAAATTCCAAGAGCTTTTCTCCCATATTTTTTTGAGATATGACCAGTATCATTTAGTATCTTTAATACAATAGCCGTGGAGCTAAGCGCCATAGCAAAGCCTATGATAATAGCTATTTTTATATCCAAACCAAACATATAAAAAGCTAATAAACTAAGGATAAATCCAGTAACTATCATCTGTATAGAGCCATATAAAAATACATATTTTTTCATAGACATTAAATGCTTAATGCTAAACTCAAGACCGATAGTAAACATCAAAAATACAATTCCAAATTCAGCCACAAAGCTCAAATCGTGATTGCTCTTTAATCCAAAAAGTTGAGATATAAATACCCCAGTAGCGATATAGCCTATTATGGTTGGGATCTCATATTTGCGAAATATAAGATTAAATAATATAGCACAACCAGCTGCAATAATAAAAATATATACAAGATTATCCATTTATCCTACTTTTTATCATCTACAAATATCATATCAAAGCTACTGACTCTTTTTACTAGCGAACCTTTATTTTGTGTTTTTATATTTGATCTTAATTCATCTATAATCGCCTCACACTCCTCAAGTCTTTGCTTAAGCCTTAAAATCACATCAACACCTGCTAAATTTACCCCCAAATCTCTTGTTAAACGCAAAATCATCTTAATCTTATCAAGATCTTTTTCGCTATATAATCTCATCTTGCCTTCAGTCCTACTAGGCTCTACTAAACCCTCTCTTTCATATTGTCTTAGAGTTTGTGGATGGATATTTAACACCTTTGCCACTACGCTAATTAGATAAACTGGTTCTTCATAATTTCTCATATTGCCTCTTTATAATTTTGTTTGAAGTAGATCTTTTAACTGCGCATCTAGCTGATCTACATCCGGTAAAACCACATTGATAACTAAATACATATCGCCATAAATCTCGCTCTTTCTATTTTTAACCCCATATCCTTTTAATCTAATTTTTTGACCATTTTTAGTATTAGCTGGAATTTTGATAGATACATCTTTTTTAAATGTCTTAACTTCAATCTTACCACCAAAAAGAGCCGTTTTTAAGCTAATATCTAAATTTTTATATAGATCATCTCCATCTCTTTTATACTCTTTATCATCTTCTATATTTACAGTTATGATAAGATCGCCCCTATGTGAGCCAGCACTTTTGCCTTTATTTCTAGCTCGTAGCTTTTCTCCACTTTTTAAACCTGCTGGAATTTTAATTTTAATTTTTTCGCCATTTATGCTAAATTCATAATCTCCGCCATTTACAGCTAACTCAAATGAGATATTTATCTTAGCTTGAATATCTAAATTTTGCCCAAATCCACCGCCAAATCCATCAAAACTCTCAAATCCAGATGAGCTAAATCCACCAAAACCTCTTCTAGAGCCACTAGATCTGCCAAAATTGCCAAAAATTTGATTTAAAATATCATTAATATCTGCGTTACTACCAAAATTTGCCCTACTAAAATCATGGAAGCTCTGTCCGCCAAACATACTATCGCCATATTGATCATACTGCTGACGCTTGGTCTCATCGCTTAAGATTTCATAAGCTGCGTTAATCTCTTTAAATTTCTCCTCAGCACCTGGCTCTTTATTAATATCAGGATGGTATTGTCTAGCTAATTTTCTATAAGCTTTTTTGATCTCATCGCTGCTAGCACCCTTTGAGATGCCTAAGGTTTCATATAAACTATTACTCATTATATATCTCCACTTATATTTTTTTATAGAAATTATATCATAAAAGTTGAGTTAGTGTCAATCAACTTATTTAAATTAACTTATATAAATATTAAATATGTATTTATTAGTAAATAATATAATTAAGTAATTTTTTAACTTAAGGAATAATTATGACAAAAATATCACTAATATCCCTATTAGCAGCTACGGCTATTTTTGGTGCAGATGTGGAATTTCGCGATGCAAACTCAAATTTTACTCGTATCAATCCAGCCTTAGATCAAAACTCAATTTTATCATACAATAGCTCAATTCAAAAAGCCAAACAAGCAGTTGTAAATATATCTACAAGCAAAACAATAAAAACAAAAAATAACTTAAATAGTTTAATGAATGATCCATTTTTTAAAGAATTTTTTGGATTTGGCTTTAATATACCAGAGCATAGAAGTCAAAAAAGCTCATCTTTAGGCTCTGGAGTTATCATCACTAGCAATGGATATATAGTAACTAACTACCATGTGATAGAAGATAGCGATGAGATCATAGTCTCAATGCTTGATAACTCAAAGGAGTATAAAGCAAAAGTAGTAGGCTCAGACCCAAAAACTGACCTAGCAATTATCAAAATCGAAGCGACAAATTTAACCCCAGCATACTTCGCTGATAGCTCAAAGCTACTTGAAGGCGATGTGGTATTTGCCATTGGTAATCCATTTGGCGTGGGCGGCAGCATTACAAGCGGTATAATTAGTGGTTTAAATAAAGATAATATCGGGCTAAATCAATATGAGGATTTTATCCAAACAGACGCTAGTATAAATCCAGGTAATAGCGGTGGAGCATTGATAGATAGTCGTGGGGCTTTAGTAGGAATAAACTCAGCTATTTTAAGCAGAAGCGGTGGCAATAATGGCATAGGCTTTGCCATACCATCAAATATGGTAAAAACCATAGCTCAAAAATTAATTAGCGATGGAAAGATAACTCGTGGTTACATTGGCGTAATGATAGCAAATTTAACCACAGATCAAAAAGAGATATATAAAAATAAAGAGGGTGCATTAATTACCAATGTAGAAAAAGGCTACCCAGCTAATAAGGCTGGATTACAAAGGGGAGATTTGATTATAAAAGTAGATAATAAGCAAATTAAAAGCGCAAATGATCTAAAAAATATAATTGGAGCCTACCCTCCAAATACCAAAATCAGCTTAGAGTATGAAAGAGCTGGTAAAATTTACTCTACAAAACTTCAGCTAACTACTAGCGATGAAGTAGAAACTATAGCTAAGAATTTTAGCATCGATGGGCTAAGTGTGCAAAATTTAAGCGATGATATAAGGTATAAATATAAAATCCCTCAAGATATAAAAGGGGTATTAATCACAGATGTTAAAGAGGGCTCAAATGCTGCTAATACCGGCTTTGAAAGTGGAGATATAATCATTCAAGTAAATGAAAAAATCATAAACAACATAAATGAATTTAGCAAAGAGCTACAAACCTCTAAAGCCTCAAATAGAAAGCCGATAATATGGATAAATAGGGGTGGAATTTTAATGGGGTTAGTATTGAAATAATAGCTATTTTTGGCTATAATCAGCCCAAATTTAAAAGGCAAATATATGATAAAAATTCTAATGATTGAAGATGATTTTGAGCTTGCTGAGATTTTAAGTGAGTATTTAGAGCAGTTTGATATGAGTGTGAAAATATGCGATGATCCATATCTTGGGCTATCTACTCTTAATACTAGTAAATTTGATCTAGTTATTTTAGATCTTACCCTTCCTGGCATTGATGGGTTAGAAGTGTGTAAAGAGATACGCACCAAACATACAATCCCTATAATCATCTCAAGCGCTAGACATGATATAAATGATAAGATTAATGCTTTTGAATTTGGTGCTGATGACTACTTGCCAAAGCCATACAATCCTCAAGAGCTTCTAGCACGAATTAAGAGCCATTTACGCCGCCAAAATATAACAATGCAAGAGATCTCTCCAACTCAAAAAGATTTAGTTTGTGATGATTTTCGCCATATTATCACACTAAAAGGTGAGCCACTTCAACTCACAGTAGCTGAGTATGATATACTAAGATATTTAATCAAAAAAGAAGGAGGTGCTATTAGTAGAGAAGAGTTGATTTATAACTGTAACTCAATAAACGAAGATAGCACAAATAAAAGTATTGATGTTATAATCGGACGCATTAGAACTAAGATTGGAGAAAACCCCAAAGAGCCAAAATATATACACGCAATTAGAGGTGTAGGCTATAAGCTAGAGCAGTAAATTTAAAGAGTGCTTAAATGCGATTTTCATCTATTTTTTATACTATTACTTTGATTTTTACACTTGGAATTGGAGCTATTGGTATAGCCTTTTTATGGCTTATAGAGTATGATAAAGCCAACTATGCAAGAGAGCTAAACACTAAATACTCCATCGTAGCTAGGGCAACCTTACTCTATCTAAATGAGATAATCACTCAAGATGAGTATAAAGAGCAACTATCAAATTTATATATGCCACCAGTAATTAATGAGGATAAAAAAGAGAAAATCATAAAAGAGGCCGCTACATTAGAGGAGATCTCTACTGAGCTAGGCGTGAGTGCTATATTGTTTCATCAAAAGAAAAACTATCTTAAAATCACCAAAGATGATGAAACTCTACTACTTATTGATACAGCCTATCAATCTTATAGATATATAATAATACAGATTATCTTTGCTTTTGTAGCGGGGATTATACTGCTTACATATATATTCATTATAAGAAAGATTATGCCACTTGGTAAGCTAAAGCGTGAAATTGATAAATTTGCTCAAGGCGACTTAGAGATTAAAAATGTCGCCACTGGAAATGATGAGATTAGCCAGGTTGCAAGTGCGTTTTATGAAGCTGTAAGCCAGATTAAAAATTTAAATAAAAGTCGCCAACTATTCCTTCGTAATATCATGCACGAGCTAAAAACTCCAATCACAAAAGGCAGGATTACTGCTGAGATGATAGAGAAAAATAAAAATCAAGAGCGATTAATCGATGTCTTTGAGCGACTTGAGAGTTTGATAAATGAATTTGCTGCTGTAGAGAGAGCTACTTCTAGGCTTGTTGGGGAGTTAAAGCCGTGTAAGGTGCGAGATGTCATAGATGAGGCTATAGATATCGCTATGGCTGATAACTCAAATGTCAAGGTAGAAGCCATAGATGATACTACTATAAAAGCTGATTTTAAGCTTTTAGCCATTGCGTGTAAGAATATGATTGATAATGCCTTAAAATACTCTGATGATAAATCTCTTAAAATTATAATTTCAAATAATGAGATAATATTCTCATCTAAAGGTGCTGCTTTAGAGAATGATTTGAAATATTATATAGAGCCATTCACACAAGGCTCAAACGCCAAAAAGAGCTTTGGCTTGGGATTATATATAGTATATAATATCTTAGAAGCTCATAAATTCAAACTACTATATAATCACCAAAATGGGGTAAATGACTTTATCTTTAGCCTTAATAAATCAAATCAAGGCAAAAATATAGACAAATAGCCCAAGCAGTGCTAACAATATCATTATCTGCTTTTTGTATATCGCTAGTAAAGCAAGGATATTATATACGATGAACTGCCATAAATCCACATTTGCCCTACCCTGCGATGGAGCAAACTCTATAAATTTTAAAACCCACTCATCAAAAATCCCACCACACCCAATAAGATGTAAAAATAGGCTAAGCGGATAGAATATTATAAAAACATATGCCAAAGGAATAACGCTAAGCTGATACCAACTCACAGTTGGAAAAAAGTAATAAACAGGAATATTCATCGCTAAAAACACAAATATCTCTAAAGCCAAAGTATGAATAAAAATACGCTTATAGCTACTTAAATCTTCTTTATTTCCAAAATGATAAATATATAAAAATATAAAATAAACCCCAAAACATGAGAAATAAAAACCTATAGAAAAAAGTAGCTCAACGCTAAAAGCAAGCCCGATTAAAATAGATAAAATCAAATTTCCAAAGCTAAATACCTTTAATCCACGACTAAGCAGCAAAAACCCAACCACCCCCATGATATATGAGCGTAAAAAACTAGGCGTAAAATCCAAAATATATAGATAAAATCCCATTAAAATAAACAAAATTAAGCTGATATAAAATCTCAAATTTATATATGGAAAGTAGCGATCTTGTAGCGGTTTGATCGTAAAATTTGATATAAAAAATATAAAAATAAATATAACACTAAGATGAAATCCACTAATTGCAATAATATGCGCAATCCCCCAGTTAGTTACATTTTGGCGTAGCTCCTTACTTATCGGCGTTGCTAAATATAACGCACTATATAGTTCTTGAATTTTAGTGCTTGTGTGCTGGTTTATGATACTCTCTTTTAATCTATTAGTAAGGCTCTTTGGCTCATCAAAATCACTAATCTTAAAGCTAGGTAAGAAAAATCTAGAGGTTATATAATCTTTAAATTTAAGATTTTTAGTTATCACACCCACTTCACAGCTACTACATTTTGGTAAATCTTTTGATCTAGTGTAGAATATAAATTTATCGCTTTTAAACTGAAGTATATAATAATCCCCACTTTTACCCTGCCTTTTATCACTAAATAGTAAATTGGCTTTGATAAAGCTATATGGCGAAGATTTAAATTTCTCATAATTTCTAAACTCCAAATAGAAATTTAGAGCAAAAATCGCCATACAAATAGCTACAAATAGACTAAATTGCCTAAAATTAGCAAAGAGATTCATCTACTTTGCAATAGCTTTATAGTAGCTAAGCTCATCATTTAAAAGCTCAAATTTTTGATTAATTAGTGAAATTTGAGTTGAGATCAAACTATCTTGAGCCTCAAGTAGATCTTTTAGCTCTGCACTCCCTTCATCATATTTGCTCTTATAAATTTCTACAATCTTAGCTTGATCACTTCTCATCACTATTAAATTCTCATATGTTTTACTATCAGTTTGATAGAAATTTATATATTTTATCACTTCATTTATCGCATTTTTTAGCGTTTGCTCGTAGCTTAATCTAAGTTTATTAAACTCAAGTTCGCTAATTTTGATATGTTTTTGTAACTTATAATAGTCCAAAAATGGCAAACTAAAACTCACAACCCCACCAAGTTGATTAAAATCAAAGCTATTTTTAAATTTACTATCATCATCGCTTAAACTCGCCCCAAGCGAAAGCGAAGGCAATAGATCTTTTTGGCTCAATCTATATTGATAAAAACTTGCGTTTAAATTCGAAATTGCCTCATTAATATCTGGGCGATTTGATAACTCACTAATCTCAAACTCACCTATCCCCACAAATCCAACTTCGCTTAAACTAAGCTCATCAAATCTCATATCGCTTCTTGTGAGATTTTTTAAGCTCTCATAATTTTGCTCTAATGACCTTTGAGTAGATTGAATTTGATTTTGAATTTTTAAGATATTTTGAGAGCTTTGCTTAATAGCCAAAAACTCCTCCTTGCCGTTATCAAATTTAACTCTCACAAGCTCATCAAGCATCTTTGCGTTATCTAAATTTTGCTTTAAACTACGCAAAGAGTCATTAAGATATAAGATATTAAAATAGCTATTAGCAACTTGATTTATGATAGTTAATCTCAAATTTTCTAGCGTTGATCTACTAGCAGACCATAGCCACTCTTTGGATTTGTAATTATCATAAATTTTACCAAATATATCAAGCTCATAACTAAGGCTAAATTTAGAATTAAATCTACTACTAAACTCATCATTTCTACCGATATCTCTACTAGAATTAGCCCCGATCTCACCACTAAGCGATGGTATATATCCATCACTTGCTACATTGGCATTTAACATAGCTATCTCTAAATTCAGAGCCGCTATGTTAAGGTTTTCGCTATTTTTCATAGCTAAATCAACCAACTCATTTAAGGTAGTTTGGTTAAAATCCTTATACCACTTAGGGGTATAAAACTCAACATCTTTAATCTCATAATCTAGCTTTTTGCTAGCGCATCCGCTAATCATAAAAGCGATAAAAATAGCAATCACATATCTCATATCAATCCCTTAATAACGCATCAATTGGATTTAGCTTAGAGGCATTTTGAGCTGGAATATAGCCAAAAATTATCCCTATAAGGCTAGAAACCACAATAGCTATAATAATTGAAGCAACGCTAAATATCATACTAAATTCAGTGCTTATGCTATTTACAATGGCACCTACTAAATACGCCACTGCTACTCCAATCACACCACCAATAGCACATAGTAGTATTGCTTCGATTAAAAATTGTAGCAATATATCTCTACTTTTTGCCCCTATAGCCATACGAATTCCAATCTCCTTAGTCCGCTCAAAAACACTCACAAGCATAATATTCATCACACCAATACCACCAACCATTAGAGATATAAATGCCACCCCAGAGATCAAAAGCCCCATTGTATTTACCGTGCTTTGGACGGTTTGCCTAATGGTATCTGAATTTATGGTAAAAAAATCTTTCTCTCCCCTAATAGAACTCATAGCTTCTATTAAGCCACTTTCAGCTACTTGAGTATTTACCTTTTCATTGATTTTAACAACTATAGAGCGGATCTTTTGCTGACCAGTAAGCTTATTGGCTACTGTTGTATATGGCAGATACACTGTGATATTATCCGCACCAAATGAGCCTGGATCTTTATATCCTACTCCTATTATAGTAAATGGCTGTTTATTAAATATAATTGTCTTACCAATGGGATCAACCCCATCAAATAGCTCCTTTTGAGCTAAATTATCAATGATAATATTTGAGCGAGAAAATATCAAATCATCAAGCTCAAAATCCCTACCACTTATAATACTAACACCAGATACGCTAAGCAAATTCTCACTACCACTTCTTAGGCTAGCGTCTATATTTTTACTACCATATGTCAAAAGTCCAGAGCTATTAATCCTAGGCGTAGCATAATCTACAAAGCTTAACCCCTCAAGCATTTTATAGCTTTCTATGCTAAAATCCTTAAGCTTCTTAGCATTTCTATCACCAAAATTTTTGCCTAAAATCATAGTAATAGTATTTGTCCCCATGCTATTTATACTAGCTAGAATTTTCTGCTCACTCCCTTTAGCTAAGGCCACCACGCAAATAACTGATGCGATACCAATTATAATGCCAAGCATAGTCAAAAACGATCTAAGCTTATGAGCTTTAATAGCTGATACGCTCATTATAAAGCTCTCTATCAACCGATCTTTAAAGGCTTGGAAATTTGACTCTATAGATATATTTTTAGATCTATTTTCATAGGTCTCATCGCTTTTTATCTCATCTTTTATTATATTACCATCTTTAATCTCTATAATGCGATTTGCCCAGCTAGCTATATCCTTATCATGCGTTACTATTATGATGGTGTGCCCATCTTTATGAAGGTCTTTTAAAATTTGCATTACCATCAATCCACTAGCACTATCAAGCGCTCCAGTAGGCTCATCACAAAGCAAAATTTCCCCACCATTCATAAGCGCTCTAGCTATGCTTACTCGTTGCTGCTGACCGCCACTTAGGTAGTTTGGCATAGTATCTATTTTGCTCTCTAAGCCTAGCTTTGCTAATAGCTCTTTGGCTCTATTTAATCTATCATTTTTTTGCATACCAGCATAAATTCCAGGCAAGGCTACATTGCTTTTAGTATCATTAGAGCTAAGTAGATTATAACGCTGAAAGATAAAGCCAAATTTCTTTAACCTAAGATAAGATAGCTCATCTTTATTAAATTTACTTATATCTTTGCCATCAAGCTCATAGCTTCCGCTAGTTGCGGTATCAAGGCAACCTAAGATATTCATAAGTGTGCTTTTACCGCTACCAGATTGCCCTATAATAGCTACGAATTCACCCTTTTTAATCTCTAAATCTATCCCTTTTAATACCTCAGTTTGAGTATTGCCAATCTTAAAAGATTTGCGAATATTACTTAATCTAATCATCACAATCTCATCATTGGTTTTCTTTGGTTATTCATCATATTTTTAATATTAGATGAATTTAGATGGAAATATATAACCTCATCGCCCTCATTTAATCCATTTAATATCTGAGTATTTATCCCATTTGTTATACCAGTTTTTATAGGTTTTTGCTCTATCTTATCGCCATTTTTGATATAGACAAATTTCCCATCTTTGCCTGATTTTATCGCCATTGTAGGAAGATACAAAACATCTTTATTTTCAGCGATTATTATTCTATTTTCTGTTGTCATTCCAATACGCAAAATCTCATCGCTATTATCTACATTTACCTTAGCGTAATAATATACTGCCGAGCTTGATGTTGAGCTAGTAGTTGAGCTAGTAGTTGAGTATTTGCCATCACTTAGCGTAGTAAGACCTGGGTCAATTGAGCTAATTTCCGCACTATATTTTTTAAAATTATTTGAAAGAATCGAGTATTCTACCCTATTTCCTACCTTTATATTTGGCACATCGCCCTCACTTACTTGTAATCTTATCTCCATTTTAGTTAAATCAGCAATATTAACTAAAGTTGGAGTCGTTTGATTAGCATTAATAGTCTGACCTACCTCCACAGGCACAGATACCACAACCCCATCAAAAGGCGCTCTAATATCAGTATAACCTAAATTTGTCCTAGCAGTATCAATCTCAATTCCAGTTTGCTTAATCTGAGCTTCAATCTCCTTTAAACTAGCCAATTTTAAGCTATAAGTATCTTTGGCATTTTCTAAGCTTTGTTGGCTTGTAGCATTTTGTTTAGCTAGATTTTCCTCCCTTTTATACTGCTTTAATGCAATATCAACTGAAATTTTAGCCGAATTTAATTTAGCTTCTAAAATCTCTAAAGCCGCTAGTTGCTGATCTAGCGTGTTTTGCTGTTTTATGCTATCTATTTGAGCTATTTTATCTCCAGCTTTTACCCTATCTCCTACCTTTACATATAGCTCTTTTATCTGACCGCTTACTTGAGCACCTACATCAACTAAATTACGAGAAAAAACCTCACCCACAGCATCTACGCTTTGAATTATATCACCTCGCTTTACCATCGTTGTTATATACTCATCTTTTGGTGCTTCATCTCTTAAGCCCCACCACAAAATAGCTCCACTAGCTAAGATAACACTAGAAATAATTAAAATTTTCTTGGATATTTTCATCTTCTACCTTGATTATTTTTAGCAAAATTGTAAATAATTTATGTAAATTTATTGTTAAGTCCATAAATCAAATTTAATCAATTTTAACCATATTTTAGATACAATATTGCCAAATTTAACCCCAAAGAAAAGAGTATGAAAAATATATCAATCATCATATTAGCAGCTGGTAATGGCACAAGAATGAAATCGCCAAAATCCAAAGTTCTCCACACTCTAAGCGGCAGATCTATGATTAGCCATATAATAGAAAAATCACTTCAAATCTCTGATGATATATCTGTGGTTTTAGGGTATCAATTTGATGAAGTTAGCCAAGCTATAAATAGCGAATTTAGCAGTATCAATATCGCAAGACAAGATATTAAGAGTTATCCTGGCACGGCTGGGGCTGTTATGGCAGCAAAGCCAAAATTTGATAAAACATTAATAATTTGCGCTGATATGCCGCTAGTAAAAGTAGAAGAGCTAAGATCAATAGCTCAAGCAAATAGCGATATAACCATAGCCACATTTGAGTCCAAAGATCCATTTGGCTATGGTAGAGTAATAAAAGATGGCAATCAAGTAGTAAAGATTGTAGAGCAAAAAGACGCTACTCAAGCCCAAAAAGATATAAATTTATGTAACGCTGGGGCTTACTGCTTTAATACAGATCTATTAAAATCAATTCTACCACAAATAAACAACCAAAACGCAAGCAATGAATACTACCTAACTGACGCTATAGAAATAGCTATAAAAGATGGCAAAAGCGTTGGCTCTGTCTTGGTTGATGAGCAAAATTTCATGGGGATAAATGATAAACTAGCCTTAAGCAAGGCTGAAATTTTAATGCAAAATGAGATTAAATCAAATTTGATGAAAAATGGGATTATCATTAGGCTACCTGATAGTGTATTTATAGATAGTAGGGCCAAATTTGAAGGTGAGTGTGAGATAGAGAGTGGATGTGTGATTAAGGGAGATTGCCTTATTAAAAACTCAATTATCAAAAGTGGCTCAGTAGTAGAGTATAGCACAATAATAGATAGCGACATTGGTCCAATGGCACATTTAAGACCAAAAAGCTATATAAAATCCACTCATATTGGTAACTTTGTAGAGCTTAAAAACGCAAATTTAGATGGGGTCAAGGCGGGGCATTTAAGCTATTTAGGAGATTGTCAGATTGATAAAGGCACAAATGTGGGGTGTGGCACCATAACTTGTAATTACGATGGCAAAAACAAGAATAAAACTATAATAGGCAAAAATGTATTTATCGGTAGCGATACCCAGCTCATAGCACCGCTAAATATCGCCGATGATACGATAATAGCAGCCGGTTCTAGCGTAACAAAAGATAGCCAAAAAGGTGATTTGATAATTGCTAGAGCCAAACAGAGTAATAAAAGCGGATTTTTCTATAAATTTTTTGGTATAAAAGATGAAAAATAGAGATATTCTCTTGGCCGTTTGTGGTAGTATCAGCTTTTATAAGGCTTATGAAATTTTAAGTCTACTTAAAAAAAATGGAGCAAATGTGCGTGTTTTGCTAAGTGATGGAGCGCTTAAATTTACCACCCCAATAGGCTTTGAAGCACTTAGTAATGGCGTTTTAAGCTCACTTAATGAGAGCTGGGTGGGTGGACTGGATCACATAAGCTTTAGCAAAAATGATCTAATCATCATCGCACCAGCCACCGCTAATAGCATTAATAAAATCGCACTTGGGATTGCTGATAATATATTTTTACAAACCATATTAGCCGCATCTTGCCCCAAAATAATCGCTCCAGCGGCTAATCATAATATGCTACAAAATCCAGCGACAACTAGAAATTTAGAGCTTTTAAAAGATGATGGCTTTATAATAATTGAGCCAATTGCTAAGACTTTAGCTTGTTTGGATTATGGAAAAGGCGGATTAAATGAGCCTTGGATCATTGTAGAGACTGCTAAAAGGGTATTAAATCAAGATAAATTCTATCAAGGCAAAAAGGTGATAATCACAGGAGGACCTACAATAGAGAAGATTGATGACGCAAGAGCAATTACCAATCACTCAAGCGGCAAAATGGCAAAGGCCTTAGCTGATAGCTTCTATTACGCTGGTGCAGATGTAGTATTTATAAGCTCGGTTGATTTTGATACCCCGTATGAGACTATTAAATTTAAAAGCTCAAATGAACTTTTAAATGCGTTAAATTCTCAAAAAGTTACCCAAAATGATATTTTAGTAATGTGTGCGGCAGTTAGTGATTTTATCTGTCTTAATCCCAAAGATGGAAAGATTAAAAAAGATCAAATGGGCGATAAAATCGAGCTAAAACTAAATATTGATATATTGAAAAATTTAAATCTAAAGTGCAAAAAAATCGGCTTTAAAATGGAGATGGACGCACAAAATGCTCTAAATAACGCTAAAAATATGCTAATAGATAAAAATCTTGATGCTGTGTGCTTAAATATCTTAAACGATGAGATTAAATTTGGCTCTATTAAGACGCAAATAAGCTTTATAACCAAAGACTCAATCACGCAAACCGATTTAGCCCCAAAAGAGCTAATCGCATCGCAAATTACAAAATTGGTGAAAAATCTATGATAAATAGAGTAAATCAAATTCAATCAGCAAAGATCGCAAATAATATCCCAACGATGATAAATTCGAGTTTGCCTGTGATAATCAAAGTTTTAGAGCAAACTAGATTTAATCGCTATAATATCAAATTTGGCACTAAAACCATAAGCACTACAAGCTATACAGATCTAGAAGTTGGTAGTGAATATTACGCAAATATCGGTTCTCAAAGCGGCGGAGTGATAAGTATAAATTCCCTAACTAAAAGGAGCATTATAGAGCCAGTTTTAGATGGTGGAGCAAATCTGATAGAGATGGTAGCAAACTCTCAAAATCTCTCATGGCTCATCTCGCACATTAAAAATAAAATGGCAAATCCAGTATCAAAGGATGAATTTAGCATATATGCAGATATGATTATGGCGTTAAATGAAAATATACTTCATATACCATTTTACTATGATAATCGCTCTGCTCTACTTCAAATTCAGCTTAATAAAAATCCTAAAATTTACATTCTATTTTCGATATTTGCACCATTAATCATCTCTATAAAAGATGGGAAATTTAACCTAATTAGCTCACAATACCCAAGCCTTGGCAAAGCCCTAGCTAGTGAATTAAAATGCGAATTTGAGATTAAAGCTGTAGCCCCACTATGGCAAAAAGCAACTATAAAGGCAACCATATGAATACCCTAAATCACCTAGCTATCATTATGGATGGCAATGGCAGATGGGCAAAAAGTCGCACTCTAGTAAGAACTGATGGACACAAAAAAGGTGCCGATGTAGTAGAAAATATAGCTATTTACTGTGCTAAAAATGGGATTAAAAATCTCACGCTTTATGCCTTTAGCACAGAAAACTGGAAACGGCCAAAAAGCGAGGTTGATTTTTTACTAAATTTGCTTTTAAAATTTATTAAGCTTAAGGAGAATTTGTTTTTAGAAAATAGCATTAGATTTCACACTATTGGGGATTTAAGCCCATTTAGCAATGAGCTAAAAGATGCTATAACTAATCTTAAAAACAAAACCAAAGATAATGATAGATTAAATTTAATCCTAGCTATAAACTATGGAAGTCAAAATGAGATTGTAAGAGCTGTAAATTTAGCTCTTGCTAGTGGGATTAAGATCAACGAACAAAGCATATCAAATCACCTTGATAGCGCTGGTTTTGGAGATGTGGATCTGATGATTAGAACAGGCGGAGAGCAAAGACTTAGCAACTTTTTATTATGGCAATCAAGCTACGCTGAGTTAGCCTTTACACCAACTCTTTGGCCAGATTTTACTAGTCAAGAGCTTGATAAAATCATCGCCAAATTTAGATCTACGCATCGTAAATTTGGGGCAATTTAATGCTATTTATATTTTTTATTTTTGGTCTATGTCTTGGCTCATTTGCTATGGTTTTGATAGAACGCTTACCAAATTCACAAGATATTATCTTTACTCGTAGTCGCTGCCCTAAATGCCATAAAAAATTAAATTTCTACGAGCTCATTCCATTAATCTCATATCTAGCCCTAAAAAGAGAGTGTAAAAGCTGTAAATTCCAAATACCAGCCATCTATCCTATATCTGAGCTTTTAATTGGGATTTTAGCTATTTTGGCATATTTTATTCAGCCAAATTTAATTTTAGCTGTAATTTTAGTGATAATATTTACCATTTTTTACGCTCTTAGCGTGATTGATTTTAGGCTAAAGGCTGTGCCAAACTCGCTGCTAATGAGCGGATATTTTTTAGCTATAATTTACGCTTTTATGAGCCAAATAGATAATGCTTTAAACTCGCTTATTATCATTGGCTTTATGGTAATCTTAAAAAGCACACTAATGCTACTGCGTAAAAATGCCATAGAGCCAATGGGCGATGCTGATAGCATATTTATTGGGTCTATGGTGGCTATTTTGGGGCTTAAATGGGGATTTATAGCTTTATTTATAGGTGCTATAATCCAGCTTATAATTCACTTAATTAAAAAAAGTAGCCAAATAGCCTTTATCCCAGCACTATTTGCGAGTTTTATTATTGTTTTAATAAGCAAATTTAATAATATAAATTTAGGATTAATATGAATAGAGTAAATAGATATCTTTTTAGTAGCTTTTTATCTACATTTGCTTCGCTTTTTGCGACGCTATTTTTGATAGTTTCGATTGTATTTTTTATTCAAATTGCTAGAATTACCAGCTATATTGATATTAATTTTTTAGAACTTATCAATCTATATCTATTTATGCTTCCAGAAATTTTGCTATTTACCGTGCCTATTGGGTTTTTTGTCTCTTTGGCTATGAGCTTTTTTAGACTATCAAGAGAGAATGAAAGTATCGTGATATTCACCTTAGGATATAGCCCAAAGGATATAGCTAAATTTTTCCTAAAAATCTCAACCATAGTCTCGATAATTTTGCTATTTGTAGCCCTTGTCGCTATGCCTACGGCACTAAATTTATATAGTAGCTTTGTATCTTATAAAAAAACTAAACTAAGCTTAAATATCAAACCAAGCGAATTTGGACAAAGATTTGGCTCTTGGATGATATTTATAGATAGACAAAATATCGATGAAAATCTATCAAGATATGAAAATATCGTTCTTTATAATAATAGTATAGATGATGAGAGATTTATAACAGCAAGTAGCGGAGATATCACAAATGAAGATGCTAGGCTAAATTTAATCTTAAAAGATGGCTATATCTATGATATTAAAAGTAATAAATGGAATGTATCAAAGTATGATACGCTCACAATCCGCTCAAATATACAAGATAAATATGGAGATAATTTTAGTATAATTAAATATTGGCAGCAAGTAAATAGCGACCCAAAAGTAGCCAAAAAACTGACAATTTATACTCTAATAGCCCTATTTCCACTAGCTAGTGTGCTATTTGCCCTAAGCTTTGGTATAGTGACATATAGGTATGAAAAGGGGATTATTTATATAGGTATTTTTGCTGTTTTAGCGGCGTATTTTACCGCAATTTTGCTAATGTCGCAATATCCATTTTACGCAATTCCACTTATATTTACAACTACGATTTTAGCTAGTATAGCTACTTTTAAACATAAAGTTATAAAAAAATACTAATGAAAATCGCTCTAAAATATAGCTATAATGGCTCTAAATTCAGCGGCTTACAAACCCAGCCAAATATGCAAGCTGTAGAAGATGCGTTCAATGAGGCATTAAATCATGTAGGAATTTACGAGCCTATACTATCTGGTTCAAGGACTGATAAGGGTGTGCACTCATCAAATCAAATTTCAACCGTTCATTGTGGGGATTTTTGGGATTTAGATAGATTAAAAGAGCAGATTAATCGCCATCTTAGTCCATATATATCGCTTAAGGATATATATATTGTAGATGAGGATTTTCACCCTAGATTTAGTGCAGTGGCTAGGGAGTATAGATATATCATCTACCACGGCAAAAAGTCGCCATTTTTAAGCGATTTTGTATATTTTTATCCAAATTTAAATTTACAAAGGCTAAATCTAGCGCTATCTTACTTCATTGGCATACAAGATTTTAAGCCATTTTATAAGGTCGGAAGTGGCGAAAAATCCACAATTAGAGAGATTTATAAAGCATATGCGTATCAAATTTACAAAACCCCACTAAGTCTAAAAAGGCGTAGCCCTAATCCAAATTTAACCATTATCAAATTCAAAGCCAACGGATTTTTAAGAGCACAAATCAGACTAATGGTAGCAAACGCCTTAAAAGCCGCAAATAGCGATATGGAATTAACCAAATTTGATAAGCTTTATAAATCTCAAAAGCCACTTACCAAAATACCAGCCCCACCAAATGGACTATATCTAAAAAAGATATTTTTTAGATAAATTTATATATTTGGATTGCCATTATATTTTATATCTTTAGGATCCATTTTATCTATTTTACGGACGATCTCGCCTATATCATTTGAGTTGATTTTAGAGATGTCGCTATCTAAATCTTGATAGCTATATATCATTGCTACACTGCTTACCCCATCTATACTCTCTAAAGCTCTAAACGCAGCTAACTCACTATCTAAATTATCACTCTCTATCAAAGCTACTATCTTATCGCCCTCTTTAACAGCTATTTCGCAATTTGAAATTTTAGCCACCTCGCTAGCTACTTTATCACAAATTTCAGCACTCATCAAATTTATAACCACACTTGAGATATTATTCATTCCACACTCCAAAAATATATCTTATTATCATAGCTTGAGCCGATTAAATACTCACTACTAAATATTAGATTATTTAGTGAAGCACCATTATACTCAATATCTTTTACTATCTTACCACTTTTATCTATAATTTTTATCATATTTTCTGTGCTAAATGCGGCATTATTGCTATTTACACCTACGCAATATACTAAAAATTTAGCATCATAATAAAACTCTTTTGAGCCATTATTAAAATATGCTTTTTTATCTGCTGAGCCACTTATTAATAGCTTTTCATTTAATCCTACGCTATAAATCGTATCTTTTTGAGCGTTTATCTGCTTTATAAGTTTTTTAAGCTTAGTATCAAAATAAAAAATCACACCGCCTTCAATCCCAGTAACTAAAATTCCACTTTTTCTATCATAAGCTGCGTCCCCTGTGCTAGATGTGCTAAGCTTGGTATTAAAAACAACCTTACCATCTTTAAAATCATAATACTCCACTTCGCTACTTAAAGTTACAAATATTATATGATTACTATCTAGCAAAAATATCTTTTTTACCCCATCAGTTGGCATTTTAAAGCTTTTTAAATTTCCATTTTGTATAATCCCAAGGGATTTAGCACCATTATCACTCTCATATAAAATCGCTATAATATCGCCCAATTTATCAATACTAAAAATCTTTGGAGCGACATCATTATCAAAATAATTTGAGAATTTTGGTAGATCTATTATCTTATTTAACTCTTTGCTTTTTATATCATAATTATATAATTCGCCATTATCAAGCCCTATTAACAAGCTATTATTATCAAGCTTTATACTTACAGAATTTGCAGGTAATTTCAGCTCAAAATCAGCCCACAAAAATGCAATACTCATAAATAAAACTACAAAAAATCTCATAAATTTCCCTTTACAATAACAGAGTTATTTACACACACGCTTACGCACTCACTACACCCTACACACTTATCATTAATAGTAGGTCTAAACATACCTAGATACTCAATTGCCCTAAATTTACAAATATCCAAGCAGTTGTAGCATATAACCTCATTCCACGCTAGACAAGTAGCACTATTTATCTGCACATTAGCATTAACCACCGCAGGATTACTTAAATTTAAAACACTCTTACCAGCAGACTCACACGCCACAGCACACTCTTTACAAAAATCACAACCAAGCTTATCAGGGATAAATTTAACCCTACCACCATCAAACTCAAGAAGTTCTCTATGGCAACTACTAACACAAGGATAGTGGCAATCTACGCAGTCAAATTCACCACTAAAGTATGGTGGCGGGATTATTCTAGGCTCTCTTTGCCTAAATTTAGCAAAGAGATTTTGCCTATCTATCATTTAATACCTTGATTTAAAACATCAACAAGATTAGATGTTCTATTGCTCTCTGTGTTTCTAAAGTCAGCCTTAAAGTTATTTTTCACTAGCGGTTCAGCATTTGCTTGAGGGACATGGCATTGGACGCAGTTAAATCTCTCTGTATTTATCTCTTTTGTCTTTTTGCCAGTTGATAGATACATATAGTGGCTTTGTGGAGCTGGGATAGTCCCCATCTCTTTAGCTACCTCTATAGTATGACAAGTCAAACACATATTTGATTCTAAAGTAATAGGTAATAAACCATCTAAGCTATGTGGAATAAGCGGTGGAGCATTCTCATAGCTTCTTTCAAATACCTCATTACTACCTGGCAAATCACCCTTCCAAGTAATCAATGGATTTTTTACATTTGCTTCATCTTTAAGCTCTACATTTCTAAGACCAATTTGTGTATCTTCTACTGCTGAGTTTTGTGCGGTGCTTAGATTACAAGCTGCTAAAACTAGTGCCGCAGTCGCACTAAGTAAAATATTTTGCAAACCCTTTTTCATTCTTCTCTCCTAAATTTTAATATGCTAAAATTAAGTGCATCATCATTGCAAGCCTCAACACAACGCCCACAACTTATACACTCGCTTCTTATATTTTTACTCTCTTTGCCTATTATGTCTAAAACTTGTATCTCAGGACAAACGGCTTTACACTTATTACAATGGGTGCAATTTTTGCTATTATGATATATGCGTATTAAGCTATATCTACTAATCAACGCCCAAAAAGCCCCCAAAGGACATAGATGGCCACATATCAAACGCTTGCCTAAAAAGGCCTCTATACAGATGATTATAATAGCTATACTAATTGCTGAACCACTAAGATAGACAACACCCCTAGTAAAAGCACCAATATAGCTTACACTCTCAAAGGCTGCTATACCAAAAGTAAAGCTAAATATCAAGCTAAGCGCAAATAGATAATATCTCGAATTTGAGCTTATATTAATGATATTTTTGCCTATTTTTAGCTTTGTCCTTATATACGCACCAAGGTCTGTTAAGATATTAATAGGACAAACCCAAGAGCAAAACGCCCTAGGTGCTATAAAAGCGTAGAAAATAACCACAATCAAAGCTCCAATCACACTAGCACTACCTACACTAAATCCAGCCAAAAATAGCTGAAGCAATGCATATGGATCGCTAAGACCTATTACACCAAACAGCTCTGAGCTACTTAAATTTCCCTTTAGGATATTAACGCCATATATATTACCAGCTATAAATAATCCTAAAATGGCTAATTGAACTACTCTTCTAGCAATTGTGAATTTCATAGCTCATCTCCGTTTAGATATTTCATGCCCTTTTTGCTATCTAGATGCATTTTAGTATCTGCATCTTTTAGCTTTGCATCATCACCTTCTACCCAGCCTTTTACATAGTTATTGCCAACTTTACCAATAACCATATCTCTTGGAAGCACGGTTATAGCGGCTTTATCTGTTATACAAGCTATTTCACACTTACCGCATCCAGTGCAGTAATCGCTATTTACTATTGGTAGTAAAAAAGCGTGTTTGCCTGTCCTTTCATTGCGTTTATAATCTATCAATAAAGCCTTATCTATTAACGGACACGCACGATAACACGCATCACACTGAATTCCAAAATACGCCACACAGTTTTTCTCATCGACAACTGCCACGCCCATTTTAGCCATATTAATATCTAAAGCTCCATCTTTTGTAACTAGCTTTGGATCTAGTGCCTCAGTTGGGCACTCAACCACACAAGGAATATCCTCGCACATAAAGCAAGGTATATCTCTTGGGGTAAAAAATGGAGTTCCAATTCCAACTCCGCTATCTTTAAATTCAGCTAATTTCAGTGTATCAAAAGGACACGCCTCAACGCACAGCCCGCATCTAATGCAACGAGTTAAAAACTCATCTTCATCTAAAGCTGCAGGCGGACGCAGTTTAAGCACAGGCTTAGCATTTGCATACTCTTTATACACAAAAGAGCTTGCAGCCAAAAGTCCAACTAAACTAAAACCCGTCTTTATAGCATCTCGCCTTTGCATTTTTACGCCTTATAAACTTTTACAGCACATTTTTTAAAGTCTGTCTGTTTAGACAATGGACAAGTAGCATCTAGACAAACTTTATTAATATACACATTCTCATCAAACCATGGCACATATACTAGACCTACTGGTGGTTTATTCCTACCACGGAAATCCACTCTAGCTTTTACTTTACCACGGCGACTCTCTACCCATACAACATCGTTTTGAGCTACGCCAATTTTTTTACCATCTTCTTCATTCATATAGCAAAGTGCCTCTGGAACAGCACGGTATAACTCAGGAACACGCATAGTCATAGTGCCACTATGCCAGTGCTCTAGCACCCTACCAGTACATAGCCATAGTGGATACTCTTTGCTTGGAGTTTCTGGGGCATCCATAAATGGTCTAAAGAATATTTTAGCTCTATTTTTGATAGATGTTTTTTCTTGATTAGTAACTTTAACTAAATTCCCGCTTGGCAAAGCCGCACCTGCGTTGCCATAGAATGCAAAGTCGCTATTTGGAGCTGCTTTTTTAGCATATACATCATATTTGGTATTAAATCTCCATTGTGTCTCTTTACCATCTACAACTGGCCATCTTAATCCTCTTACCTTATGATATGTATCAAAATCTGCTAGGTCGTGACCATGACCTACACCAAATTTACGATACTCTTCCCAAAGATATTTTTGAACAAAGAAGCCATAGCCTTTAAATACTTCACCATCGCTACCAACTACATTTCTACTATCACCAAATACTTCAGTATTATCAAAACCATCTATAATAGCATCATTAGCACTAAATGATTTAGCCTCAGCATTAGCAAATAATACATCATATAAAGTTGATTCTGGAGTATAGCCAAATTTAGCAGCCTCATCTAAAACGCTTGGTAGAGTTAGCTTATCATCTACTTTTTTCTCACCCCAAACCTCTTTTAGTTTAAAGCGTTTGCTAAATTCCATCATCTGCCATGTATCGCTCATAGCCTCGCCTACTGGAAGGACTTGTTGTCTCCAGTGTTGAGTTCTACGCTCAGCATTACCATAAGCTCCCCATTTTTCATAAATCATAGCTGTTGGCAAGATAAGATCAGCTACTTTAGCACTAATGCCAGGGTATGGGTCGCTTACTACTATGAAGTTATCCATATCACGCGCTGCTTTAATCCAGTGATTAGCATTTGCTGTATTATGCCATGGGTTATTTACTTGTACCCATATAAATTTAATCTTGCCATCTTCAAGATCACGCATAATTTTCATATATGGAGCGCCTGGTTTTGGATTTAGAGTTTTAGCTGGAAGTTTCCAAATTTTCTCTGTAATCTCTCTATGTTTAGGGTTTGCAACCACCATATCTGCTGGTAAGCGATGTGAGAATGTTCCAACCTCTCTAGCTGTACCACAAGCACTTGGCTGACCTGTTAGCGAGAATGCTCCACTACCTGGTTTAGCCTGTTTGCCTAGTAAGAAATGCACCATATAGCTTTGCTCATTTACCCATGTACCACGAGTATGTTGATTCATACCCATCGTCCAAAAGCTCACTACTTTGCGTTTTTTATCTATATAGTAGTTTGCTAGAGTTTGAAGTTTTGTTTTAAATTCTTCTAAATCTTCATTATCATCGCCCTTAGCTAATTTTGCGACAAAATCAAGCGTATAAGGAGCTAAGGCTTTTTTAAACTCATCAAATGAAATTTGCCAGTGAGCATCTGGAGCGGCTGTGTGTTTATGCTCCATTGTATCTCCAGCTTTCATTCCTAGATATGCTAGTGTTACGCCTTCAGCTTCGGTTAATACTTTTGATTTCTCTTTTGCAGCAGTATCTAGCTCACTTGGTAGATATTTAGGATGATTAATATTTGCTCTCATACCATAACCGATATCAGCTGGACCAGTTGTAAATACGCAGTGCTCTTTTACAAATTTTTCATCAATTGCTTCTGGATGATTATATACAATCTCTCTAGCAATATAGTTCCATATAGCTAAGTCTGTTTGAGGTCTAAAGACAATCTCCATATCAGCAATATTTGATGTTCTATTTGAAAATGTAGATAGATTAATAATTTTTACATTATTTGGATTTTGAAGTTTTCTATCACTTACTCTAGCCCATAAAACTGGGTGCATCTCTGCCATATTAGCACCCCAGCAAACCACTGTATCAGTTAGCTCTATATCATCATAGCATCCAGCTGGCTCATCTATACCAAAAGTTTGCATAAAGCCCACAACCGCACTAGCCATACAATGTCTAGCATTTGGGTCAATATTGTTTGAGCGGAAACCACCTTTGATTAGCTTAACAGCCGAATAACCCTCTTGAACAGTATATTGACCTGAGCCAAATACACCAATACCAGTTGGTCCAAGCTCGTTATAAGCTTTTTTAAATTGTTTTTCCATCTCATCAAATGCACGCTTCCAGCTAACTTCGACAAATTTACCCTTTTTGTCAAATTCGCCATTAGAATTAACCCTTAAAAGTGGCTTAGTAATCCTATCTTCGCCATACATAATCTTAGCATTAAAATAGCCTTTAATGCAGTTTAGACCACGATTTACTGGAGCTAGCGGATCACCTTTTACAGCAACTATCTTGCCATCTTTAGTAGCAACAACAATACCACAACCAGTACCGCAAAATCTACACACTGATTTATCCCAACGCCAATTTTGATCTTTATTAGCAGCACCTAATGAGCTAGGCGCACTAAGACCAGCAGCCGAACAAGCAGCCGCAATGGCTGAGCTCTTAATAAAATCTCGTCTATCCATATCTAACCTTTCTGAAATAATGTAGAATTGGCGTTATTATATACATTTATTCATATTTTGCGACTTAAATTTATTTTATTTATATTATTATTTATATTATAGATTTTAGGGAAATTTAGAGTTTAATACTCTTAATATCTTTTTAATAGAATTTAAAATAATATGATAAAATCACTATTTAATCTATATAAATTTAAATTTAATAATTTTTATCCTAAAATATATTTGATATTTATTATCATATATATTGATTAAAATTAAAAAATTATATTTATTAAAATAAATAGTTTTTATATAGATATAAACAAAAATTGATTAATTTATAATATTTATAAAATGATTTTTTAAATTTAGTTTAATATTTCTTATTTATATAAGAATTATCCCAAATTCATTTCAAATTTAGGATAAATAGAGTTATACATTAAATCTAAAGTGGATTACATCGCCATCATTTACGATATAATCCTTACCTTCTAATCTCATCTTACCAGCTTCTTTAGCCTTAGCTTCACCACCACAAGCGATATAATCATCATAGCTAATTATCTCAGCTCTGATAAATCCACGCTCAAAATCATTATGAATTACACTAGCTGCCTTTGGAGCTTTCCACCCTTTAGAGATTGTCCAAGCCCTTACTTCTACAACTCCAGCTGTAAAATAACTAATAAGCCCAAGCTTCGCAAATGCCGTTCGTATAATACTCTCTAGCCCACTCTCATTTACTCCTAAGCTCTCTAGCATCTCTTTGGCTTCATCATCATCAAGCCCTATTAGCTCCTCTTCTATCTTCGCACAAAGCTTGATAACTTCAGCTCCACGCTCTTTGGCATACTCTTTTACACTTTTTACATACTCATTATCGATTGAGATCTCATCTTCATTCACATTAGCACCATATATTACCTCTTTGGCTGAAAGAAGTCTAAGCTCTTTATTTAAAGCGGTAAAAACATCGCTATGAAACTCACTAAAAGTAGCCGCACTCTTACCGCTATCAAGATGAGTAGCTAAAGCTTTAGCGCACTCTAGACTCTCTTTAGCCCCTTTTACATTTGCCTTAGCTTCTTTAGTTAATCTATCTATCTTTTTAGCAAGTTGCTCTATATCAGCTAAAATAAGCTCTGTTTCTATAATCTCAATATCTCTAATTGGATCTACGCTATTTTCTACATGGGTAACATTAGAATCATCAAAGCACCTTACAATGTGTAAAATCACCTCAGTCTCTCTAATATTTGAAAGAAATTTATTCCCAAGACCTTCACCCTTACTAGCACCCTTTACAAGACCTGCTATATCGACAAATTCAATCACAGAGTGCTGAATTTTATTTGGTTTGACAATCTTAGCTAACTCATCAAGTCTAGGATCTGGGACTGGGACTATAGCTTTATTTGGCTCAATCGTGCAAAATGGATAGTTAGCGGCCTCAGCATTACTAGCCTTTGTAAGTGCGTTAAATGTAGTAGATTTACCTACATTTGGCAAACCTACAATACCTACTGATAAGCCCATTATTTCTCACCTTTTTGATAATTTCTAGCTAGTTTTTGTAAGTAGTATAAACACGCTCTAACTCCAGCGCCACTTGCCCCAGATGGATTGTAACCCCAAGCCTTATTCACATAAGCAGGTCCGGCAATATCAAGATGAAGCCACCTATGTTTATACTCATCTTTTATAAATTTATCTAAAAATATACCAGCCGTAATAGCCCCACCATATCTACTTGAAGAGGTGTTTGAAATATCAGCTATATCGCTTTTAATCAGCTCTTTTAGCTCTTCATTAAATTCCAAAATAGTCAAATACTCGCCACTTCTACTAGCATAATTTTTAAACTCACTTTGTAATTCATAGCTATTGCCCATAACTCCACTTGTATATTCTCCAAGACCTACAACACAAGCACCAGTAAGTGTCGCCATATCGATAAGAAGCTCTGGGTCAAGCTCACTTTGCGCCCAATCCAAGCAATCAGCTAAAACTAATCTACCCTCCGCATCTGTATTTTTAACCTCAACACTTACCCCACTTCTAGTAATTAGCACATCATCAGGCTTATAGGCATTTCCACCAATCATATTCTCAGTAGCCCCCAAAACTGCGTGAATTTCAAATGGCAACTCCATCTTAGCCGCACCCATTATAATACCCATCGCAGCCGCTGCGCCACTTTTATCGCTCTTCATAGTTAGCATATAATCAGCTGGTTTTAAGCTTAATCCACCACTATCATATGTAAGGCCTTTACCGACAAATACAACTCTTTTAATACTTTGTTGCTTTGGCGTATATTTTAGATGGATTAGGCGTGGCGGGTGGATAGAGGCTCTATTAACAGCTAAAAAGGCGTTCATATTTTGGCTTTTTAAGTAGTTTTCATCATGTATAACGCACTCTATATTAGCGTAGCTTAGGCTTAGATTTTTAGCATCTTCAGCCATCTTTTGCGGTGTATAAATCTCTGGAATTTCATTTACAATATCTCTTGAGTAATTGACAGCTTCAGCTATGATATGAGCATGATCAATGCCAATTTGTGCTTCATCTATAGCGATTTTTTTGCTATTGTAATCCTCAGTTGAGATTAGAATTTTCTCTATTTTGCTATCTTTTTTTTCGCTTTTATAACGATCAAATTTATAATTAGCTAGTAAAAACCCTTCAGCAATAGCCTCAAAGCTCATCTTAACGCACTCACCAACATAACTAGCAATTTTTACACTTTTGATATTTAACTCTTTAATAGCGTTAAATGCCTTAGCACTTGCTAGCCTAAGAGAGTTTAAATCAAGATTTTTAACACCTACATAAATTCGTCTTTTATTAGGCAAATTTAAAACGCCATCACCCTTATAAGAGTAAAAATCAAACTCACCCAAATCACCTACAAATCTATGGCTTAAATTCTTATCAACAATAAAAATCACCTCATAATCAGCCTGAATATCGACTAATTTTTTATCTACTAATTCAACAAACATTTAGTCTATTTTTCCTTTCATTTAATATTCTTTTTTCCATATATTTTAAACCAAAAAACAAAATGGCCAAAAACCCACCTATAATCGGCACGGCAAAATACCAATGAGACTCCGCCCACTCTATACCAGCCCATATAAGCTGACCAAAATGCCACGCCAAAAGTATGGTAATGGCCGCCCAAACCCAAGCACTAATTAAATTTATAAAAGCAAATTTTTTAGCACTATATCTAGTAATTCCTATACTCATTGGTATAATAGTGCGAAATCCATACATATATCTTTGAATAAAGATTATCGGCCAGCCAAATTTCTGAAGTAGTAGATGAGCCACTGCAAATTTACGCCTTTGTTTGACTAATTTTCTTTGGATATATTTTTTATTATAACGACCAATATAGAAGTAGATTTGATCCCCTACAAAGCCTCCTAGCCCAGCTACAAATATGATAAGAGCTAAATTCACATGCCCCTCATGAGCAAATATACCACCCAAAATAAGAGCCAACTCCCCTTCAGCAATACACCATAAAAATATTATAAGATATGCAAAATTTTTATACTCATATAGTAGATTTTTTAAAAACTCTTCCATACTCTAATCCTCTAATGCTACATAAATTGGCGCATAACCCTTAAGCTCTTTTAATCCACCAATCCCAATATCAATCACAAAAGCCATCTCAACTAAATTTGCCCCAAGCTTTAATATCAGCTCACAAGCTGCCTTAGCCGTGCCGCCGGTGGCGATTACATCATCTACTAATAACACATTTGCCCCTGGCTTAAAAGCATCAATATGCATCTCAAGCTTACTAGATCCATACTCTAGCAAATACTCTTGCGAAATAGTGGTATATGGGAGCTTACCTGATTTTCTAGCAGGGACAAATCCAACCCCAAGTCTATCAGCCAAAGCAGCACCAAAGATAAATCCACGGCTATCAATCCCTACAACATAATCCAAATTTCTATCTTTATATCTTTGATAGAGATGCTCCATCAAAAGATTAAACGCCTTTGCGTTCCCTAAAAGCGTAGTAATATCGCTAAATAACACTCCAGGCTTTGGAAAATCAGCGATCTTTCTAATGGTTGATTTTAAATACTCTTTTTGCTCTTGCGATAAACTATCCATACTTTTCCTTATTAAATTTAATCTATAGTAGCGCTTCAATCTTGCCTTCAAGCTCTTTTATTCTAGCCCTTAATTTATCATTTTCAATTCTATATTGTGAATTTCTAGTCCTAAGACCAGTAACATCGCCTTTAATTTTATTTAATTCATCGGTTAATATATCTATATTTCCAAGACTTCTTTGGAGTTGAACTTGGAGTTTGCGAATGATTATCTCAGTATCATCTAAATTATTTTTGACAAAATCACGCATAGAACGCTCTTTTTTAAGCAAAGTTTTATAGTAAAATACCATAACAATCAAATATACACTACAACAGATAAAAAATGTATAAAAAATCCAATCTAAAAACATTGACACGCTCCTAGCTTTTCAACTCGTCTTTGATGCCTACCACCAATAAATTCAGTAGCAAAAAACACCTCCACCATATCTTTAATAACATCACTACCAACCACCCTAGCACCAAAGCATAATACATTTGCATCATTATGCTCTCTTGATAGTCTTGCTACTGTGGCATTATGGCTTAATGCGCATCGTATATGAGAAAAGCGATTTGCAGCTATAGAGATACCAATTCCACTACCGCATATTAGTACGCCAAATTCATCGCTACTTT
This sequence comes from Campylobacter porcelli, assembly GCF_002139855.1. Lineage (NCBI taxonomy): Bacteria > Pseudomonadati > Campylobacterota > Epsilonproteobacteria > Campylobacterales > Campylobacteraceae > Campylobacter > Campylobacter porcelli. The sequence continues at coordinate 976,198 of NZ_CP018789.1, forward strand.
TAATGCTACTAGCTACCAAGGTAGCAAAATCTGGATAATCAACACTACTACTAGCACTATTGGTGCCTAGATCAACTACAGATAATCCCATACTTTCTAATATATTTTTTGTCTGCATTTTTGCTTCATATCCAGCGTGATCACTAGCTATATAAACCTTAGAAATATTCATCTAAACCTACTTTAATTAAAATTCTTTGATTATATCATATTAAATGATATAAATTTAACTATTTTGCCATATCCTCTAAACTACTTGCTAAGCGTCCTATGCGATCCCATCGGATTTTGTAGTTTTCATCATAGCTTAAATATACAAACCACGGCGTCCCAACTATATATTTATAAGGCACTGATCCCCAAAACCTACTATCACTGCTATTTTCTCTATTATCGCCTACCATAAAATACTCATTTTGTGGCACTCTAAAGTAGTATGCATTAAAATCTAACCCACCAATTCTAGGTAGCTCTGGCACCATAATCTCGCTCATAGCAAAATCCACCATACCAGCAATTGTGAATGTATCAGCTCTTAACCCACCATAATTATCTTTATCAGTGTTATTATCATAGTGAATTCCAGCCATCTTATATGGCTCTTTTATAAATTTCTTTCCGCTTAAAATCACGATATTAGCATCTTTAAATTCCCTTGCTATCTCATCATCTCCACCGCTTGGGCGCAGATACATAGCCCCAGGAGCGAATATCACCTCATCAAGCCCAGTGGCAAAATTACGCTTTACATAGTGAATTTTAGGATCTTTTGGATAGCGAAAAACCACTATATCTCCACGCTTTGGCCCATCACTAGCTATCAAATGACCATCGCCATCGCTATCAGGAAGCACTGGAATTTCTATAAATGGAATATGTGGTGTGGGAATTCCATATGAGTATTTTTTAACAAAGAGATAATCTCCAACTAAAAGAGTATTTTTCATAGAGCCACTAGGTATTACAAAGGCTTGAGCTATAAAAAATATGATAAACAAAACTATAATTATAGTCCCCGTCCAACTACTACAAAAATCATAGAATTTAGAAAAAATTATTCTCAAAGCTTAACCTTTTAATTTTCTATTTTTAGCAGATTTTAGCGTATTGCTAAGCAGCATTGCAATTGTCATAGGCCCCACTCCACCTGGCACAGGAGTTATCATAGAGCATTTTGGGGCTACGCTCTCATAATCACAATCACCAACTAACTTTCCACTATCTAAGCGATTTATCCCTACATCAATGACTATAGCTCCATCTCTTATCATATCAGCCTTTAAGAAATTTGGCTTACCCACAGCCACCACTACTATATCAGCATTTTGGCAAACTTTTGCTAAATCTTTTGTTTTAGAGTGAGCTATAGTAACAGTAGCCCCAGCATTTAGCAGTAGTGCCGCCATTGGTTTGCCTACTATATTGCTCCTTCCTATAACCACAGCATTTTTACCGCTTACTTCGATATTATAGGCTTTTAAAAGCTCCATTATCCCAAGTGGGGTACAAGGCACAAATCCATCAAGACCGCTATTTAGCTTGCCTACATTTATAGCATGAAATCCATCTACATCTTTATTTGGATCAATCGCTTCAAGAATTGAATTTGTATCTATATGCTTTGGAAGTGGTAATTGGACTAAAATTCCATCTATGCTATCATCAGCATTTAATAGCTCTATTAAAGCCAAAAGCTCACTTTGAGTAGTTGATGCAGGTAATTTATGAGCCACTGAGCCCATATCACAAGCGATTGTTGCTTTCTCTTTACTAGCTACATATGTCTGACTAGCCTTATCATCGCCTACTAGTACAACTGCTAAGGTTGGCGTAATTCCTTTGCTTTTTAGGGCTAAGGCTTCATCTTTTACCCTTTGCTTTACTCTATTGCTTATCTCTTTGCCATCAATTATCTGCATTTTTAGTCCTTTTATGTATTTTTTAATTACAAAAATTGTATCATACCTAAATTCAAATTAAATTCAAGTGAGATATATGAAATTTATTACTTTTTTTTTAATTTTTACTACTTTTGCATTTAGTAGTGAGTTTATCACCAAAAATGAATATGCCAAAATGCTATACAAAAATCCAAGAGGCATAGGGTGTAATAAATGCCACGGCGATAAAGGAGAGGGAGCATTAATCGTCAAATATAAAGCATTTAATAAAAAAAGTAATAAATATGAGGAGAGATCTTTAAAGGCACCAAGGATAAATAATCTTGATTTTAACAGATTTAAATCAGCCATTACAGACTCTAAAGGCATTATGCCATCATATTTTCTTACTCAAAATGAGATTTTAAATTTATTTGAATACATAACTTCATTTAATAAGGATAAAAAAGATGAGAAATAAAGATGAATTTCTAGAAGCACAAAGGTATATCCCAGGTGGGGTAAATTCTCCAGTGCGTGCCTTTGGCTCAGTTGGCTCTACTCCGTTAATAATCGATAGAGGTGAGCGTGAGTTTATCTATGATATTGAAAATAATGAGTATATTGATTATGTTTTAAGCTGGGGGCCACTCATCTTTGGTCACTGCGATAAGGATATAGAAGATGCGGTAATATCAACAGCTAAAAAGGGTTTAAGCTTTGGCGCACCATGTCTATTAGAGACTAAACTAGCTAAATTAGTTTTATCTAAATTTCCTCATCTTGATAAAATTCGCTTTGTTAGTAGTGGGACTGAGGCTACTATGAGTGCCATTAGACTAGCTCGTGGATATAGCAAAAAAGATGGAATTATCAAATTTGAAGGGTGCTATCACGGCCATAGCGATGGATTATTAGTCAAGGCTGGAAGCGGTGCTACAACTTTTGGATACTCAAGTAGTTTAGGCGTCCCAAATGATATAATAAAAAATACCCACCTAGCAAAATATAATGATTTAAATAGCGTTGAAGAGTGCTTTAAAAATGCCGATATTGGCGTTATAATCGTTGAGCCAATTGCTGGAAATATGGGTCTAGTCCCTGGTAGCGATGAGTTTTTACATGGGCTTAGAAAGATTTGTGATGAAAATGGTGCGGTTTTAATCTTTGATGAAGTTATGAGTGGATTTAGAGCTAGTGCTACTGGTAGCTATGGATTAAATAAGATTAAGGCCGATATAGTTACATTTGGCAAGGTTATTGGCGGTGGTATGCCATGTGCTGCTTATGCTGGTAAAAAGGAGATAATGGAGCTTATAAGCCCACTTGGTGGGGTGTATCAAGCTGGAACGCTAAGTGGAAATCCCGTTGCTATGGCCGCTGGACTGGCTGCGTTAAATAAAATTTATAATACGCCAAATTTATATGATGAGCTAGAGCAAAAAAGTAAATTTATCACAAATAGTATGCTACAAGCTGCTAAAGAGAGTGGGATTGGATTACAAGTTGAAGTGCGTGGATCCATGTGGGGATTTTTCTTTAGCGAAAATCCAGTTACCAACTACGCTCAAGCACTAAAAAGCGATACAGATAGATTTGCTAAATTCCACGCTCAAATGCTTAAAAGAGGCGTATATCTAGCACCAAGCCAGTTTGAGACTTGCTTTGTTTGTAAGCCACTAAGTCAAACAAGCTTAGATAAGACCGCACAAGCTATAAAAGAGAGTTTTAAAGAGCTATGAGCAAAAAAAGTAAAAAGATAAACACAGCCATAAAAGCCGCTGATAGCCTAAGCCTTGGTATATCAATTGTAGTTGCGGTGCTTATAGGCTTTGGCATCGGCTGGGGATTAAAGGAGCTAACAGGCTCAAACTGGGGACTTGGAGTTGGTATTTTCATAGGTGTTGGCGCTGCGATAAATAATATCTATAAAGCCTATAAATCTCAAGTTAAAAGCTATGAAGAGTTTAAAGAAAAGAGATGAAATTTAAAAATTTAGCTATATTTTATCTAATCTTGGATCTATTGTTGATAGCTATTACTTCGGCTTTTGGGGCGGTTGAGCTTTTGAATTCTCAAGTGGCTTTTATCTCTTCGACTTTGATACTATTTGCTAGTTATCTTGGCTATAAAAATAGGGTTAAAAATAGAAGTATAAACTATGAATTAAGCGATAAAGAGCTTGAAATTTTCGAAGATGAAGAAAATGAGAATAATCAAAATATCAAAGATGATAAAAATAGCATTAAATTTCGTAAAATCGATATTTTAGGTGCTTTTAAACCACTTAGATTAATTAGCTATCTTATATTGATTGTAGCGTTTTTTGCCCTGCTTAGAGCTGGGATTTTCGAGCCTATATCATTTTTAATGGGACTTGCTTTAATGCCACTTGGGGTGTTTTGTGCGGGGGTATTTTATGCGAGGAAGTAAAAGAGCCATAATATCCCTAAGCGCCTTATTTATCGGCGTTAGCTTTATATTTATCGCTAGTGGCTTAGTAGTTAGCTCAGGTGGGGTTTTACTCAATGATATGGGTGCTTCAAAGACGCAAATTGGCTTTATTACATCTTTATTTTTCCTTGGCGCACTTACTTGTACCATAGTCTCTCATAGGCTTATTTCTAAGGTCGGTC